>DAOULD010000022.1:0-56327 GCA_034420635.1 Anaerolineae bacterium | reverse complement strand
CCTATTTGCGGGCGTTTCAACGAAACGCCCCTACATTGCCTCCCTTTTTGCAGATAAGTGATTAAATATCGGTGCTCTCGGTGGTTAAGAAAAGTCTGGTGCGATTGCTCTGTAGCATTGGCAGACATCTCTTGATTGTCCAGTGGCGCGCTGATAAAATACCTTTGTGGAGCGCCACCCTAGCTCAATTGGCAGAGCGATCGCTTCGTAAGCGATAGGTTATGGGTTCAAGTCCCATGGGTGGCTATCATCAAATTCATGCGTCGCGGGGCTTAACATTCGAATATTATAAAACGATGATCGGGAGGAGTAGACGAGTTTATCGTAATCAGAGAACGCGGGTCATAGTCTGGAAGCCCGCCTGCGAAACCTTGTCGAAAGTCGCCCGGGAGTTGCCCGAAAGAACGCATCCGCCAGTAGATTCGGGACGGTTTACGCCCGTTATCGCGTCTCGAGCGCAGCGGACATTTGTCCGCTGAAACAAGGTGGTACCGCGAAGCTGAGCCTTTCGTCCTTGTGTAGGGCGGGAGGCTTTTTTGATCCCTAATAGGAGGAGGACAGGAGCCATGAGAGCGAGCGCCGAAAGCAATATGCCACGCAATTTCGACTATGCCGATGCCGAGCCTCGTCTGTATGCCTGGTGGGAGCGCAAGGGCTGGTTCAAACCCGAAGTCGCCGGGTCCGATGCCGAGCCCTTTGTCGTCAGCATGCCGCCCCCCAATGTTACGGGCAGCCTGCATCTTGGGCACGCGCTTTTTGGCGCGCTTGAAGACTTGATGGTTCGTTACGAGCGCATGCGCGGCAAAGCGGCGCTTTGGGTGCCGGGGACCGATCACGCTGGCATCGCAACGCAGTTGCAAGTCGAGAACATGCTGCGTGAAGAAGGCAGCAGCCGCGAAGAAGTCGGCTATGAAGAATTCTTGCACCGGACCTGGCAATGGAAAGAAGAACACGGCGGCACAATCACGCGACAGTTGCGCCGGCTGGGCGCTAGCTGCGACTGGGATCGGGAACGCTTCACGCTGGACGACGGATTGTCGACAGCGGTCATGCAGGCATTTTTGACCTTGTGGGAACAGGGATTGATCTACCGCGGACCGCGCCTGGTCAATTGGAGCCCGGGTTTGCAGACAGCCGTTTCCGACCTGGAGGTCGAAACCTCGGAAGAAGAAGCGACGCTCTATTATTTCAAGTACCCGCTTGAGGATGGCGAACACATACCGGTGGCGACGACCCGCCCCGAAACCATCCTGGGCGATACGGCAGTTGCGGTGAACCCCGCCGACGCGCGTTACGCGCGCTTCATCGGCAAGAGCGCTTACGTGCCAATCCTGGGGCGGGAGATCCCGGTTATCGGCGATGACAGCGTGGACATGGAATTTGGCACGGGCGCTCTCAAAGTCACGCCCGCCCATGACTTCAACGACTACGAAATTGGTCAGCGCCACAAGCTGGCGCTGGTGAACGTACTCAACAAGGACGCCAGCATGAATACAAATGCCGGCAAGTACGCGGGCGCGGATCGTTATGCCTGTCGCGAGCGCCTGTGGCGCGATATGGAAGCGGCGGGCTTGACCATCAAGACCGAAGCTTATAGCACGCGCATTCCGCGCAGCCAACGCGGCGGAGAAGTCGTCGAACCGATGATGAGCACGCAGTGGTACGTTCGCATCCAGCCCTTGGCGGAAAAGGCGATGGCAGCCGTTCGGGACGGCGACATAAAAATCGTGCCGGAACGATACGAAAAGGTATATTTTCATTGGCTGGAGAACATTCAGGACTGGTGCATCAGCCGACAATTGTGGTGGGGACATCGCATACCCGCCTGGTATCGAGAAAAAGACGGGGATCCGGAGGGTGAAATCCACGTCGGGCGCGCCGCGCCGCCGGGCGACGGCTGGGTGATGGAAGAAGATGTTCTGGATACCTGGTTCAGCAGTGGGCTGTGGCCCTTCAGCACCCTGGGCTGGCCGACGGAAAGCGACGATCTCGAGCGCTATTATCCGACGCAGGTCATGGAGACCGGTCACGACATCCTGTTTTTCTGGGTGGCGCGCATGATCATGATGGGTCTGTGGTTCACCGACAAGCCTCCCTTCCACACCGTTTATCTTCACGGCCTGGTTCGCGACAGGCATGGCAAGAAGTTCAGCAAGTCCCTGGGCAACGTCATTGATCCGCTGACCGTAGTCGACAAGCTGGGGGCGGACCCCTTGCGCTTCACGCTTATCACCAGCGGAACGCCGGGCAACGATGTCAATCTGGACGAAACACGCGTCGACCATACCTTCCGTTTCATCAACAAAGTGTGGCAAATCACATCATTTATCAACATGAACCTGGAAGGCGAACTCGAGCTGGGTCTGCCGCCAGTCGAGGAACTCGATCTGCCCGCGCGCTGGATTCTCAGCAGGCTGCATCGGCTGATCGCCAACGTGCAGCACCTGTTCGACATTTATCAATTCGGCGAAGCCGGCAGCCAGATCCTCGCCTTCATGTGGGACGAATTCGCGCCCTACTACCTCGAAATCAGCAAGCATGCCATGTACTCGGGGAAGGACGACGAGAAAACCGCGACGCAGCGCGTTCTGGTAGCGGCGCAAGACGCATGTTTGCGCCTGTTGCACCCTTTCATGCCTTTTATGACAGAAGAAGCCTGGCGCTACATCCCGCACGATGGCGAAGCGCTCATCATTGCCGATTGGCCAAACGCGGATGAGGCTCTCATCGACGACGAGGTCGAGTCTCGCATGAATCTCTTGCTCGAGTTGGTTCGAGAGGTGCGCAATACCCGCGGGGAATACAAGGTCGATCCCGGCAAGCGTATCAAGGCGCTGGCAAGAGCCGGCGCCGCCGCGCAAGATCTCGCGGCGCATGACCACATCTTCAGGCGGCTTTGCAACGTGGAAGAACTGCAACTGCTGGCCGCGGAGGATCCGGCGCCGGCGAATTGCGCCAGTATCGTCGTCAGCGATATCACGCTCTATCTGCCGCTGGAAGGCATGCTCGATCTTGAGGCGGAAAGCCAGCGCCTGGAAGGCGAAGCAACCCGTTTGACCCAGCAGATCGCCAAAACGCAGAAGATGTTGGGCAACGACAATTTCCTGAGCAAGGCGCCGGAAGCGATCGTTCAGCGGGAACGCGACCGGCTGGCTGATCTGGAATCGGCATACAGACAAGTGACAGAGCGCTTGTCCAGCTTGTCGTGATAGATTGATCCGTATCGGCTTGTGCCGCCGCGCGATAGACCTACGTCATCTCACAAGCCTCGAATACCGCCCTCCCTATCCGTTATAATGGGTCTGCAAGGGAGGATTTCGCTTGTCCGAATCATACAAACGCTGCCCGATCTGTGAAGCGCGCAACCATCGCAATGCCAGCACGTGTTCTACTTGCGGAACGACGATAGAGGATGTCGAGGCGCAAGCGCTCTCGGACGAAAGCAATTTGGCCTGGCGGGATTACGACTATCGTCATGGCGAGACCGACCTGTATGAGGGGGCGCTGAACGACAGCGCGCGCAGGCTCTTTGCAGGCATCGCCGTCTTGGGGATCGCGCTGCTCGCGGTCATTGCCCTGGCAGTTGTCGGCAATCTGTCAGGACGCGAAGATGGCCCGCTCGGCGAATTGTCGCCAACCGCGGCGCCCACGCGCCCGAGTTTTGCGACAGTGACGCCGGGCTTTCCCAGCCCAGTTCCCAGCCCAACTCCTTTGCCTACGCTGGCGCCGAGCGAAACCTCGACTCCGTCGCCCTGCATCCATCGAGTCGCCGCGGGAGACTCGCTAATCAGCATTGTCGCGGGTTGCGGATACCGCCGACTGGATATCTTGCCAACCGTGATGGCGATTAACGGGATCGTTGATGAAACGCGCATTCAGATTGGCCAGGAGATCGTCGTGCCGCTGCCCAGCGCCACGATCGATCCGCTTTCAACGTCAGTTCCGCAATTGAACGCTTCCGCGAGCCTGGAAGATACGCCAGCCTCCGAGGGATTGGCGCTGCTTTCTTTTGATCCATTCGCGCCGACGGAGACGCCCACGATATTGCCGGGATTGACCTGGCATACTGTTGCTGCAGGAGAGAGCATGATCGCGATCGCCGTGCAATACGATACCGACGCCAAGCAACTTTCCGACCTGAACCCGGAAGTGGCATTTGCCTTATGCGATTTTAGCTTGCCCTACGGCGGGGGCGAGTGCATTGTCGAATTGATCGAAGGACAGACCTTGCGCGTACCCGCGCCCACCGCGACAGTGACGCCTGTGCCGACTCTTTCCGGCAGCGAAACACCTGTCCCGCCGGCCACGGCTACGGTCAACGCGCCTTTCGCTGTTGGCCCGCCCGATCGCGCGTTTTTCGACGCGGACGACCAGATCACGCTGCGCTGGGTAGCGACGGGGACGCTGACAACGGATGAAATCTTTCGCGTCGCCATTTCCGAGGTTGGCACGGTCAACAGGTTCACGGCGGAAACACGGGATCTCTTTTTCATATTGCCGCGGCAATGGCAGGCGGACGATGACCAACGCCACACTTATATGTGGCAAGTGTCCATTATCAGCCAAACTAGCGGCGCTTCGTCCCAGGCGACGGGCATACGGTCTTTGGTTTGGGAGGGCTCCGGAGGCAGTACATCGTGAAACATGGTCACTCTTTTCGCACGCTTATGACAGCCTTTCTCTTTATGATGTCCGCCTGCAACATCGGGAATCCGGCTGCCACAATGACGCCGACAATTGAGCAGGAAGAAATCGCAACAGCCAAACCGCCGCTGGTAGCCACGGCTAAAGCGCTGCCCTCCGCGACAGATACGCGCATGCCTACTTTGGAAATCGCAACGGCGACCGCCACAGACACAGCGCCGCCGCCGACGCCGACCAGGATAGCCACGGCGACATCAGCATTCTTCGAGTACGTGGTCCAGGAAGATGACACGCTGTTTTACATTATCCAACTGCCCCAGCATGGATTCGGCTACGACCTGGAGGTTGCCGCGACCGTGGTTGCCCTCAACGAGAACATCAGTCACATTGACCTGCTGCCGCCGGTCGGCAATACGATATTCATACCGCGACCGACCTCAACTGCTACAGCTGTCGGCGCGAGCGCCACGGAAGAAGTTCTGGCGACGATCGGCGTTAATCAGGATAGCGGGGCGCTGCTTCAATCTGGTTCAAGCGTCGGCTGCTATGAAGTTGAAGCGGGGGACTCAATTGTGGCGATCGCCGAACAATACAGCACGACTCTGGAAGTCCTGAGCCAATTGAACAAGGAAATCCAGTTTTTTGGCTGCGCCTTCACCGAACCAAGCGGCGGACCCGACTGCAGACCGAATATTCAGATCGGCCAGTGCGTCTTCGTGCCTTTGCCAACGCCGCTGCCAAGCAAAACGCCGACGCCGACCGGAGACGAAACCGCAACGCCGACTGCCACCTATCTGCCGCCGCGCCTCATATTCCCGGCTGACGGCGCATTGATCCGGACAAGCGAACTGCGGCTGCAATGGGTCGGCATCAGCGGCATTAACGACGCGGATGAGTACCTGGTCGAACTGATTGATCAGACTGCCAACAGGTCTTTGCCCTTAGTCAGCAGAGCGAATGATCTGATCGTACCCTCGGGGTTTGCGCCCGATGATGGACTGACCCACCTCATGCAATGGCGCGTGAGCGTCGCGCGGAAGGACGCCCAAAGCGTCTATACCATAGTTGGCGCGCCGGGTATCTGGCGTAGTTTTGAGTGGGCGAGCCGGTAAGAAGGCACATGAAGCAAGTAGTTCCAAGTTAGTCATGCGAAATAGTGATCCGGGCTATTCAATCCTACAAGGTCTGCCGGGGTCGGGACTTTGTGGCGGCAAGATACAGGTTTTTTTCACCGCAGAGGCACCGAGGACACAGAGGGGTATGTTTTGGGCGACTCAGCGCTGCGCGTAGACACAGCAGGCCAGTCGCCCCTACGTTTTCAGACATAACTTGTAGGGATCAAGTCGTGTCGGTCGCGGCTTTGTCTATTTCCGCAAAAGATTGCAGGGCGGGTCTGTCCAGCCCGGCGGCGTCAACAAGACTGAAGAAACAGGCTTCGCTGTCGCCCACCGCGCAGCCATTAAGGTTGTACAGGAAGTTTCCCGCAATGTAATTGAGCCCGTAGGCAATATCGAAGGCTTGAGCGACGTAAAGCGCCTGTTCGCCTTGGTCCGTGTACCTGAGCCACTCGAGACCGCTCGCTGGTATCGCCAGATTGGCGCCCTCGGTTGTCCCCCAGCCCACCTGCGTAATGTAGATCGGGATGTCGTCGGATGCCTTGCGGCTGAGAATATCGCGATACAGATAGAGAACCTCAGTAAAATACTGCAAATGCGATTCGTAGTGCGTGTCCACGCCCGGCGGCTGTTCGCAGCAGGATAATGCCGGGGGGACCGCCGACGCGCCAAATAGCGCGCCGATGCCATCGCTGTAGTCTGTCGCGCCTTCACGGATTATATCCCGCAAAAACGCGCCAGTTTCTACGGCATTGTAATTGTCGGTAAAGCCGACGGGCGCCAGACCTGCGGTGATCACAAGCGCGCCGCTGTCAACCGACTTGATGGCTTCAAAGGCGATCTTCAGCAGATCCACGTAATAGGCAGCCCCGATTTTTATCTTGTCCGGGAAACCGTAATCTCCAGAGGCGCCCATTGTTGGCGGTCCTTCGTAAACGGGCGCGGTCCAGTATTTCAGGAGATTGGGCGATTTCCAAATCTCGTAGGCGTCGATAATACCCGCGTAGCGCTCGGCCAATACGTTCATAAAATTAGCGAAGTCCGCCAGGTTCTCCGGAGGTCCCGAATTGGCGCGCAGCATACTGTTCAATTGCCGAGTATATGACCTGCGAGACCATTCCGGCGCCTCATATACATTTAGCAGAATTTGAATCCCAAGCTGGTCCAAGCCCTCGATTAGCGCATCCAAATCGTCAAAGACGAAGTCGGTTGCGGTCGGTTCCACGTGGGCCCAACTGACTTCGATCTTGGCCCAATTGACGCCAAGCTGTTTGACCCGGCGCAAGATCTCCGGCGTACTTTCGAGATCCGGGAATAGCGTGATCCCGTAAGCGAATTCGCGCCTCATCAAGCTTTCAGCGGGTTGGGGCAAAAGGATCGTTTGACCCGATACGATATGATCGCGGTCGCCGATCCCGTTTAGCGATTGCAAAGCCTCGACCGTGGTATCGAAACTTCGGGCGATTTCGAACAAGGAGTCACCGGGTTTTATCAGGTAAGCAACTGCTTCAGTCTTGTCAAGCCGCGGCACGAGAAGCGCGTCGCCCGCGAAAAGCACACGGGCGTCTTTCAGACCGTTCAGCGACTGGAGAGCCTTCACGCTGGTCTTGAAGCGCTTTGCGATGGCATACAAGCTGTCATCGGGGCGAACGGTATAGCGCTCGATGCCAAGAGGCATCAGGTCGTTGAGGCTGGAACCGGGATGCTCCGTCCGGGCATGCACATTCATTGCCAAGCCGAAAAGCACGGCAATTGCCATTCCCAGACAGGCGCGGATGATCAGCTTCTGTAACCGCATGCCAAAGATCCGTTCGCGGGCGAGACTTTTGCAAGCGCGAGTCTTCACGCGAGTCGCCCAGCCCGCATTTCGACTTCAATTCTTCAATTGACATACTACTAGGGAGCAAGTGATCAAATCTACAGACCAGGCAGCCTTGTAGGGCTAACGTCAGGGCTTCGGCGGATAGTCGAAGTCTTGGAGCAAGAAACTGTCCGATCCGGCATCTGTAAGCAGTCGATCGCCGCTCACAGGCTCATACCAGCCGAGGCGCAATTCATAGCTGCCATCTTGCAAGGTATCGGCTGGCAAATAGTAGAGATCTCGGAAAACCTCGGCCGGCGTCCAGGATCTGCTGTCGATGCGCCCGGATTGTGGGAACTGGTCGTCTTGCGCCCAAAGAACCTCGCCCGTTTCCGGATTCGCGTCGCCATAGACATGCGCAAATGACTTAAGCGAGTTTCCGGTGATTGCCAGGGGCCGCCAATAAACGCGCAGCAGCAACTCGCCGGTCGGCAGCGGATCGTCGAAAAAGCGGTAGTCAAGCAAGTCAACTGCGCCGCCAAAGCTTGCCAGCGGTATGGCGCCAGCCTCCAAAACGGTCCATTCCTTGTATTGACGAATGGCCAATCCAGAGGCGTTGCTGAGCATGACCAGTTGCATATTCTCTCGCATCCAATCCTCGACGACGCGCGCGTTCTGCCATGACGGTATGGCATTCGACACGACATAAATGCTGTCGTAGTTCGCCCGAGCCGCCTCCAATGCGTCGATGATGCTGTTTGCGGATTGCGAAGGACCGGATGGCAGATCGCGCGCTTCGGCGGGACCGCGGTAATAGTAGCCAAAGGCGGGGTCCGCGCTTAGCTGAATGACCAGATCGTCGATAGTCGCTCTGTTGTTGAGAAAGTCGCCCAGCTCCTCCCAAGCGGGTGATTTGCGGAATGCCGGGTCGTTATAGTAGGCGTGAAGCGACAAGGCTGAGAGAATAATCCAGGGCGCCAAGAGCAGCGGCATAACGTATCCTTGCCGGGTTCCGGAAGCCTTGGCTATCCAGACAGCCAAACGAACGCTGCCCAGGGAGATCAGCAGTACAAAGCCCGGTACTGTCCCCAAAACGTAACGCGGATGGAAAATATTCACGCGTAAGGAAAGAGCCCCAAGCAGCAAGAATGGAACGAGTACGATAGCCCCGATAAACTGAAGCTCGCGCCTTGAGCCCCGCGCAACAACGCAGGCAAACAAGCCAAACGCAAGCGCGAGGGCGATCCACAACCGGAGTGACGAACCCGGCGCGGTCTCTCCCAGGGTCAAGACCGGCAGAAAGCGGAACAAGAAATCGGGAACATGCAGCGATTCAAGGTTGCCCGGATATGCGCCCGAGGCTAACAGACCGGTTTGCAGAACAAGGAAAGCCATCAGCGGGATCAAAACCACGATGCCCTGCAAGGAGATAAATCTCGCCAAGAATCGCCGATCGCTTTTCTTACAGCAAATGGCGACGAGCGCCAGGGCAATCGACATAAACACTTCGGTGTAGAATATCAGCGCGCTAGTGATGGCCATCAAGGCATGGAGCAGCCAATTTCTCATAGTCGGCCGATCAATCAGGCGCAGACCCAGCCACAAGTTCGTCACACTCAGGCCGGCCCAGACGGCATAGTTGCGAAAGTCCTGGCTATGCCAGATTTCGTAGGGATGAATTGCCCAAATAAAGGCGGCGGCCATGCCGCTAATTCGCTTTCCGGTAAGGCGGGAGGCCAAGGCGTATGCCCCAGAGACGCCGATCAAATTGCCAAAGACCGGAAGCAGTCGCAAGGCAAAGGGACTGTCGATCCCGCCGATGAGAAGCCCCCAAAGCCGAAACAATACGTAGGTCAGCGGTGGATGCGGCTCAAGCGTTGCGATCTCGGTCAGGGACTGATGCAAGGGCTTGCCTGCCCAGTTCAGCGCGCTAAAGGCTTCGTCGCCGCGCAGCGGCACTGAAGCGAGTTCGTGCAAGCGCAAGGCAAAGCCGAGCCAGATAATCAGTATTAGTATTGCCGGGCGTATGGGGCGCGCCATGCGGGCTCAGATTGTCGCTTTTTCGAAAGCTTCGATCTGTTGGTCAGAAAGCGGCATTAGATTGGCGTTTTTTGCGTCGCCGGCTTCTTCCGATATCCGGCGTTTTGCATCGCGCATGAAATCCTTTAAGTTGGGGGACAATCTCGTATCAGCGAAAAGAACGGGCGTATCCAACTCGTCTTCGAAGTTTATCTTCGCCGACGGGTCGACAAAGACCACGAGTGGTTGCACCTCGACATCGGGAGCGATTTCATCAATGGACCGTTGCACGTCTTGACGAGCAATCTCGGCATCGCGAAGAGGCTTGCCAACACCATCCAGCCGGAACAGAGAAAAGAACTTGCTGAGAACATTGCGATGACTGCGGAACTTGCCGTCGCGGTAGGTGTATTCCTGATCGTGCCAGCGCGTGACAATCGCGTACACGCCTTGAGGGCAAATCAGAACATGGCGCGCCGGAAAATGATAATAGTTGTACAAGACGCTCTTGTTGCTCAAGCCCTTCAAGCCGTCCTCGATCGCCTTCTCTGGGCGCGGAACGCGCGCCCAGAGATTTGTCATGCGCACGGAAAGAACCGTCAGGATGAAGGCGATAGGCAACATGGCGGACTGCGCGATCACGCCCAGTGAATCGGGAATGTCGCCCGTGAACAGTGAAGCATTGATCACGAAAAAGCTCAGAATCAGCGCGCCGAACGTGCCAAAGAAAAGATAGTTGGTTAACTTGCGATTGCGGCGAGCCAGTTTTTTGTTCGTGACAACCCGCATGACGCTACCCCAGACTCCAGTTTGCGCGATTTTTCAGCCCAAGTCTTGTCGCCACTAGCTCGCTCAGGCGTCGTCAATATCAATGACCAGAACTACATTGTCTCTATCGATGTAGTCTCGTACTCTGCTCTCGCTAGGGCACGGCGAATCCGAACCCGGCACATCAATCTTGCGATAGAGGATCTTCGCGCTCTGACCGACCACCTTGATACTAATGGCAATTTGGCAATCCCCTCGCTTGAACTGCCTTGGCTCTCCGGCTCCAGGATGTTCCTGGACGTGTCCAGAGCGAAATTCAATATCACAGGCGGGCGAGTAGGGAATCAAAATTTTGTCTCCGCTGCTTTTATATGGCCTGCCGATGAAGCAATAATCCAAAGACGTGCTCGGATGCGGCGTCTGTGTATGCCAGGCTCTATCGTAGCAGCGTTGGCTGCCCCCGGCCCACTGCAAGACATATTCACTGAACCAGATATTGTCGAATTCGTTGGTCTCTTCCACTTTTTCGTCGAAGTCAAGCCTTATTTGCAGGCGGTGAAGCTCTCTCACATATTGATCCACGATCATCGGACCTATCTCGAGCAATTGACGGTGGCCCGGTCCCAGTTTGGATGTCGGCACTTTCAGTTCCATCGCTCCGGTAACTGTTCCGGTTGCGATATGGATATTCTCGACAATCACTTTGACATCCGAAGAAGGCGTATCGAACCAACTCTGACCGGTATTGACCACCGGTATCTGGAATCCGGTTAAGATCCCGCATTCAAGCGGATGAGGATTGATGCGCGACCAACCAAGCACCAGGTTTACATTCTGCGGCGAGTCGTCCGTGCGCGGCAAGAAATAGGACAAGTAGCTGGCATGTGTGACTTCGACGCAGACCAAGTCTCCAAAGCGGACGGAAGGCAATACATACCAGCGCTCCGGTATATCGCGCGCTTCGGCGATGATTGCCTGTTCCAGGTCAATTGCCTGAATGCGCATGCAGTGCGTTACCGGCACCGGCAAGGTGCCGATGGCGCCGTGAACATGCAGTTCTTGCGGTATATTCGCCACCAACTTGTAGAGATGGCCAGCGCGTTGTACATTGAGCAACTCGCCGGATGGCTGCGCGACATTTGTCGGCGCTTCGAACTCTCTGTTGACGCCGCAAGTAATTGTGAATGCGCCCTCCCCGGAGATGTCGATGTCTTCGGGATCATAAAACAGATCACCGCAATAGGGATAGGTTTGCAGAATGGATGTGTCTTGCTCGGAGTCGTCTACAAATTGCTTGCCGACAAGAACAGCGTTTGTCGTCTCTTCATAAAACGGCGTACGCAGTTCAGCGGTGATCCGCGCGATGCCTTCCATGTTGATGCCAACGGGCTCGCTCCCGTCGGCAGGTCCCAAGACCTGCGCGCTTGACAAAGCACTGACATCAAAAGAGCCGCCCGGCGTCCAAGCCCAATATGTGAGCACGGATGAACCGGAGGCGTCGGCGTTAAAACGGAAACCAACCGGCAAGTAAAATCCGACCCAGATCACCGGTTCCGTCACAATCGCCGCCTGTTCCAGAAGGATCCGATTGGCGCCGGAGCCATTGATTGCCACCTGCTGTCGATGAATCAGCGTCGCGTCAACTGGCGAGCCCCCATTTGCGTCTTGATATATGAGCAGATCCGCAGCGACGCCTGGGACGGCGCGATTTACGAATATGGTGACCGCGTCAAGCGCAATGGGAAAGCCAAGACCCAGGGGCGCGAGATCAAAACCGTTTATCACCAATGAAGGTTCGTCTTCGATGACAAAAACTTGGTTGCCGGCGCCGGAGTTGTTGCTGATGATCGTGTCTCCGGCCGTCGCTGGCTGGGATACCAACAGGAGCAAAAGCGCCAGAAAAAAAATGCCGTAACGCGCATTCTTCAATCGTCTTAGCATGATAGTTTCCCTAACCAATCGACAACAACGCCACCTGCGTATTGTAGATTCGTTTTGAGAAATGGTCAAGCAAACCTTGGACCTGTCAATTACACTGGCTTAAGGTCGCATGCGCCTATATAATTGCGCGGTTCATAGCGATCAGGAAATTGTCCATGTTAGAGTTCGTGCTGGTATTCGCCATTCTGTCGCTCGCTTTGGGCGCTTATTGGGCCATGTTCATCTTCCCAAAGCAGCGCGCTTTCAAGCACAAACAGAAAGTCGTGCGGTCCTTGCACGTCGGCGATGAAATCGTTACTTATGGCGGCATCGTCGGCAAAATCGTCGATATTGATGTTGATTCGGGCATCTCCTTCGTGGAGATCGCTGACGGCGTAACCATCAAGCTGCTGACGGCAGCGTTGCAGCAGGTCTATGATTCACAGGAAATCGCCCGAAACGCAAATATGGGATTGAATGAGCAGCGGGCAGAACGTGGAACAACCTGACAAAGAGCCTATACACGAAAGGTCCCATCTATGAGCAGTCATGTTCGATGGCTGATGCTTATTCTTGCGCTAAGCCTTTTCTGCATTTGGGTTGCCAGTCCTCCCGAGTTCAAGGGTGTGCAGACCGAAGCCTGTTCAAGGGCTACAGCGCAGGAAATCGAGTCTCTTCGTTGCAGCGAGAATCTCGAAATTGACGCCAATGGCGATGGCGAGAATGAATTTGTGCTGCATATCACGCAGAGTCTTGGTTTGGATCTCGTCGGGGGGTTACGGGTGCTTTTGCAGGCGGATATCCCGACGCAGAATTTTGACAGGGAAGAACTTGCGGAAACCGCCAACAATGTCTCGCGCCGCGTTAACGCGCTGGGATTGACCGAAGCGACCGTGCAAGTGCAAGGTCGCGATCGCATACTGGTTGAATTGCCCGGCGTCCGCGATCCCGAACAAGCGATCGCCACAATCCAGCAGACCGCGCTGTTGGAGTTTGTTGACTTCGGCGGCTTGTCCAACCAGGCGCCGGACCTGATCGGCCGGGAGATCGTCACCAGCGAACAAATCGCGCTTCGGGGGGAGCTTAGCGGCGAAGACGATCCGCTTGCCGGGCGGCTCGCGCATCCGGTGAACGGTTTGCCCTTCCGCACGGTGATGACCGGCGCGGGCCTGCAGGCGGCGAGCGCGGTATTGGCTCCCGCGCAAGGTACGGGAAACCCTCAATGGCTGATCAATTTCGAGATCAAGGAAGACTTCCAGAATGTATTTGGGAGCTTCACCGGGGAGCGCATCGGGCAACCGATGGCAATTGTCCTGGACGGCGAAGTGCTTTCCGCGCCCACCATTCAAGCGCAATTGTCGACCGGCGGCGTCATCTCGGGCCAATTCACCGAAGAGGAAGCAAACACCTTGGCCTTGCAATTGCGATCGGGAGCCTTGCCCATACCGCTCCGTATTGAGAGCACGCAGGAAGTCGGCGCGACGCTCGGGCAAGAATCGGTGCGGCTCAGCGTTCAAGCTGGCGTCGTGGGCGTCCTTGTGGTGCTCGCCTTTATGCTCATTTACTATCGCCTGCCCGGCCTCGCAGCGGATCTGGCGCTGATCGTATTCATTTTCTTGAATATCGCCGTCTTCAAGCTCTTGCCGGTGACGCTGACCTTGCCGGCGATCACAGGTTTTCTGATATCTATCGGAACGGCTGTCGACGGCAATATCCTGATATTCGAACGGATCAAAGAGGAATTGCGCGCGGGCCTCGCGCTGGAAGACGCCCTGAAGGCGGGCTTCGACCGCGCCTGGACATCCATTCGCGATTCCAATCTTTCGACGATCATCATCTGCGGGATTCTCTTTATGTTCGGGCAGACGCCCGGCGCCAGCATCGTAGCCGGCTTTGCCGTGACGCTGGCGATAGGTTTGGTCTTGAATCTGTTCACCGCTGTGATCGTTACGCGCACTTTTCTGTATATTCTCGTCAGCATATTCCGTAACACCATTGATCGCAATCGCGCGCTGCTTGGCGTTTAGAGGAGAGCCGAAATGTTCAAGATTGTCGAGAAGCGCCGCTGGTTCTTCCTGCTATCCGCCCTGGTCATCGTGCCTGGACTGCTGGTCATGCTCTTGTCGACAGTTACGACCGGCTCGCCCTTTCGCCTGAGCATCGACTTTGTCGGCGGCAGCATATACGAATTGAAGTTCCAGGATGCCGGCGCGACTGAAGACGGCATCCGTCAAGTATTCGGCGCGGTCGGCGACGAGAATATCATCATACAGCGGATCGGCGCGGCAAGCGATTATCGCTGGTCCGTGCGCGCCGGTTTCCACGACGTAGAAGTGACAAACGACATCTTGCTTCGTCTGGGGTCGATTTCTCCGATTGACCGAGACAGCTTCCGCGCCGAAACCGTTTCCGCGACCATCGGTCAAGAAGTCACTCGTTCCGCGCTGGCCGCAGTGGCTGTCGGCGCTTTGGTGATTACCGGCTTCATCGTGATCGCCTTTCGGCAGGTGCCCAATGCTATACGGTACGGGGTCTGCGCCATCGCGGCCATGATCCACGACATTTTGGTGGTGATGGGCGTCATGTCGCTTTTTGGGCTATTGCTGGGCTGGGAAATCGATGCCTTGTTTTTGACAGCTGTGTTGACCGTTGTGGGCTTCTCTGTGCAGGACTCGATCGTCGTTTTTGACCGCATTCGCGAAAACATCCCGAAGCATCTCGGCGAGCCTTTCGAGACGATCGTCAATCGCAGCATTTGGGAGACCATACATCGTTCACTTGCCACACAACTGAACGCATTTTTTATCATGATCGCGATCTTGCTATTTGGCGGCGAAACCGTCAAGCAATTCATCGCGATTCTGTTTATCGGTCTGCTATCGGGGACCTATTCGTCGATCTTCACGGCGGTTCCGCTTTTGGTTGCCTGGGAAAAAGGCGAGATTCCCTTTACCGGCAAGAAGCCGAAAAACGGCGAACTCCATGAAGCCGGGTTGGCTTAAGCCAATTCCAGCTAATGGCGGAAGTGCCGCCCCCCTGTGAAGATCATCGCCATGTCGTAGTAGTCCGCCGCTTCGATCACCTGGGCATCGCGAATGGACCCGCCCGGCTGTATGACACAGGTGACCCCCGCCCGCGCCGCGGATTCAATGCCGTCGGGAAAAGGAAAGAAGGCATCCGAAGCCATGACCGCGCTCGTCACCTCGTCCCCGGCTTTCTTGACGGCAAGTTCTACCGCGTCTACCCGGCTTGGCAAACCGCCTCCGATGCCGATCGTTCGCCTTCCTTGAGCAAGCACAATCGCATTTGACTTGACATGCTGCACCGCTTTCCAGGCGAAGCGCAGAGACTGCAATTCCGCATCAAGCGGCACGCGGACGGTAACCGTCCGCATGACCGCCTCGGGCGGGTCGCCCATGTCAATTGTCTGCAGGAGCATCCCGCCCATGACAGAGCGAACTTCCAGGCCGCTTGCGCCATAAGGGCGGTCAACCTGCAAGATTCTGCAGTTCTTGCGCCGGCCGCGCAGTTGCTCCAGCGCTTCATCCGAAAAAGAGGGCGCGATTATGGCTTCCAGAAACAGTGCCTCCAAGGCGGAGACAAAAGCCTCGTCGACCTCGCGATTGACGGCGATTATGCCCCCGAAAGCCGAAACCGGATCTGAAGCCAGGGCTTGAGGATAAGCTTGGGTGATGGAGCCGGCAGACGCGATGCCGGTAGGATTTAGATGTTTGACGATTACAACCGTTGGCTCGTTAAAGCTGCCGACAGCGCGCCAGGCGGCATCGACGTCAAGAATATTGTTGTAGGACAGTTGTTTTCCGCTTAATTGCGCCGCGCCCAAGGGCAAGTCGGATATATGCGAGGAATAATAGGCGGCGCTTTGATGGGGGTTTTCTCCATAGCGGAGTTCATTGCTGCGCAGCATACTAATGTAAATGCTGTCGGGTACGCCCGCCGATTCTGGAGGGGGCAGGCCGGATTCGTACAGATAAGCGTGAATTGCCGCGTCGTAATCCCGGGTATGGGCAAAGGCTTTTACCGCAAGCTCCCGACGGCGCGCCATATCAATCCGTCCCGCCTCGTGTAATGCAGCCATAATGGACAAATAGTCGTCCGGATCGCAAATGGTTATCACGCGTTGGAAGTTCTTGGCTGCCGCGCGCAACATTGTCACGCCACCGATATCAATCTGCTCAATGACGGCGCTCAAATCGCCGTTCTCGGCAGCCGCTGTTTCTACGAATGGATAAAGGTTGCAGACGACCATCGAAATCGGCGCGAAGCCAAAACTCTCGATCTCCTTCAAGTCAGCCTCGTTATCACGAGCCAGGATACCGCTGTGGATGGCCGGATGCAGTGTCTTGACACGGCCGCCAAGCATCTCGGGCTGGCCGGTAATCTGTTCGACGCCGGTGACTGGAACCCCCGATTCTTCCAAGGTCTTGCGGGTTCCGCCGCTGGCGACGATTTCCCAACCGTAGGTCAGCAAGGCGTGAGCAAACTCGGTGATTCCGGTCTTGTTCGAAACACTGAATAAAGCACGAGGCATCTTGTTTTCTGCCGATCAGTTCGGGGAAGTGGTGATTATTGGGAGTATCGCCTTTTCTAACCCCTCCCCAGCCCCTCCCCAAAGCATCCGAAGCAGAGGGGAGTTTATCTGAGAATATATGAGGGTAGACAGGTATTTCATATCGGAGAAATTCACCACTCCACAATTCGGTTAGCGATTGACCACCGAATTATAGTTGCAATTGTCGCTCCCCGTATAGACCATAGCCCTTGGGCACGGTCAATTGAGTCGCCTAATGGCTTCACTTTTCACAGAAACTGTGACTGAACGACCGACAGTTGGGGTCCCAGCGCGTGATTTGCAGCGCAAAGTCAATCCTTCCTGCGGCATGCGAATAGTGACTTCGCTGTATTCGCCGCGAAACACGGAAGACGCGATCCGGCCGCGGCGCGCTATCGATGTAGGATCGCCTTCATCGCCGAGTGCAATCCCGTCCGGGTGGATCAAAAAGGCGTCGCTATCGGCGGCATCAGGCTGAAATTTCTGTCGCAGTTCGCGCGTAAAGCGGTTGTCTCCAAATTGAAAAATGTTGGAAAAGCCGAGGAATCTCGCGACATTTTCGTCGTTCGGATGGTGATACAAGTCAAAGGGCTCGTCCAGTTGCCGGATCGTTCCTTTGTCCATAACCGCAATCCGGTCGGCAATCGCGTAGGCTTCGCGGTGATCGTGCGTTACGTAAAGCGCGCGCAATCCCGCGCGGTTGATAATCTCTCTCAATTCGAGAGCCAGCTTGTCTCTCAGCAGCGCATCCAGCGAACCCAGAGGTTCATCCAACATCAGCAGGCTCGGTTCCGGCGCCAGGCTGCGCGCTAAGGCGACGCGCTGTTGTTCGCCGCCCGACAATGTCCCGATGTCTCGTTCGCCATAGCCCCCCAAGCCAACTTGATCCAGCATCAGTTCCACTCGGGTCCCTATATCGGTCGGTGCCATGCGCCGTCGCCGCAGTCCGTATGCGATGTTGTCGGATACCGACATATGCGGGAAGAGCGCAAAATCTTGAAACATCAGTCCGAAGCCGCGCTCATGCGCAGCCAGGCGACGCAGATCGTGCCCGTCGAGCAGTACGTCTCCCCCATAGTCGGAGATCAGGCCGGCAACGATGCGCAAGAGCGTGGTCTTGCCGCAGCCGCTCGGACCCAGCAGACAGACGATCTCATCTTGCGCGACTGTCAAGTTGACCTTCCGTAGCGAAACGGCTTCGTCATAGGCGTGAGACAGGTCCTTCAATTGAAGCATCAGAATTCGCCCACTCCAGCGACGCGAAGTCGTTCAATCATGACAAAACCCAAGGTGCATACCAAGAGCAGAATGACGCTCATCGCCAGCGCCTGACGATAGGATGCCAGGCCGGGATCGCCGATTAGCCTGTAGATAACAACTGGAATCGTCACAGACTCTCGCTGCGCGACAAAGAGCGAAGCCCCGAACTCGCCCATGCTCACGGTAAATGCAAAGGTTGCCCCGACCGCGATTCCCCGGCTTACCAGCGGCAAGTCGATCGTTCTCAGCAAGTCAAGGGGCCGCGCGCCTAAAACCTGCGCAGCCTCGCGCACCGAGGACGGGATCGCCCGTAAACTCGGCAATACGCTGCGAACGACAAAAGGAAAAGCGACCAAGGTGTGAGAGATGGGGATGATGAGCCAGGATGCCCGCAGGTTTAGCGGCGGCTCGTCCAGGGCGACGATAAAGCCGAAGCCGAGTGTGACCGCGCTGGTCGCCAGTGGCAGCATCAGCAGCGGATCCACGAAACGCGCGAGCCGCCCGCGGCCGACAATCATGAAGGATGCGATGATTCCGATGACCAGCGCCATGCCCGTTGCTATCAGCGCGAAGCGAAGCGAATTGGCGACGGATTCAATGGGAGCGATAAACAGGAGCGAGCCGCGCGACGATTCAGCAAGCGCCAAGTAGTTGCTCATGTCCAGCGCGCCATTGCTCAGCGCCGAACGCGCCACGAGCGCCAGAAGCGGCGTGAAAAGCAGGGCGAAGATGAAGATTACGACCCCCCAGACCAAAGATCTTTCGCGCAGGCTCTTGACAGGCCGCGCTACCGCCTTGCCACTGCCAATTGCGGATTGCAGCCCCCGCTGCAAATGCGTATAGGCGGTCATCAAGGCGAACATCGCGACAATTTGCAAGAGCGAAAGCGCCGCAGCCATAGGCAGATTGAAGAGGCTAATCGCTTGATAGTAGATTTGAACCTCCAGCGTTGCGAAGCGAATACCTCCCAAGATCAGGACAACACCGAAACTGGTGAAGGTAAACATGAAGACAAGAGCGCCAGCGGATAGCAGCGCGGGCTGTATGAGCGGCAATCTGATATCGCGCCAAAGCGACCATTCGTCCGCGCCTAGCACGCGAGCCGCTTCCTCCGCCGCGATACCCTGGGCAGACCAGTAACTGGTCATGATTCTTCAGGCGATGGCGAAGTTGTAGAAGACGTGAACAATGATGATGATCGCCAGCGTACGTTCCAGTTGAACCGGACTGTAGTCCAGGGAGAACAAGGTCATAAGCAGGTCGTTCAGCAGGCCGCGCCTGCCAATCAAAGACATGAAAGCCAGCGCGACCACAACTGTGGGCAGTACAAATGGCAGCGTTGCCAGTGCCAGCAAAAGCGACTTGCCGGCGAAACGATAGCGCGAAAACACATATGCGCAGGGCAAAGCCAGGAACAAGGTTAAAGCCGTGGAAAGCGCCGCTTGATACACGGTGAAGAGAAACACACCGACGTAGTAGTCCGTCGAAAGCAAGCGCAGGAAGGCGGACAGATCCAGCCATCCATCGGGTCGCAGGCTTATGTCCAGTATCGCCAAAAGCGGATAGAAATAGAACAGCGCCAGAAAGGTCAAGGGCAAAAGGTAGGCGACGTACCAGTAACTCCCTCGCAAGCGCATCAGCGCAGCATGACCTCGGACCAAGCCCGGATCCAATCTTCGCGATTCGCTTCGATATCGGCCGGCTCAAGCGCAGCCGGCTGTTCAGGAATCTCCGCCAGCTCGGCAAAGATCTCTGGAAGCAGGATATCTTCGCGCACCGGGAATACAAACATATTCAGCGGCAGGTCTTCCTGGAAAGCCGGGCTCAGCATGAAGTCGATAAACTGCCGCGCGCCCTCTGGATTAGACGCATTGACAAGGATGCCCGCGTATTCAACCTGGCGAAAACACATATTGTCTCCAACCAGCGCGCCGGTGAAGGGACCGTCCTCGGGGTTTTCGCTGAATAGCACCTCGGCAGGCGGACTGCTGGCATAACTCACGACCAGTGGACGGGTGCCCGTGTCGCGTCCGGGCGCGCTGAATTCCCCGTAGTAGGCTTCTGTCCAGCCGTCAACGACCAGCACGTCGTTGCTTCGCAGGTCCCCCCAATAGTCGAGGAAAGTGTAATCTCCTTCGGCGCCGAATACCGCAATTGTCGCCAGCAAGAAAGCCAGGCCCGGGGAAGACGTCGCCGGGTTCTCGACGACGAGCAAGCCCTGGTACTCGGCCAAAGTCAGATCCGCCAGGCTGGAAGGCAGGTCCACTTCATTGTCTTCAAAATAGGCGATGTCGTAATTGAGGCAGACATCGCCGTAGTCAATCGGAGTGACCAGGTGACCGACGCCTGGAATAAATGACTCGTCGACAAATTGAAGCTCAGGAGATTGGTAAGCTAGGAATATCTCGGCGTCCAGCGCGCGGCTAAGAAAGGTGTTGTCAATGCCGTACAAGACATCGCCCAAGGGATTGTTCACGCTCAGAATCGACTGATTCACCATGGTTCCGGCATCGCCCGCGCGCAGTATTTCGACCGTCATTCCGGTATGGGCTTCAAATGCCTCCAAGACTATTTCCGAGGCTGCGAAACTGTCGTGCGTGACGACGACAACCCGGTCGTTTTCTTGAGACAAAATCGTAGTCACCATCAGGACTAGAACTAAAAATACGAGAACTGATCTTGTAAACATATGAAATGCTCCTCTAAATGGATTCTGCCGCCGCGACTCGAAGATCCCTTTGCTCGGAAACGAAAGCCACCCTTGTAAGGATGTCTACAAGGGTGGCTCAGTTTGGTACATGGTGGACATCCCTACGCCAGTATTACCCGGATCAGGTTAATGGGTCGGCGCGACTTTTCGCGCCCTCTCAGCTTGCTACCGCAAGCTCCCCAAGTCTCGACATATTCAATTGTATTTTAATTATACCGGCGACGCGGTCTGCTGGCAACATCCCTGTCGGTCGCGGGTGCATTTCAATATTTTGGCAGGATGCTCTAGGAACTACAAAAGCGCATCGCCCTTTGACGGGTTCTCCGTACGGATTCACCACAGAGGCACAGAGCGCACAGAGATTTCAAGAAAAAACTTCGTGGTCTTCGTGTCTTTGTGGTTAATTTTGCTTTTGAACGGCAAAGCCATGTAATTTGCCAATAATCTGAAATGCACCCGTCGGTCATTATTGTTTCAAGAATTCATCCAGGAAGTCCGCAAAGTTGCCGGAATTGCAGGCTTCGACATACTTCAGGATAGTTCCGCCATCTACGGGATACTGAGGATAACAACTCGACGGCGCCGCGCCGGCAGGCAAATGCGCGAGCATGTCGCATCCCGGGTAAGGAATAATGACGCCCTCTGTGGTTGGGCGCAGCTCGTCGACAAGCGTTTCGACAGTCGCCACGACGGTATCCGCCACATAGACCAATTCCATATCGATGCCCAAATTGTTGTTGATAAGAACGTTGCCGTGCTTGTCCCCCGTCAAGCCATGAATGACCGCGATGTCGCAGGGGATGGCAGGGAAAGCCAACAGTTCTTCGTCGTTGTAGGGATCCGTCACCGTTTTGACGTCGGGCCGCAGGGAAGGCAAATCCGTACCCAGCCAGGCGCGCGAGGGCATGAATCCTACACCGGCGATGGCCGCGCGAATGCCCATCACGATACTTGCCTCGGTTTCCTCAATCACCTTGACGCCCCCCGACTGAACAGACTGTGTGAACATCGGCGCCAGACCAAAAGATTCCAAGCCAAAATAAGCTGATCGAACCTGCCGGACGCAACCGGCGCCGATTAACAGGTCGGACTCCATGCTTCCCGTGAAACTGAGCAGCGTCAGGTTGCGCGGACGAGGCGACCGGCGCAGCAAAGCCTTAACGAATCCAATTGGCCGCCGATATAGGGTCATGCCTCCGAGAGCCAGGTTTTGGCCATCGCTGACAAGATCTGCCGCTTCTTCTATGGAAACGAGATTCTCGCCCATGTCTTCGAGCATTCCCAGTAGTTCCAAGTAAGTCATGCAAAAAAATGCGTACGCTGTAGGGGCGGCAGACCCGCTGTGTCTACGCGCGGCGCTGTGCCGCCCGTTCCTTCACTAACTGTTTTCGGGCGTTTCAGCGAAACGCCCCTACACCTCGTCGCTTTTTTCAGATTCTCATTACTTACTTTCGCTTACTCCTGTTTAAGCGTTGATGAGCAAAAGCGCCGACAGGCCTTCGTATGCCAGCGAACATGTTTTGCGATTCCGCAATATCGCCATGATAACGTATACTATACAGGTATTGAAGCCGTTCAATTGACGGATTGACGGAGATTCATCATGGTTTCGAAGCCGCTCTACCGCCGGCATTCCCGGGTTCTGCAACCGCTTTTGATGACCGCAGCCGTTTTCGTTATCGGCTTTATCGCGGGGAGCATGGCGCTGTCCAATCGTAGCGACGCGCAAGGGCGAACGGCGCTAAGCGATACCGACCAAGCTTTCGAGCCCTTCTGGGACGCATTTTCGATTGTTGAATCTCGCTATGTGGATCCCGTCGATGTTGAAACGCTGGTCAACGGCGCCATCGACGGGATGGTCAATGCGCTGGAAGATGAACACAGCGGGTACATCCGGCCCGACTTGTGCGATCGCGCCATCGACTTCTCGGGCGAATTCTCCGGCATCGGCGTTACGGTTCGCACAATTGAAGATACCAGAGAAATCGAGGTTGTCACGGTCATTCCCGGTTCGCCCGCCGAAGGCGCCGGCGTCTTGCCCGGCGATGTATTTTACGCGGTCGACGGCCAGTTGGTCAGCGGCATGACACAGGCGGAATTAACGGCGCTCGTTCCCGGGCCTCGCGGCACAACAGTTACAATCACCTTCAAGCGCGACGAAGAATTCCTTACTTTCACAATCACGCGCGAGGTCTTTGAATTACCAAACGTCTCGTACGAGATCGTTGGCGACAACATCGCGCACGTGAAAATGCTGGACTTCAACGATCTCTCGCGCGCTCAACTGGACGAGGCTTTCAAAGACGTTGACATCAATAACTCCAGTGGATTAATCTTCGATATTCGCGACAACCCCGGCGGAACGCTGGCCAGCGCGATAGAAATTGGCAGCGCGTTCATAGAGGACGGCGTGCTCCTGCGGCAAGTCTCGCGGGATCAAAGCGAAGAAGTCACCCGCACCCGAGGCGGCTACGCCGATATTGATGTGCCGATAGTCGTATTGGTCAATGAAACAAGCGCCAGCGCATCGGAAGTGATTGCCGGCGCCATGCAGGACTATCGAGTGGCAACTATCATGGGCGAAAGGACCTTTGGCAAGGGCACGGTACAGAATATCGTCCCCGAGTTGGCCAATGGCGGATGCGTGCGCATTACGGTGAAGCGCTGGCTAACGCCCAATGGGTCCTGGATTCACGCGCAGGGCATCACGCCGGATATCATGGTCGAATGGAACCCGGAAACTGACGAAGAGCGGGAAAATGACTTGCAACTCGAGGCGGCAATCGCCTTTCTGCAGCCGCTCGGCGCCTAACCGGCGATTAGGCTAGCCGCGCTCGCGCAAAAGAGTAAGCCTTTTCGTCGTATGAGCGACGCGGTTTGCATAAACAAGGACGGCGCGACTAAATGGCGCGAAAGCCGTATACCCAGTGTGTAGCTAGCGCTCGCTCTCCATTCAAGACTAGCCACAGACCCGAAGCGGTGCTACACTGTTCGTGTTTCCTGCCGGAGTTGAAGTCAAGGAGCTATGGCATGGCTGTCGCCTTGCAAATTTCTTCTATCGTTATATCTATCGCGATGATCATTCTCATCTTGCTGCAAGTCAAAGGCGGCGCCTTGGGCAGCTTGCTCGGCGGCGACGCCGGGGGCGGCATTGCCCGTACCCGGCGCGGGCTGGAGAAAACGCTTTTTCGCATCACAATATTCTTATCGATCGCCTTTCTTGGAATAGCGCTGTTCTCTGTCGCCACGACTGGTTGAGTCTCAAGTCACTTAATTCGGCGTCAAGCAAAGCGATCAACTCTCAGTTATCGACAATTCGGCAGCGGGATATCAACTATCCGTGATCTAGACTAATAAGGCGGGTCATGTTTCGCGGATTCCGTTTGCATCTTTTGGCGCTGATACTGGCCGCGACCGTTTTTGCATTTGCCGCCGTTTTCCGCCTCAGCCGTGTAGCGCAAGTTCAGCTGCCTGCCGCGTCGACCCCCGCTGCCAGCGCCGACGAAATCACCCCCACGTCCAGTTCCGCGCCCCCTGCGCCGACCGCCGCAGGGCAAGTTGCCGCAGCCCGAAGCGGGGCCACAGAATACCGTGAAGGACTGGTAGGAACGGTCCAGCGGCTGAATCCGGTTTTCGCGCACCTCAATCCCGTCGACCGAGACATTACGAGCCTGATCTTCCGGAGCCTGTTCACTACTGACGAATATGGCGCGCCAGTGCTTGATCTGGCGGAAAACCTGATCATATCAGGCGACAACCTGGAATATGTGCTGGAATTGCGTCAAGACATCAACTGGCAAGACGGCGTCGCCTTCGGCGCCGACGATGTCATTTATACGATGTCCTTGCTCAGCGATCCGGATTACGCCGCCTACTCGCCAAGCGCTGACTTTTGGCGCAGTGTCGAAACGCAGAAGCTGGGAGATCATCTGCTGCGTTTTCGCCTGGCGCAGCCGCTGGCCAGCTTCCCGCGCCTTTTGACAATTGGCATCTTGCCGGAACACGCCTTGCGCGGCACGACCGTTTCGGGATTGGCGAAGCACCCATTTAACTTGTCGCCAATTGGCACGGGAGCCTACCAACTCGGCGAATTGCGCGCTGATCCCTCGGGCAAAATCAGCGCCGTCCTGCTGCAACGCTCGCCCGTTTACGAGAGGCGCGGCGAGGCGCAAAACAAGCATCAACTGCGGGAACTGCTCTTCAATCTTTATGCGGATGCGGATGACGCGATTCAAGCCTATCGTCGAGGCGAAGTCGATGTATTGGCAAATGTTGGATCGCGAGAGGATCTGCTCAGTTTGCCCGGGGCGCGTCTGCATACCAGCATCGATTCGTCCGTGCAAATCCTTATTTTCAACTGGGAAGAGCCGGCATTTGCCGATAGACGAATGCGACGCGCGCTGGCATTGGGACTCGATCAGATGGCGCTTGTCGAGAGGCACTTGGCGGGAGAAGCCATATATGCCGACAGCCCTCTAATTCCGGGAATGCCAGTCTATCAGTCGCAGCAATTCTGGAGCGCGCATGACCCGACGCTGGCAACCTCACTGGTTGAAGGGGTTTCCAGCGCGAATTCAGATGCGGAAGAAGGCGGCGAAACAGAAGGCGAAGGCGCCTCGACGACTGTTTTTAGCTTGCTGGTAGAAGATGCCGATTCCTTGACCGGGCTTGCTTTCGACATCGCTGCCCAATGGCGCGAGATAGGACTGGCGGTAGAGGTCGCATCAGTCAGGCCCGATCAGTTGATGCAGCGGCTTCGCGCCGGCGACTTCGATGCGGCGATCGTTTCACAGCGCATTGGAGGAGAACCCGACGTCTATCGCTTTTGGCATCCTGCGCAATCCGTCAAGGGTCAGAACTACGGCAGCGCGGCGGAAAACGAGATCGCGGAGTTGCTGGATAGCGCGCGTCGAGCAAGCAATGGCGTCGCCCGCCACCAAATGTATCAGCGATTTCAAGAGATATTTGCTGAAAAGGCGGTGGCCATTCCCTTGTATTACCCGCTCTATTCCATGATCGTCCGCGATTCGATTGACGGTGTACGGCTGGGAGTTATCGGGGTGGCTTCCGACCGCTTTCGCGGCATAAGTTCCTGGCGGTTCGCCGCCACGTCTTAGTAAAAGGACCAGCTAAAGAGCGCCTTCTTGCCGCAAGATTTCCCGCAGCAAGTCCTTGCGCGCAGCGCCGCCCAGGGTTTCCAGCTTGCGCGTCGCCAATGGATCAATTTCTTCTCGCAAGAGCCTTAGATCCTCCGCGTCCGGCGGCGGGGTTCTGTATAGATCCGGCGCGATCTCCAAGTCAAAGCCGGTCTTCCGTTTGACCTTTTCGATATCGATATGGGCATGCAGCGAGGTGAGGCGCATGCGCCCTTCCAACCAGTCAAACTGACCCAGATCAGATACCAAATATCGGGGTCCTCCCCCCCGCTTCCGTTGCGGCGCGTGGCCCATGCCGCTAAGGAAATCGATCTTCGCGGCAAATGTCAAACGCGAATGACGCGGTACGTAGAGAAAGCTGTGATCATACAGTGGCGTTACGTCCGGAATGCCGCCGCTTCCCGGCAGCCGCATACGCGGTCTGTGATAGTCCTTGCCAAAAGCGATATTGTTGAAGTTGCCGCGGCTGTCGACCTGCGCCGGGCGGAAAAACTCTTTCGGACGATACTTGGGCAGAATATCCGCGGCGCCAGCCGCGAAACCGAGATGAATGAGTCCCTTGCCCACCCACAGGCTTTCGATGTCCGCGATTCCCAGGGGACCCCAATCTTGAACCAGCGCCTGCCCGATTGCCGAAGTGAATCGCGCGCGCGGCGCGTAACGAATCTTGCCAAGGATTAAGCCGGCCGATACCAGCGGGGTGTTAATCCCTTGCGCCCAGACATCGCCGTCTTTGACTTGCCTCGATATACAGACGCAGATCTGCTCGTCAACTGTATACTGGGTAGCCTCTGCCAAAAAGATTCCTTAGAACGTTCTACTCGGCTTTCACCAGACGAACGAACTGGCGCTTGCCCACTTGCAAGATTGCCGGGAGCATTTCCGGCGAAACGACAGCTTGCAAGCTATCTACTTTTTCTTCGTTCAGCCGCACGCCATTCTGCTGAATGAGTCGCCTGGCTTCGCCCCGGCTCCCAACCATCTGCAGCCGAACCAGGATATCGCGGATTTCTTCGGTAGCCGGAACCGCCGCCTCATCAATATCTTCCGGGATCCCGCTGCCGCCCCGGAACACCTCGTTCCAGCGGCTTTGCGCCGCTTCCGCCTCGGTGTCGCCATGAAAGATGCTGACGATCTCGCTCGCGAGATTCATCTTGGATTCATTGGGATGCAACGCGCCGGATCGCAACTTCCGCTCCAGATCCTCCACCTGCGCCGGCGTCCATCCCAATATCAGCTTATGATAGATGCCCATCGCTTTGTCGGGCAAACTCATGACCTTGCCGTACATGTCCCAAGGCTCGGACAAGAGAGGGATATGGTTGCCCAGGCTCTTCGACATCTTCACATCGCCATCGGTGCCGGGCAAGCTCTCGCCCATGATGACCGCGATCTGTGGCTTTTGGCCCAATCCGGTCTGCAGTTTGCGACCAGCCACCAGGATGTTAAACAATTGATCTTGCCCCCCGACTTGCACGTCGGCTTCCTGGGCGACGGCGTCGTAGGCTTGCATCAGCGCGTAGAAGAATTCGTGCAAGAAGATCGCCTTGCCTTCGTCGATGCGCTTGGCAAAGTTTTCCCTCACCAGGAATTGCTGAACCGTGAAATGACTCGCCAGCCGAATGATGTCGGCGAAATCCAGGGTTGCCAGCCATTCATCGTTGCGGCGGACCCGCGTCAGATCGCGATCGAGAATCTTGAAGGCTTGCTCCGCGTAAGTGCGGGCGTTGTCTTCGACATTCTGCATGGTCAATTGATCCCGCGCGGAGTCTTTGTCTGAGGGATCGCCGATCAAACTGGTAAATGTGCCGATCAGGAAGGTAACGTCGTGCCCGAAGTCCTGGAATTGCCGCAGCTTGCGCATGGTTATGGTGTGACCCAAGTGCAAATCAGAGGTGCGCGGATCGTATCCACAGTAGACGCGCAGCGGTCGCCCTTCCGCCTGGCATTCCTGCAAGCGTTCGCGCAGATCCTTCGCCATATTGTCGCGAATCGCTGGATCGCCGTAGGCCGCGCCGGACATCAACACTTCGACTTGTTCTTCGATTGTCGCCATATTCATTAACTCGTTGCATCAATTCGCTGTCGGAACGGGCAGTATACCATAGCAGCCGCTTAATGTTCAGGTTGGGCAGTTCGGGGATTCACCACAGAGACACAGAGGGCGCAGAGGATTTTAAGAAAAATTAATAATTCCAAGTTAGCCATGCGAAAAAGTGATCTGTCCACTACAACCTCTCCCCCTGCCCCCTCTCCATATGCAATGAGTCGCGTAGACACTGACCTTCGAGAGGGGGAGCGCCAACATCGGAATCTGGATTAGATCTAGAACTCTCGTTACATGCCGTTGCTTCTCATTGTTTTCTTGGCGCTACTTATGTGTCCTTATGGTGAAGATATTGAGATACCCACAAAAATCACCAGTCCCCGCTTCTCGCCATAGTCTTGCCAACGGGTTGGGATTATCATTATCGTTGTGCGCTAAAGACGGTGAAGTCGTCTTATAGTCAAAGACAAGGAAACAGAGCATGCAAAGTATGAGCAGCGCAGAAGTTAGACAGGCTTTCCTCGACTATTTCGAAGAGATGGGTCACAGGCAGGTCGCATCGTCTTCTCTAGTACCAGCCAACGATCCGACGCTTCTCTTTGTCAATGCGGGCATGGTGCAATTCAAAGATGTTTTCCTGGGCCTGGACAAGCGAAACTACAGCCGCGCAGCCACGTCGCAGAAGTGCATGCGCGTCAGCGGCAAACACAATGACCTGGAAAATGTCGGTCCGTCCCCGCGCCACCACACTTTCTTCGAGATGCTGGGCAATTTCAGCTTCGGGGATTATTTCAAGCGCGATGCGATCAAATACGCGTTTCAACTGTTGACCGAGGTTTACAAGCTGCCGGCAGACCGCCTGGTCTTCACCGTCTATGAAAATGATGACGAAGCCTACGATTGCTGGGTAAACGAAATGGGCGTCAGTCCAAAGCGGGTCGCCCGCATGGGACCCTCCACCAACTTCTGGCAGATGGCCGATACCGGACCCTGCGGTCCCAACACGGAAATCCACTGGGACAAGCAGCCAGAAGCGGGCGAAGACGACATCATAGCCTTGCTGCAAGCGGAAGATGACCGATTCCTCGAGATCTGGAATCTGGTATTCATGCAATTCAATCGCCAGCAAGCGGATCCCGATCACAGCGGGCGCTGGGATGTGCCGCTGCCGGCGCCGGGGGTCGATACCGGTATGGGTTTTGAGCGCATCGTCACCATATTGCAAGGCGTCGAAGCCACCTACGAGACAGATATCTTCATGCCGATTATCAAGCGGACGCAGGAACTGACGGGTCATAGCGATGAAGAACGCGATGCGAATAGCGTGCCCTATCGCGTCATCGCGGATCATATCCGCGCGGCCGTGTTTCTCATTAGCGATGGCGTCTTCCCCGGCGCAAAGGGACGCGCTGCCATACCTCGCATAGTCATCCGGCGGGCAGTTCGCTTCGGCGCGATGATCGGCTTTGATGGTCCCTTTCTCGCGAAGGTAGCCAATACTGCCATCGAGATTATGGGCGAGCATTACCAGGAACTCGTCGAACAAGCCGACAGTATCAAGCGCATTATCACGCTGGAGGAAGAACGCTTCCGCCTGACCATGGAGCGAGGACTCACCGAGTTGGACGACATGCTGGCGAAACTGGAACCGTCCGGCATCCTGGAAGGCGCGGATGCCTTTTACCTCAAGGCAACGCTTGGACTCCCCTTCCAGGTCACAAAAGATGTCGCCGAAGAGCGCGGATTCAATATCGACGAAGCCGGTTTCGCGGCCGCGGAAGCCGAGCATGCCCGCATTAGCGGCGGCGGACAAGCGATGGGCGAGATCGAATCTGGCGATTTCTACAAAGACTTGCTGGGGACGCTGCGAGAAGAGGGTGCCGTGAGCGATGCCGGCGTCAACTACAATCCATATGACGACGCGCCCTGCGAGTCCAACGTTTTGGCGCTGATTCAGAATAATCGCTTAATGGATAGAGCCTTGCTCGGCGAAAAGGTCGAGGTCGTTTTAGGAGCGACCAACTTTTACGTGGAGTCCGGCGGGCAAGTGAGTGACACCGGCCTGATCGCCGCCGACGATTGGGTAATTGAAGTTGAATCCATGAAGCAGCCGGTGGCGGGCCTTGTCGTACATGCCGGCGAAGTTGTTGAAGGCAATCCCGCGACAGGCGATTCAGTTATAGCGCGAGTTGACCGCGACCGCCGCAGGAATATCATCCGCAACCACACGGCGACGCATTTGCTGCACGCAGCCCTGCGCAAGCAGTTGGGCAATCATGTCCAGCAGAAGGGTTCGCTTGTCGCGCCTGATCGCCTCCGTTTCGACTTCTCTCATCCGGAAAAAATCAGCGATAGCGAGCTTTCACAGGTAGCGCGGGAAATCAACCAGGCGGTGCTTTCCAACTACGAGGTCTATGCGGCTACAAAATCGCTGGAGGAAGCGCGGGGCGAAGGCGCGATGGCGCTTTTTGGCGAGAAATACGACGACATGGTACGGACAGTTGTCATCGAATCAGACGAGGAGCGATACAGCTACGAGTTGTGCGGCGGCGTCCATGTCCAGCGCACGGCGGAAATCGGCAGTTTCGTTTTTACCAGCGAAGGCAGTGTCAGCGCCGGCATTCGACGCGTTGAGGCTTTGACCGGAACGGCAGCTTTTGTCTATGCGCAAGAAAGAATGACGCTGGTTGAGGAAATCGCTCAGCAACTTGGCGCCACTCCCGATTCTCTAGCGAACAGACTTAGCGGCTTGCAGCGAGAACTTGCCGGCGCTCGGCGAGAGATCAATGCGCTGCGGCGAGAATTGGCCAAGAGCAGTTTTGACGAGATGCTTGACACACAGTTGGAAAGCATCAACGGAAAGCAGGGCTTGGTGGTTCGCTTGGATGCCGTTCCTATGGAAACAATGCGCGAGATGACCGATTGGTTCCGCAACCGCGTGGAAAAAGGCGTCATGGTACTGGCCAGCGACATAGACGGTCGGCCGCAAATCGTCGTGGCGGTATCGGACGCTCTGGTCAAAGACGGACTGCGCGCGGGAGACCTCATCAAACCAATCGCCCAGGTTGTCGGCGGGGGCGGCGGCGGTCGTCCACAGATGGCGCAGGCAGGCGGCAAAGACAGCAGCAAGATCAGCGACGCCCTCGAGCGCGCGCGCGATTTGATCGCCAAAGCCTAGACCCGGCAAAGCCAAGATCCCGCATTCAAGTAAACGCACCCAGGACATGGCTCCAGAGACCGTAGAGGTAAAACTCGATCCAGGTGACACGGTCACGTCAGTGAAGCTGCGCCTGTCGGACTTGCGGGGCAAGCGAGTCTTGTTGCTTCTTTCCCCGTACGGAACGCTCTTCAAACGTAAACTGGACTTGATCCTTTTGCAGCGTGAAGCATACCGACGGGCGATTCAGCTGGCTCTGGTCAGCCGCGAATCCGACATTATCGCCTATGCCAGGGAACTCAATATCAGTTGCTTTGATTCTGTTGAAGCCAGCGAAAAAAGCAGATGGAAACGCGGACGACAGAAAGTGTTTTTGCCTCGCCACCACCAGCCGAGCAAGCCGCAGCCGCCCGACGAGCTCAGGTCGATAGCGAGCCGCGTGTTACAGCGCAATCGCCACCCATCCCGCCTGCGGACCTATTTCGAACGACTGTTTGTCCTGGCGCTGCACTTATTTGTAACGCTTGCGGCAATCTACGCGCTTGTTCCCAGCGCGACCGTGGAAGTAAGCCTGCGCGCGGAATCCATTGATGCCGCGATGATCATCATCGCCGATACTGAGGCCGACGGGATCGATCCCGACAAGGGAATTATCCCTGCGCAAATCGCCCGCGCCACCGTCGAGACCACCGCGACCCTTCCAACCACGGGCTTGCGCAACCTGGATGAAGTACCTGCGCGCGGCACGGTGAGTTTCACAAATTTGACCGACAGGTCATTGACCGTTCCCGCAAATACGATTCTGAGCACCGCTGCCGCCGCGCCATTGCTGTTCCGTACCGTCGTCGATGTATTCTTGCCTGCCGGAGCAGCCCAGACGGCGAATGCGCCATTCGAGGCCATGCAACAATACCGCGGCGAGGAAGGCAACGTAGCGGCAGGACAGATCAGCCTGGTCGTCGGGTCCTTGGCGGAAAGCATAACTGTAACAAATCCAGCGCCGGCCAGCGGCGGCGCGTTGCGCGCGGTCAATATCGTCTCCGCCGCCGACAAAGACAGGCTGCTAAACATCGTTCGCGGACAGTTACAGTCGCTCGGTTATGAGGAAATCCAATCCACATTGAGCGCGTCGCAGGTCATTATCATCGAGTCAATTGCGATAGAAGAAGAGCGGAAAGACTGGACGAATTTCTCTTCGGACGTTGGCCTGATGGCGGAGGAATTGACCCTGAACATGCGCGCGGTTGTTTCGGCGCTGGTGATTGACGATCGCTTGGGGCGTCAGGTATCGCTAGCGCAACTGCGCGCCCGGGCGCCACCCGACATGATCTTGCTTGAGGATGCCCTGCAATATGCGCGCGGTCCTCTGACGCAGCCGAGTTCAGGCGAGCGCGTCTCCTTTGTCGCCGAAACCAGCGGCACGCTTGTCGCGCAGCTTGATACCGCAGGGTTGCTCGACAGGCTTGCGGGTGTATCGATAGCGGATGCCTTGCAGATCCTGCGGTCGCAGCCGGAGTTGGCCGCGCCGACTGCATCGTCGATCAAAGTTTTTCCAGAAGGCTTCAACAGGATGCCTCTATTGTCGGTCAGGATTGATCTCCAAGTGCGGCTGCCCGCATGACCGGACGTTTGATCGGCCTTGATCACGGAAGCAAGCGCATCGGCCTTGCCGTTAGCGATGGTTTGGGTATCGTCGCGCGCGAGTTAACCATCGTGCAAAGGACTACGCGCGCGGGGGATTTCGAGCAGATTTTGGCTATTGCCCAGCGTGAGAAGGCTTGCGGTTTCGTCGTGGGCGTGCCCCACAATCCCAATGCGCCAAAGGGCGCAGAGCTTCAAGCTGACAAAGTGAAGCGCTGGATCGAACGACTGCGGACTTACACAGATCTGCCGATAACTGAAGTCAGCGAATATCTAACCAGCGAGGAAGCCAGGGATTTGGCGCGTCAACTGAAGCGCAAACCGGATGAGCCGATCGACGATTTGGCCGCCAGGGTCATACTGCAATCGTATCTTGACGCGCAAAGCTACTCTTAGACAAAGCTGTAACCGCCGGAACCGCATGAAGAGCGAAAAAGCACTATACTGGGTGCAACGGACCGCCAACCGAAACAAAAGAAACTGCTGGCGTAATATTTTGACCTTCGATTATCGCTAGGAAGCATTTGTGCCAGATCTCGACGATACGCAACCGAGCCGCAGCTACTATTTGCAAAACTACAATGTCGGCGTGAAGGGTCCACCCAGGCTCCTCTTGTGGGGCGTCATTCTATTCGCCCTGCTCTTAGTCGTCGGCGTCGGCGGCGCCATAGTCGGTTTCCGCGAAGTTCTGCAACCGGCGCAGCAGCAGCGCGTGATTGATCAGTTGCCCTTCATGCGCATGTTCAAAGAGCCAACGCCCGTCGGCGGCCTCTTTCCAACGCTGGCCTCGCGCTCGGGCGAAAGCGATGCGCTGGCGCTTCTGGATTTGCCCCTGGAAATAGCCAGCCCCAGTCCTCCGGCAAGGGCGGCCTCGGCGACGCCCCCCGCAGTATTGGTCGAGACCGTAGTTCTGTCGACGGCTACCCCGGCGCCCAGGCAGAGCACAGCAACGATAACAGCAGGCAGCGCCACGGCAATTGCAACCGCGTCCCCCTCGCCTGCCCCGCCGCCGGCGACTACCGTAAACGAGATCGCCGTTGCCCCAGTCAACCTGTCTGGCGGGGAGCTTCCCTCCTCCGCCAGAATCTATGGCATTCTTCATCAGCAGCAGACCTGGAACAATTGCGGACCCGCGACAATTACGATGGCGATGAGCTATTACGGATGGCAGCAGGACCAGGCCGCTGCAGGCAGCGCGCTCAAACCGAATCGCGAAGACAAAAATGTCAGTCCGCAGGAGATGGCGGCATATGTGGAGGAAGCCAGCAATCTTAAAGCGATCGTGCGCATGGGCGGCACCCTGGACCTGCTAAAGCGCTTGGTGGCAAACGAGTTTCCGGTCGTCATAGAGACAGGCGCCATGTTCGAAGCTTATGACTGGATCGGTCATTATCGCGCCCTGGTCGCTTACGATGACGCTTATCAGCGGTTCTATTTCTTTGATAGCTTCCTGGGCGTCGGCGAAGGCGCGCAGGGAGTGGCGATCGGCTACGACGAAGTTGACCGGGACTGGCAGGCTTTCAACCGTACCTTCATCGTCGTCTACGAGCCGCAACGCGAAGGGCTCCTGCGGGGTCTCATGGACAGTCACTGGGGCGCAAAGAACGCGGCTCAGCTTGCCTTCGACGTCGCGCAGACAGAAGCGCGCCTGGACCCCAGCGATGCCTTTGCCTGGTTCAATATGGGCACGTCTTTGGTCGCCTTGCAGCGCTACCAAGAAGCTGCCGCCGCTTTCGATCAGTCCCGCAGGCTTGGACCGCCCTGGCGGATGATGTGGTACCAGTTCGGCGCATTCGAGGCTTATTATCAGCTGGGCAGATACGATGACGTCTTGAGCCTGGTGAAGGTCAACCTGAACAACGCGGAGGAAATCGAGGAAACCTACTATTGGCAAGGGCTGGTTTTGCAAGCGCAGGGCAAGCCCGAGCAAGCCGCGTCTTCGTTTCGGCGGGCGCTGGCGTATAACCCAAACTATGACGAAGCGCGCGCGGCGCTCGCCAAGCTCAACTAGGAAACTGCATGGCATCCGCCCTTTCATCCGCTGGCAAAGGAATTCTCCAGCGCAACCGCAGAATCGCGAGATCCACGTTGACTGTGATGATCGCCTTTGCGGCTGCCAAATTGATCAGTCTTTTTCAGACCTTGATCATTGCGCAGACCTTTGGCGTCGGGAGTGAATTGGACGCCTATGTTGCGGCCAACCGCATACCCGAACTGATCGTCGTTTTGATCTCTGGAGGCGCCTTGACGCACGCCTTTATTCCCGTATTCAGCGGCTATTTGGCGCAGGGAAAGGTCGCCGCCGCCTGGCAATTGTCCAGCAACCTGATCAATACGATATTCACGCTCGCGTTGATCTTGAGCGCAGTCGTTTTTTTCATGGCGCCCTGGTTTGTGAGCCGGGTAGTCGCGCCCGGGTTTGACGCCGCCACCGCGCAAAACACGATTGAAATGATGCGCATCCTCTTGCTGAGCACGATCATCTTTTCGATCAGCGGCATCTTCAGCGGGATACTCAATTCTCATCAGCATTTTCTTTTGCCGGCGCTGGCGCCGATCATGTTTGATATCGGCATTCTGTTCGGCGTCCTGTTTTTGCTGCCCGGCTTTGGCGTACATGGAATCGCGATTGGCGCCGTGATCGGATCCGCGTTGCATTTCAGCATCCAGGTTCCCGGCTTGATCAAATACCAAATGTCCTGGAAGCGCGGGCTCGGCCTGGCAAACCCGGCATTGTGGCGCGTGATTCGTTTGATGCTGCCGCGAATTGGCGGACTTGGCGTTTTCGCGCTGAACTTCCTGGTCATGAACAACATTGCCTCGCGACTGAGCGTCGGCTCAGTAAGCGCTCTCGACTGGGGCTGGCGCTTGATGCAAATCCCGCAGACCTTGATCGGCACGGCGATGGGAATCGTGATCTTTCCGACTCTGGCTGCGCTGAGCGAAATGAGAGATCTCGACGGCAAGCGCGACGCCATGTCCGGCGCGCTGCGCTTTGTCCTTGTCGCCAGCATCCCGTCTGCGGTGGGCTTGATCGTTCTGGGCAGGCCGCTTATCGGACTTCTGGAGCGCGGCGCATTCGACGCGGCGGCCTCCGCGCTGGTCTACAGCACCCTGAGCATGTTTACGCTTGGGCTTATCGTGCATTCCGCGCTGGAGGTCATCGCCCGCAGCTTTTACGCGGACAAAGACACCTTGACCCCCCTGTACGCGGCGCTCGGCGGCGCGGCCATCAACTTCGTCTTCGCTATCCTGCTCAGCGATGTATCAACAGTTGATTCACGCTTGTTTGCCAACTCGATCGCTCGCGCATTTCCCGTCCTCGGCCTTGAGCCGTATATTGGCCGTGTCAGCGGATTGGCTCTGGCCAATTCCCTGGGCGTGATGTTCGAGGTCCTTTGCCTGCTGCTTATCTTGCGCCGACGATGGCGCGGCATCCGGGAAGGTTCGCTGGCAAGCAGCCTGCTTAAGTCGCTAGTCGCGTCGCTGGTCATGGCTGGAGCCATTGTTCTGCTGGACACGCTGTGGCAGGCTTGGGGACCTGGAAGCGGCTTCTCGCTGATGATCTTGCGCCTGATCGCGCAAGGGCTTGCCGGCCTGGTGGTCTTCGTTGTCGTCGCCGCCCTCATTAGAATGCAAGAGTTATCCGATTTGATGAACATAATTCGCGGCCGGTCGATGGCCTGACGAAAAAGGAGAGCGCATGCCGATTGAAGTCCTGTCCATGACTTTGGGCGCTTTTGCCACGAACGCTTATCTAGTGGCGGATACCGAAACAAAGAACGCGATTCTCATCGACCCGGTTGATAACGCGCCGGTAATCCTGAACGCGGCATCCGAGCGCGGATGGCGCATTCAGATAATGATCGCAACGCACGCTCATCTCGATCACGTCATGGCGAGCAAAGCGATCAAAGACAGCTTGAGAATACCATTTTACATCCACGAGGAGTGCCTGCCCTGGCTGGCGGATCTGCCCGCGCAAGCCAAATTGTTCGGCTTGGGCGATACGCCGGCGGCCGCCCAGCCGGATCGCCTTTTGACAAGCGCGAGCGAAGTCATCGAGTTGGACGCCATCCGCCTGAAAACGCTTTATACGCCCGGGCACGCGCCGGGCCACTTGAGCCTGCTGTTGGAGAGCCAAAAAATCCTCTTCAGCGGCGATACGCTTTTCGCCGGCAGTATCGGGCGCACGGACCTGCCTGGGGGCGACTATCCGCTCCTGATGCGCTCTATCTTTGAGAAGCTCATGGCGCTGGACGACGAGTTTCGCGTCCTGCCAGGGCATATGGGCGCGACCACCATCGGCCGCGAACGCAACAGCAATCCCTTCCTGCTCTCATTTGAACAGGACGCGCAATGAGCTCTCCCGCGGAGCGTTTACAATTGCGACTCCTCATCCGATGAATCCGTCGGGCTCGCATATCCTGGCGCTCTTCCTGGATGGCATTGGGCTTGGCGCGGATGACCCAAAGATTAATCCTTTCGCGGTCGCTGAATTACCCACGCTTCACCGTCTTAGCAATGGAAAGCGCTGGCTGGCGAACACTGGACTGGTCGCAGGCCGCAACGCGGTCTTTGTGCCCACCGATGCCTGCTTGGGCGTCGCCGGTCGCCCTCAAAGCGGCACCGGCCAAGCCAGCCTGCTCACCGGTTTGAACGTGCCCGAGCTGATCGGCAAGCACTACGGACCGAAACCCAATCAGGAAACCCGCAAAATCATAGCCCGGCACAGCTATTTCAAATCACTGGGCGAACGCGGCAAGACAGCCCGATTGCTCACCGCTTATCCTCCGCGCCTTTTGCAGGATTTCGCCCGGGGCAAGACGCTTCGCTCCAGCATCCAGCAAGCGGCTTACGAGTCCGGCAAAGACCACTTCTCGGTGAAGGACGTCGTAGAGAAACGCGCCTTGACCGCAGAATGGACCACCGCAGCTTGGCAACGCTATTTGGGCATCCCGCGCCTGCCCGACTATTCGCCCCGGCAAGCCGGTCAATTGCTGGCGCGGCTTTCGCGCGGTTACGACTTTGCCTTCCATTCGCATTGGCTGACGGATCGCATCGGGCACCGCGGCCCCTTCGCGCGCGGCGTAAGCATACTGGAGACCTTCGACGAAGTGATGGCCGGCGCGCTGGACGAGTGGGACGTTGGCGAAGGTCTGATTATCGTCATCAGCGATCACGGCAACATGGAGGACTTAAGCACCCGCCGCCATACGCTAAACATGGCGCCGACGCTCGTCGTCGGCGAGCGGGCTGAAGACTTCGCCGCGGGCTACAAGTCCCTGACCGATTTTGTGCCGGCATGTGATAGAATCCTGTTTGATTCCTGATGAAAGACAAGCGCGGCAGCGAGCCATTCTTCGACGACAAGGTTATCAAGTCGATTCTAGCAATCGTCTTTGGTCGCCTGGTTATTAACATTTCCAGGCGCTTCCCCTACCCCTTCGTTTCCGCTATTGCCGACAGCTTCAGAGTGCCGGCTGACAACATCCAGAACGTGATCGCTTTGACGAATGGCGCCGGATTGCTCAGTCCGGTACTGGGCATTATTTCCGAGCATTACGGACGCAAGGTCGTGATGGTCGCTATGCTCTGGATGATGGCGATCATGAGTGTGCTTGGCGCGGTATTCGCCGACTATGGCGTCTTTGTGGTGGTGATGTTTGCCTTCGGCATCGGCAAGATCATCTACGACCCCACGTTTCAGGCATATTTGGGAGACTTGGTGCCCTTCGGCAGGCGCGCCCGCGTCATGGGCATTTCCGAACTAAGCTGGGCGCTGTCACTGGTTGTCGCCGCGCCCGTCGCCGGTTTGCTGTTGGAGAACAGCAATTTACAGTCCGTGTTCGTTTTTCTGTCCGTCTCGCTGGCGCTGGGCGCAGTGGCATTGTGGATATTCGTTGAGTCCGACGAGCGGCCCGATCACAGCCACGAACGGATACGCATCATCAATCCATTGACAGCCATACGCACGGTCAGCGCGCACCCGCCGGCGGTCTTCGCCCTCATGTATTCCATATGCGTCACGCTCTCCCATGAGATCTTTTATATCAATTACGGTCTTTGGATGGAGGACTCCTTCGGCCTGGTTCTCACGGCGCTTGGCACGGTAACGATTGTCATTGCCGTCGCCGAGGTCATTGGCGAGTTTATCGTTATTACCGTCGCGGACCAGCTCGGAACCAGGATAACCTCGATGACCGGTATGTTGATCGCAGCGATATGCTTCTTCATCATCCCTTATCTGTCTTTCAGTTTGCCGCTGGCCATGTTCGCCATCTTCATCATGTTTATCGCCATCGAGACGTCGATCGTCTCGGCGCTGCCGTTGTTCACAGAGATTCTGCCGAAATCGCGGGCGGTGATGATGAGCGCCAATATGGGCGCGCACTCCCTGGGGCGCGTGGTCGGCGCGGCGCTGGGCGCCTGGGTATATGCCGTATCAAATGGCAACTTCACAGTGGTCGGTCTTATCGCCGGCGGGCTGGGCGTGATCGCGTTTTTCATCATGTGGCGGCTGCTTCCGCATCAGAACTAGGCGTTGTACTAAAGACAGCCGCTCAGCGCGTAACCGGCGAAAAGTCTCAGGAATGTCACGCTCACATCGAATAACAAGTCCCCTGTTCTGGCGAGCAGGGGGCTTCATTAATTGAGAGGACGAGGTTTCGACTTGACTATCGGTTGTCGCTCCACTAGAATCCTCTAGCGCAAAATCTGGCAGGACAATAGATGTTCGAATCGCTATCACAGAGACTGGATACAGCCTTCGAAGGCTTGCGCAAGGGCGGCACTGTCAAGGAAGCTGACGTCAAAGCCGCCATGCGAGAAGTCCGGATGGCTTTGCTGGAGGCGGACGTCGCCTTGCCGATCGTGAAGGACTTCATTAAGGATGTGCGAGAACGCGCCATCGGCGAGGAAGTCCACAAGGCGCTCAAGCCAAGCGAACAGGTCGTCAAGATCATCCACGAAGAGCTCGTCGAAATGCTGGGCGAAGCGGGCCGTTTGAGCTACAGCGGCAGCGTCAAACCGCATGTCATCATGCTCGTGGGCTTGCAAGGCTCCGGCAAAACGACCAACGCCGCGAAACTGGCGCTGCACTTGCGGGGGGAGGGGCGCAGACCATTCATGATCGCCGCGGACACTTACCGTCCGGCCGCAGTCGATCAGTTGGTGACGCTCGCCAAACAGATAAGCGTTCCTTATTACGAAGAAGGAACTGACCACACCCCCCCGGCCATTGTCAAGCGCGGAATCAAAACGGCTAAGGACAGCGGCGTCGACATCGTCATCATCGACACTGCCGGCCGCTTGCAGATCGACGACGCCTTGATGACTGAGCTTGAAGATATCAAGCGCATTGCCAGCCCGGCGGAGATTCTGTTGGTCGCTGACGCCATGACCGGGCAGGAAGCGGTCAATATCGCGCGCGGTTTCAACAAGCGCCTCGGTATCACCGGTCTGGTTTTGACCAAGGTTGACGGCGACGCTCGCGGCGGCGCGGCGCTTTCCATGCGCGCGGTGACCGGCGTACCCATCAAATACATGGGGACGGGAGAAAAAGTAAGCGCGGACACGCTCGAGTTGTTCCATCCCGACCGCATCGCCCAAAGAATTCTTGGCATGGGCGATATCATGTCGCTGATCGAGAAGACCGAATCCGTCTACGAGGAAGAAGAAGCGCTGCGCCTGCAGAGCAAGATTATCAAGAACGAGTTCACATTGCAGGACTTCCTCGATCAATTGCAGAAGATCCGGCGAATGGGTCCGCTGGGCAAAGTCATGGGCATGATACCTGGCATGTCCAAACTGCAGATGCAAGCGGATTTTGACGACCAGGACATCGAAAATCGCATCAGGAAAGTTGAAGCGATCATCAATTCAATGACGCCGAAGGAGCGACAGCATCCGCGCATTCTCAAAGCCAGCCGCAAGCGCAGGATCGCCAGCGGCAGCGGCGTCGAAGTGCGGGATGTTAACGAATTGCTGAAGCAGTTTCGGCAAATGAGCAAACTTATGAATCAACTCAGCAGAGGAAAAGTTCCTCATATACCCGGCTTGAACTTGTAAGCCGGTCGACAGGAGAATATCAATATGGTAAGGATTCGCTTGCGCCGCCAGGGCCTAAAACGGCAACCCACGTATCGTATCGTCGTTACGGACCAGCGCAAGGCGCGCAACGGCAGCTATCTGGAAAACATTGGCTACTATAACCCGCGTACACGGCCAGCCACCGAGGTTATCGCCGAAGATCGCGCGCTTTATTGGCTCAGCGTCGGCGCCCAGCCGAGCGATGCGGTTCGCCGCCTGCTGGATCACACCGGTACCTGGGAGCGCTTCCAGCGCTTGCGGGCTGGCGAGTCACTGGATGATCTTGTGAAGGAAGCGGAAAGCCAGCAAACGGAGCTGCCCAGCCCGAAAACCAATTACCCGGCGCCCGGCGATGGCGAAAGCAAGATCAAGGCGCGTGAAGCCGCTCGCCTGGCCAGTGAAGAGAGCGCGGGCGAAGACAGCTAATGTCAGTAGACCGGTCCAGAATAATCGAAGAAGAACTTGTCCAATACATCGCGGAAAACCTCGTCAACAATCCTGAACAAGTTAAATTGTCGCGGCGGGACAGCGGACGCACTGTCGTCCTGGAACTATCCGTCGCTTCGGGCGATATGGGCCGCGTGATCGGGCGCAGCGGCCGAGTAGCCAACTCGATACGCGCGCTATTGCGCGCCTTGCCGAGCTACGAAGAAGGACGCGACCGGCGCAGACGTCGGGTTATCCTTGAAATCGAATAAGACAGCCCAGAGTATCAAGCCCGAAAGCCCGCAACATCTTGTCGTTGGCGAGATATTGCGCCCCCACGGCGTGCGCGGCGAAGTGCGAATGCGCGTCCTCACCGACTATCCCGAGCACTTGGCAAGTTTGAAATCGCTATACATCGGCAAATCCGCCGACGATAGCAATCTCACTGAGGTCGCGTTGCAAAAGGTCCGCTTCCACAAAGCGTACGCCCTGCTTACGCTTGACGGATACCGCAGCCGCGATGAGGCCGATCGGCTTCGGGGCAAAATGGTTCTAATATCGATGAAGGACGCGATTCCGCTGGCGCCGGGCGAGTATTATCTTTTTCAACTTGTCGGCATGCTGGTGAGGGATCGCGAGCGAACCATAGGCGTCGTGAAGGAAGTCTTGCAGACCGGCGCCAATGACGTCTACGTGGTGCAAAGCGAAGTTTACGGCAACGTCCTTTTGCCGGCGCATCAGGAAACGATCCAATCTATCGACTTCGAAAACGAAGTCATCACCATGGTTTTGCCCGACGGATTGTTAGCTGAGGAATGATGCCATTCCAAACTTGACAAAAAAAATCGCTTGCTGATATGCTGTTGGCGCCGACGAAACAGCAACGGTCCCTCATGCAAGAAATTGAAGAACGGCAGTACTGGTTGGGTTTGCACCTGATCCCTCAGTTTGGCAGCGCGAAGCTGGCGATGTTACTGGCTCGTATTCCCTCCGCGGCCGAGCTTTGGCAGGAACCTGAGGCCCGCCTGCTGCGCCTGGATTTGCCGCAGAAATTGTTGCGTCAGTTTATCGCCGGGCGCCAAGCGATCGACCTGCCACGCGAGTTGGACAAAGTTTGGCAATGCGGCGCGCATATTGTCAGTTTCGAAGATCCGGCATATCCGCCCCTCTTGCGCGAGATCGCCGATCGCCCGCTCGTTTTGTACGTCCGGGGAAAGCTCACTGAAGCGGAGACCAAAGCGATCGCGGTTGTAGGCACGCGGAAGCCGAGCAAATACGGGTGGGATGCGGCGCGCGCAGTTTCGCAGAACCTGGCGCGGCATAATATCACGATCGTATCCGGCTTGGCTCATGGAATTGACACGGCTGCGCACCGCGGCGCTCTGGATGATGATGGGCGCACCATCGCAGTTATGGCGACGGGAATTGATCGCGTTTATCCCGCCGAAAATACCGAGTTGGCAGAGCAAATCGCCTCTAACGGCGCCCTCATCACAGAGATGCCAATCGGCACGGCGCCGCTTGGCAAGAATTTTCCCCAGCGCAACCGCATCATCAGCGGCATGTCCCTCGGCGTTCTGGTCGCGGAAGCGCCGGAAAAAAGCGGCGCGATGAACACGGTCAGCCATGCTATTGACCAGGGCCGGGATGTCTTTGCGATGCCGCACAATATTTTCAGCAAGACCGGGCGCGGATCCAACGCCTTGATTCAAGATGGCGCCAAGTTGGTGATGCGCGTCAGCGATGTTCTCCAAGAGCTGAACATGACCCACCTGCATAGTCAGGCGCGCATTGAAACCGAGAGAGTTCATCCGACAAACGATACGGAATCCTTGATAATGCGGCAGCTTGGCGCTGACCCCATCCATATAGACGTCATCGTGCGCCAGACCAATTTGTCAACCGCGACGGTCTCCAGCTCTCTAACAATGCTGGAGTTAAAGGGGCTTGCCGAGACAGCGGGTCCTATGCAATACTGCCGTGCGCGCTAGCCAAGGTAAGGAAAGCAGGTCTTTGTGGAGAACTTCTACGCGCTAATCGCCGCCGGGGGACATGGCACGCGCCTTTGGCCTATGAGCCGCGCGAAAATGCCGAAACAGATGCTGCCACTCATTGAAGATCATTCCATGTTTCGGACCAGCGTTGAGCGGATCTCCGGACTGTTTGCGCCTGAAGACATATTTGTCGTTACGGGCCAGGATTACGCCGAGGAATTGCGAGGGGAAGTTCCTCATATTCCGGCTGAGAATTTCGTCATTGAACCTTATGCCAAGAACACCGCGCCGGCGCTTGCCCTGGCTTTGGCGACCGTACAAGCGCGGGATCCAGAGGCAATTGTCGCGATCTTGACGGCCGATCATCACATTGCCGATTCCGACAAGTTCCGCCGTGTCTTGGGGGCAGCCAGGCAGATCGCTCAAGATGGCAGAATCGTTACATTGGGAATCACGCCATTGCATCCAGCAACCGGTTACGGCTACATACAGCAAGGTCCGCCCATCACGGAAGTTGATGACTTCACGGTCTATCAATCGGAGCGATTCACCGAAAAACCGGATATCGTTCGCGCGACGCAGTTTCTTGCTTCGGGACGATACACTTGGAATTCCGGCATGTTTATTTGGAAGGTCAGCAGCGCCATGCGCGCTTTCGAACAGTTCCAGCCAGCCATTTACGCGATGTGTACCTATCTTCAGTCCGCCTTTAGCGCGCCAGACTACCAGCAGAAGTTGGAAGGCATTTGGGATACGATGCCCAAGCTGTCCATAGATGTGGCGATTATGGAAAAAGCCGAGAACATAGCCGTGATTCCCGTCGATATCGGTTGGAGCGATATTGGCAGTTGGTCGTCCTTGTATCATATTTTGCCGCAGGACAGTTTTGGCAACTGCATCAAGGGCGACGCAACCGACAATCGCGTGATCCTCGATACGCGCGACACCTTGGTTTACAGCGACCGGCTGACGGTGGCTATCGGCGTCGAAGATATGGTCGTTGTCGATACTGACGATGTCCTGTTGATCTGCCACAAGGATCGCACACAGGACGTAAAGCAAGTTGTGGACTATCTGAAAGAAAACGGCAGCGAAGAGTACCTTTAACATGGTCGAAAGTCTGTGCAACCATTGAAGGAATCGATATGAGCGAGGACAGGGTTCAAAGTTTGCAGGCATACTGCGTCAAATGCAGAACCAAGCGCGACTTGCGGGATCCGGAAGCTGTTTACACCAAAACTGGTACACCCGGCAGCAGGGGATCTTGCCCGGTATGCGATACCACACTCTTTCGCATGGGCCAAACGGAAGCCCATGCCCATGTTCCCAAGCCGGAAAAACTCGATAAACCGGCCAGGAAGGCAAAGCCGAAGTCCAGAAAATCCGCGAAATCCCGCAAGAAATCGTCGCGCAATCGTATCGGCAAACTGGTCATTGTAGAGTCTCCCGCAAAAGCCCGAAGCATAGGCGGCTTTCTTGGCAAGGGCTACACGGTTATGTCTTCCAAGGGGCATGTTCGGGATCTGCTCAAATCCCAGCTATCCGTGGAGATCGAGAACGAGTTCGAGCCGAAGTACCGTGTGCCCAACGACAAGCGCGACATCGTCAAAGAGTTGAAACAAGCCGCCAAGAACGCGGAGGAGATCTATTTGGCGACAGACCCCGACCGTGAAGGCGAAGCCATCGCCTGGCACCTGGTCGCCGCGGCGGATATGCCAACCTCCGGGGTAAAGCGAGTCGTGTTCCACGAGATTACCGATAGCGCCGTCGCTGACGCCTTTGCCCACCCGCGCGATATCAATATGGATCTGGTCAACGCCCAGCAGGCTCGCCGCATACTGGATCGGCTTGTCGGCTATAACATTACCGAATTGCTTTGGGACAAAGTGCGCAATCGATTGTCGGCCGGTCGCGTGCAAAGCATCGCGCTTCGTCTGGTCGTTGAGCGCGAGAAGGAGATACAAGCCTTTGTCGCAACTGAATACTGGACGGTCGACGCCCTGTTGTCCAAGCGGAATCCCAACGGCAAGCAGGACGGATTCGAGGCGCGCTTGCTCAAAGTCGATGGCGAAGATCCGGTATTGGATAGCGAAGCCGCGGTCCGCCCGCACCTGGAAGTGCTGGAAAACAGCTTGTACAGAGTTGAGGACGTCAAACGCGGGACCCGCCAACGCAAGCCCTACGCGCCGTTCACAACAAGTACCCTGCAACAAGAAGCTTCCCGCAAGTTGAATTACAGCGCCCGGCGGACTATGCAACTCGCCCAACAGCTGTACGAAGGCATCGCGATAGGTCAAGGCAACCCCGTCGGTTTAATAACCTATATGCGAACTGACAGCGTACAAGTCTCGCAACAAGCGCAAAGCGAAGCCCGCAGCTACATTCACAAAAAGTTTGGCAAAACCTATACGCCCAAGCAGGCGCCCAAATACAAGACTAGATCTCGAGGCGCGCAGGAGGCTCACGAAGCCGTGCGTCCTACCAGCGTCGCGCGCACTCCAGCCGAGATGCGACCGCACCTCAACAAGGATCAGTTTCGGATGTACAAATTGATTTGGGAGCGTTTCGTCGCCAGTCAAATGTCCAACGCGGTTTATGACACCATTCGACTCGATATCAAAGCGGGGCTGAAGGCGGATAACCTGCGCTACCTTTTCCGCGCCTCAGGACGCACATTGAAGTTCGCAGGTTTTCTCGCGCTGCATAAAGATAGCCGCGATGACGAAAGCCGAACGGCGGAATCCGAGCGGCTAGTGTTCCCGGAGTTGCGAAAGAACGAATGGCTGGACCTGCGACGCCTGTCTCCCGAACAGCATTTCACCCAGCCTCCCCCGCGCTACACCGAAGCCACACTGATTCAAAAGCTGGAGGAATACGGCATTGGCCGACCGAGCACCTATGCGCCAACCGTGACCATTATCCAGAGTCGAGACTATGTCAACAAAGAAGACAAGCGCCTTGTGCCCACAGAGACCGGCACTGTAGTCAGCGATCTCTTGTCGGAGTACTTCAGCGAAGAAATGGACTACTCTTTCACAGCCAAAATGGAAGATCATCTCGACGACATTTCGGAAGGCAAGTCCGACTGGCGCCCCATGCTCGGGGATTTTTATGTTCCCTTCGAGCAGCGGCTGGTTAACGCCCGCGTCAATATGCCCAAGCAGATCCAGCAAGAGCTTGTCGGGCGCAATTGCCCCAAGTGCGGAAGCGGCGATTTGCTAATCAAGTACGGGCGCTGGGGCAAGTTCATCGGATGCTCCAATTATCCAGAGTGCCGTCACACCGAACAATTCCTGGAACGCACCGGTTTGCTCTGTCCTGAATGCGGAATTGCGAATGGCGGGGAACTGGTCGAACGACGAGCCAAAAAGGGAAGACGACGCCTGTTTTATGGTTGCAGCCGCTTTCCCGATTGCGAGTACTCGACCTGGAATCTGCCCAAGGATCTGGACAAGGTATCAGCGGGCGCCGCGGAACCTGGCCAACGGGAACGCAGCGCCTGAAAATAAAGGCGCTACGCGCTTTGCATTAAATCTCAACCCTCTGTATACTGAATAACAGAATAGAGAATGAGACGAGTTTTGGCTGTTTTCGTCTTGTTTTATTGAGCGCGCCTTGGTTTGCCCAGTGTCGACTTGAAGGGTCGGATAATATGAGTTTTCAAGATCGTAGTTCGAATGAATCTCAATCAGTAGACAACGACGGCTTTTCCAGCGGATCGCCTTCGGCTGTTGACGGCGGGGGCTTCTTGGGAAGCCTGTGGAGCAATGCCTCCGGCGTTTTCGGCAATAGCAGGTTCAGTGACTCCGCGCCTAAACGCAGTACCATCGCGACCATCTTGATTGGCATGCTACTGGGAATGGCCGCCGCTTATGTCGTGATCCCAACAGAGTTTACCGGAGCCGCGCCTCGTCACATGAGCCAAGGCGCGATCGACCAATGGGTGCGGATGGTGGCCGTCGGGCATTCCGAGACAATCCATTACGATGACGCGAATGCGCTTATCGCCCTGGAAAAGATACCGAACCCGCAATCGGTTGTCGCGCGCCTGGGGCGCAACGCAAACATAAATGCAAGCGAGCGCGAGGCTATATCCTCATTAGAATATATTGATGGATTCGACAACCTAACCGGCGCCATCGCGCCCGCGGATCCGGGCTTGATCGCCAGCAGCCTGCAGATTGTCCTGGCGCTGGCCGCTGTCGCGATTGCCGCGCCAGTGCTGGTGATTGCTTGGCGAAGCGTCGTTCCCGGCGGCTCGAGCGACTCATCCAGCGAGCGTCGCGCCGCGCGCAACGCTGCGGGATCAGGGGCTCAAGTCGCCCCGCGCGCCCGTACTGCGCCCCAGGCTTCGCCATCGGCGACGCCTGCTCCGCAGTGGCCTGAGGAAGAGACAGAAAAAAGCGGAGTTCTTCATCCACAATTCGGCGTGCCGGTTTTGCATACCGTTTCCAACTATGTTAAGAGCCAGAACTACGATGAGTCCTTTGCTATAGAACTCGGCCCGGAACAGGGCAATCAGTTCCTGGGCGAGTGCGGAATCTCGACAGCTACCAGGGCTGGCAATGAATTGCAGGCTATCGAATTCTGGGGATTCGATATGGCGTCGCAGGAGACGCTCACCAAGGTGTTCGCCGCGCCCGCCGCCATCAGCGATCCCGCTTTAATCGCAGCCGTCGGCAATCGCGTCAAGGATCCGACTGCTGACATTGTTGCGGCGACTTCGGGAGCCATACTCGTCGTCGATACCTATTCAATTCAGTTACAAGCCGAGATCAAAAGCGTCGTCTGCAACTATGGCGGTGGCGCGCCCAATAGCGGCATTGAATCTTTGCAACTCGAAATCCTGGCTTGGCAGAAGCAGGGCCAGCAAGTCGGAAAGCCCGCGACCAGCGCGCCCCCGGCAGCCGAGAATCCTTTCATCGATTACTCCAATATGGAATACGCGTCATCAGAGCAGATGCCATCGTCGGTTCCACCCCCTCCTTCCGTCGGACAATTTGATCCTGCCAAGCCAAGTTCTCGACGGACCGCGCCAGGTCAACGTCCGGAAGACGAAGAAGACGATCCCTTCGGCGGTACCGGCAACTTCATGCCCTATTCGTGATTGTCAGGTTTAACGCGGGATTGCAATTCTTCGTTGTTGAGGCTTGATGAGCGGCGCATAGCGAGCGCGCCTTTTGACGGTACTACAAGCGCCAGCTAGCGTATGTCTACGATTTTGAATTTGATAAGGCCGTCTGGCGTCTTCACATTGATTTTCCTGCCTCGTGTTTTGCCCAGTAAAGCCGAGCCGATCGGACTCTTCTGAGAGATCTTTCGTTCGCGCGGATTGGCCTCGGCGCTGCCCACGATTCTGTATTCTTCGTCTTCGCCGGCGCCGTCTTCGCGGATGACCACAACGGAGCCGATCCGCACTTCGTCGCTGGGGCCCGCGTTGTCAACGACGGTCGCGTTCCGCAATATAGCCTCAATATGCTGCACGCGCCCTTCAATGAAGCCAAGTTGCTCTTTGGCATCGTGATAATCCGCGTTCTCTTTCAAGTCGCCCTGCGCCACAGCATCCTTGAGCTTCCGCGCAAGCGCGGGCCGCCGGCGTTCGACAAGCTCTTGCAATTCCTTGCGAAGCTCGGATTCGCCCTCTTTGGTCAAATAAGTTTCGTCTGTTGACATCTCTGGTTCCTTCGCAATGCTACTTCCGCGTCAATTCCTTGTCATCGACGTCAGTAAGCTCTTCCTCGACACGGGCATACAGTCCGTCATAGTACAGTACCGGCGCCCTTATTCGAGCGCTGTTGTCGCTCTATCATCGACCGTACGTTCTGCCGATGCAATTCCCGGACCACGCCATTGAGCAACACCTGGCTCTTGCCACAGTCCTCCGCCGTGATCCCTTCTTCGGCTTCAGCCGCGCCCATGCCAATACTCCCAGCGACCGCCTTGTCAAGCAAGTCTAAATAGGCCAGATCGCTATCGAGTTTTTCCTCCGCTTCGCCCCGCAGGATGATATCGCCATGACCTTGCACGATATTCTCAAAGCTGGCGTTGCGCAGCCGACGCAACGATCGCTTAAAATCCTCGAAATCGCCGTCCACGAAATAGGGTATCGGCATGACGGTATCGGCCGCGAACAAGATATCTTCCTCTTCAACCAAACACACGATCGAATCTGGACTGTGGCCGGGGCTGGACCACATTGTAATCGTCGTGTCTCCCAGACATAAGGTAAGTTCATCGTCAAATACGATATTCGGCAGCACGAGCCTAACCGGCTCGAACTCCGGCGACGACGCCTTCAAGTGCTGCAACCCGTCGCGACCGCGCGTATCAAGAAGATCGCGGCAGAGCCGATGGCCGATCACCTGCGCCCCGGGGAAAAAGCAAGTGCCGGTCGTATGGTCGGCATGAAAATGCGTATTGATGACATAAGCAAACTCATATCCCAACCCGGATTCAACAAAGCGACGGATCCGCTGGCTTTCTTCCGGGTAAAGAAGCGTATCGATCAAAACGGCGCCGGCCGAGGTCAAGACGACGCCGGCCGTCACCTGCGCATACTGGTCACTGCGAAAAACGAGGATATTTTCGGTGATTCGCTCACGTTGCATTTGGGCAAATTGGGATCAAAATATGCGAGCAATGGCAACAAAGCAGAAGTATAGTTACCGGCGCCTGCAAAATCAAGACAAGGATAGGCTGCACCGCTTGCCCGCGCTAGCCTTTCATGTATACTGACCGTATTGCCCAGCCAGAAAGCGAGAGCTTCATAAGATGTCCTCTTACTTAACAAACCCGCTTGCTCATGCAAGCAGAAGGCTTGTTATTTTCTGTGAGCGCGGCAGGACGATTCGCTGCCGCCAAGCGGCTGCCCGCTGTGTTTCTGTCCGATTGGCTTTAATGATTTTCGCGCTGCTGCTTATGGCAAACCCGTCCGCAAAAGCCCAGTCGATTGTCCGCATCGGCGTTATCGATCGTATGGAAGGGTCTATCGCGCGCGCAGCCCGGCTCGCGGCAAAACACATTAACGAAACCGGTGGCTTGGCGGGCGCTAATGGCGCAAGATTCGAGCTCGTCGTTGCCGTGACATCACCCGACAATATGGACATCGCCACGGCGAACATGCGGCAAGCGGATGTCATTGCTGTCTTGGGCCCAAGCTCGCCAGAGGCCTTGCTTGCGGCATTGCCGCAACTGCAAGATCTTGGTGTGCCGGTTTTCACCACAGTATCCAGCGACACCTTGCTCTTGCAAGACACAAGCGGTCGCATCTTCCGCAGCGTCGCTCAGGAACTGCTGCGAAGTCGCGCGCTGGCGACTTATTTGGTCCAGTCGCTCGGCGCCAGCCGGATCGCGACAATTCAGCTTGATGCCGCAAGTACCTCGAGCCTGATTGGGTTCGCCTCGGCGCTGTCGGAAGTCGGCGCGGGACTGTCCAATCTCTTATACGACGAAACCGGCAACGATCTAGGCGCCATCGCGAATCAGATCGCAGCGCGGCAGCCGGAGCCGGAGGCCGTTGTCATTTACGGTCCGCCGCTGTTGGCAGCGCAATCGTACAATCAGTTGCGCGCAGCCGGATTTGCTGGCTTCGTCAGTTACAGCCAGGCAATGGACCCGCGGTTTACAAGTATTGTGCCAACCGACAGCCTGCCCGGCATTCTAGTCGCAGCGCCCTGGTCCTTCACATCAAGCGATGCGGTCAGCCAGCAATTCGTATGGGACTTCGCAAGCGCGTTTGGCGCGGTGCCGGATGCTGTCAGCGCGGCAAGTTATGACGCCGTCGGATTGCTCGCGGAAGCCTATCGACGTCCCGGCAACTTCGCCGATAATATAGCGGCGCTGCGGCGATTTGACGGTGTACAGGGTTCGCTAAGTCCCGGGACCCTGCCCCGTGGCGAGACTAGCGCGAATGTCATGATCAGCGAGATTAATGAGTTTGGAACGGCTAATGCAGTAGCAAGTTATCGAGGCACGACGCTAACCACAGATATCCGAACCAGCGTCGCGACGGCTACGCCCACCGCTCAGCCATCGCCCACAGCTTCGGGATACCACCTGACGATTCGAAGCACCTATCAAAATGTTCGTAGCGGGCCCGGCCTCAACTTCGATGTCATCGGGCAGCTTGCGCGCGGGACGCGGGCGCGGGTCATTGGCGCCACCGCTGACTTCTCCTGGCTGGTAATCGACTTCCGTGGACAATGGGGCTGGCTGGCCGCCTACCTGGTGGACGCGGTCGGCAATCGAAACCTGGTGCCAATCATTCTGCCGCCTCCAACGCCAACGCCGCCAGCGACCGCTACCGTGGCGGGACCAAGCTTGGCCGATCTGGTTATCGTTAATGTCTATCCGGAGCGCGTCACGCTTGATCAGCCGATGATCGTCAATGTCACTGTGGCCAATCAGGGCTTGGCTCCTGCCGGTCCCTTCGCCCTAGCGACCTCCTTCCAACCCGGCGGAGGTTACGCCGCTGTCAATCTATCGGGACTGGCGGCGCGACAACAGGCGACTGTTCAGTTGCAGCAAAACCTTAACGGGGCCACAGGTCCACAATCGGTCATCATCGTAGCTGACCTCAATGACGAAGTGTTTGAGGGCGATGCCGGCGAGGCCAACAACCGCAGCTACGCCTACAACTACATCGCGGACCGCGAGGTCATCAACAGCGGCACCTGGACAGGAAGCGCGGGTTCGCTCGATTTGGACAGGAACGGGAACGTAGATTTATCGTGGTCCGGCAGTGATTTGCTCGCTCTGAACGGCTCGATGTATTTGATGGGCGACTTCAGCGCAATTGATGATGCGCATCACGATGCAATTGGGCCCGACTTGGCGAATGCCAGCGCATTTAACGCGAGCCTCCTGTCCAACGCGGTGATTGCCTTTGTCAGCGGCGAAGACAGGCGCGGCGTGATTCAAGTCCTGGATTTGGGGGACGATGGTTCGCTGACCCTGGCCTATCGCATGTATCGCTAGAGATCGCTGTCGGCCCGGCCAAGGCAACCACAGCCAATGAAGTTCACTCGCTGATCTCGATATCGACGAAAGTCGTAGTGTAGGCTTCTACCTGGATATTCTCACGATAGGCGAGCGCGCCGCTCTCCTTCAGCACAACAATCTCGTACTCGCCGGCCGGCAGGTCGCCAACTGTAAAATTTTCTCCCCAAACCGGATCTCGATTGACAAGTTCGCTGCCATAGGTATAGGCTTCTCGACTCAACGCATCCGACCGCAGGACCAATCGCTTTTCCGCGATGGCTTCACCGTATTCATCGTGTATGTAGCCAGCAACCATCCCGTTGTTGACGTAATATTGCAGCCACAACTCTGGATTGCGCGTCTTGCGATAGTCGAAGGGACTCGCTACGCGAACTTCATAGTGTAAATGCGCGCCGATGGCCACGCCGGTTGAGCCGATAGCGCCCAATAGCGCGCCATCTTCAACCGCCTGGCCCGTGCTCACATTGATTCTGTCAAGGTGGCCATATAGAGTGAATACGGGATGACCGTCGAGCGAAACCAGGTCATGCACAATAATCACGACATTGCCGTAGTAATCCGCTTGCGGCCCGAGCACTGTCTCGCTGTCGGAACCTGCGAATACGACTTTGCCTGATTCGGAAGCGTAGACTGATGTCCCCCGCGGGTTGACAAACTCAACACCCAAGTGAACCGGGCGGGTACCCCATTGCGTACTGCCGTAAGGATAGGTGCGATCCGGCCAATGGACCAAGTCCTCGTCCAACTGGATCGGCCGCCGAAGCAGGTGGTGCTCTTTCGGCTCAATCAAGGCTATTGCCGTCGCCGTCGCCTCCAAGTCGGATATCGCGTCAAGATCTGCCCTGTTCGGATTCTGCTGAATTGTTTCAGATGCTGATGGCGTCGCCGTTTCGCTTTGGGCTGCGGATAGCGGCAGACCCGCCAGCCACAGTATGACAAGCGCTAATGCTGACGCGCAGGCAAGAAACTGCTTCTTCATGGTTGTTCGATTGCGCCGCTTGACGGTCCTTTGCCTGACAGAAGGTCTCACGGTCCGGTCATTGTCATGGGCAGAAAAATCGACTCAAGTTTACCACGAGCGCCCATTCAATTGCGAGCAAACTGAAACGTCATTGTGCCTGAATTTGCCGACATTCCTGTGATCTTTCGGGCGAAAGCAATGGCTCGGGACCTAGCCTGGCTTCGATTCAATTCTGTCTTCACGAGGAAATACTAAAATCAGTTGACGAATGCGCCTGGCCGTTGACGAAAAGCGTGGCGCGGTAATTGCCCGGCAGAAAGGGAAAATCCACCGGCGTGGCATAAAACCAGATACACTCGGCCGCCGCCGCATACGTCGCCCGCCATGACACCCGATATAACACGCGTTCGCCAGATTTCCAGTCAACTTCGAAATAGGTATCCGGGCGCAGTCCTTCGACGCGGGCTGTTACATAGATGCGTTCGTTGCCGGAATTGAAGCGGCGCGCTTCCCCGGTCGAGCAGCCGTCATTGGCATTTACATTGCGCGCAGTGGCAAGATTCATAATTCGCATGGTCGATAGGCCGTCTTCATTGTCCGGCATATCGTCCATCAAGTCTTGGTCCAAGGAACTGCCCATGTCTTCGGCGCTTACTTCCACTGCCCGGATCTCAGCAGTGGGCGTAAATGCCGCTCGCAACGTGGCGCCCAAAGCCGCATTCACTTGCGACAGCTCCGCGACTCTTGTTCCCCCGGCGGACAATGTAGCGAGCGCCTGCGCCTGATCCAGGACGGCTGCCCGTTGCAGGACGGTCGCCTCCAAAACATATACCGTCGCGTTAGCGTCGACAGGCGACCCGACATTTTCACTTGCCAGCGCTTGGCAGCCGGCCACAACCGTCGCCAGAAGCAGCCATTTTAAGAGGCGAATCTCAACGACGAATCGGTTAATGATATCGGAAATTGAATATGCGGCGTCGCTCAAAGCCGATTCCACAATCGCGAAAAACTTTCGCCAAGCCAGCGGACTCCGAGGATCTCGTCGCCCGCGTATTAGCTGTAGCTCACATTATATCAAGACCAGCCTTAGGTTCGCACCTGGCCAGTTACATGGTCAAAACGCAATCGCTCAAGAGGCTATCCGAATACGGCACTTGTTGGCTCGTGAGCCATCTGCTAGGATTGACGCTGTGTGCCCCCGTAGCTCAGGGGATAGAGCGCTGGTTTCCGGAACCAGGCGCACAGGTTCGAATCCTGTCGGGGGTGTTAATCACGGCGCGCTATTCCGCCTTCTCGTTACAGGTTGGTCTGCCAATTTAGACCGCTTCCGCGCGTTCGCGAAACTGATCCATATTGACGACAGTTCTGTTAATCCGCGCTTCTTCCGCCGCAAAAGCCAAGAGGTGGCTTTCCAGCGACTCGCGCGCCGTCGTGACGCTGTCATCAGGGTTGCCCTTGATGGTATTCAAGAAGCTGCGGACAATGCCGTAATCCCCGCCGCCGTGGCCGCTGCTATCGCGCGCGATCACTGGCACCTCTTCCACTTCGCCGCTCAGGTGATGATGTACGCGAATGACATGACCCTTGGACGAGAATTTGCCGTAAAGCGTGGCTTTGGCGCCATCCCAGCGCATCGTGCGACATTCTTCGTCGCCTTGCCCATTCATGACCAGGGTCACTGTGGCGCCGTCTTCCATTTCCATATTCACGGTTTGGTGATCGACCACGTCGTTGTCGCAAAAATAGACACAGCGCCCGTACCAGTCGGTCTTTAGTTTCTCCAAACGCGCCCTGACCGTCGGCTCGACAGTAACGACATCAACGGGCCAGCCGGCGCCGTCGCGGGCGTAACGCCTGGTCGCTTCATACTTGCAGGTTTCGGCGGCCGGGCAGCCGTCGGTGCAACGTTGCGTCGCGCCCGGCGGCGCGTTCTCTGGCCGAAAATGCGAAAGCGATCCGAAGGAATTCAGATATTTCACCTTCTTTTGCAAGATCCACAGCAGAATATCAAAGTCGTGACAGCACTTGCAAAGGATCATCGGTCCGGATGTCGATTCCTGCCGCCAATTGCCTCGCACGAAGCTATGCGCCATATGATAGTAAATCAGGTTCTCCCGATGCGTGATACTGACGATGCGTCCGAGAATTCCGGACTGCACAACCGCGCGCAAGGCTTGCCAAAACGGCGTGTAGCGTAGTACGTGGCAGATCTGGAGCAGGCGCCCGGCCGCTTCCGCCTTTTGCACCAGTTGCAAGTTCTCGCGCAGAACCGGCGTCATGGGTTTTTCCAGGAGCACGTCATATCCCTCGTCCAGCATGCGCATCGTTGACTCGAAGTGGTCTCGGTCCATGGTACAGTTGATAATCGTCGCCGCCTTTTTCCCGGGCCTTCTCAGCAAGGATTGCCAGTCCTCAAAAGCCATGTCCGGCGGGATGTCGTGGTCGCGCGCGAGGCTCTGTCGCTTTTGCGGATCGGGCTCCGCAACGCCGACAACCCGCAGCTCCTGCGGATACTCCAGCGCAAACTTGCTGTAGGCTTTGCCTCTTCCGCCCGCTCCCACAATGATCGTATCAATTGCTGTCATGCTGGTAGCTCCTGAACAACTAGGTATGGCATCAAGATTTTATCCAAGAATAGTCAGAAGCGCTAAAACCGACTTGCGCAGGGCTTTCAGCCAGGGCAATCGCTTCAAGTTTTTTTTCACCACAAAGACACGAAGGACACAGAGTTTAAGTTTTTATAGGGCAAAGCTCCTCTAAATCTAATCCAAAAAGTTACGTGCACAACTTTTGATCTGTCGCCAAATCTGATTTGACAAATAAGCCTATTTTCAATAAGAATCTTTTTCTCTGCGCTCTCAGTAAATGCAAGTAAATCATGCGAAAAAGTTGATGAAGTATAAACAGCCACAAAATAATCGGAAACTGTAGGGGCGTTTCGCTGAAACGCCCGAAAATCAACGCATGAGCGACATCATCGGGCAAGAAAATATGACGACGGGCGGCTCAGCGAGCCGCCCCTACAGGCTCCTCATTTCGTTGCA
>DAOULD010000021.1:0-24967 GCA_034420635.1 Anaerolineae bacterium | reverse complement strand
AATCTTATTTTGAGCCTCTAAGGGCTATGCGTGACGTAAGTTCGACCAGTATTGCAGACTGTGGTAGGCGCTCATCCCAAAAGGATGTCGCAAAGAGAACTGGCACTTTCCGCCGCCAGTTGAAGCATAACGCATTCAGGCAAGATCGCAAAATAATCAGGAAAACAGGGTAAATTAGCGCGACGATGTCTCAAATTGAATTACATTAATGGGTGGCTCGTTAAATAAGGTGACGCTGAAAGCGGCGCCGTGACGGAGTTGTCGCTCTTCAAGCATTTTCTGTGGCAGGGAAAAACGCTCTGGGGCATGATGATACATGACGATCTCTCGGCTCTGGCTTATCTTCGCAGCCGACCGGAGGTCGACGAAAGGCGTATCGGCGCGACTGGTATGAGCCTGGGCGCGTCCCGCTCGACTTGGCTGGCGGCGCTCGACGAGACCATCAAAGCAGTGGCGCCCGTTTCGCAAATGACCCGCTATCGCGATTTCGCGGATCAGAGCCATTACCGCCTGCACAGCATCTATTACTTCGTGCCGGGCGTTTTGGCCAGTGGCATCGATATGGAGCATATCGTCGCCTTGACCGCGCCGCGCTTTCAGTTGATCTTGTCCGGCGACAGCGATCCTCTGTCACCAATCGCCGGGATCCACAAGATCGTCGACTACGCGCGGGAAGTCTATGCAGCGGGGGGCGCGGCCGACCAGTTCGAGGTCAAACTCTACGCAGGCGTCGGCCACGCTTATTTGCCGGCGATGGTCGAAGCCATGCTGGATTTTTTCCGGCGAAACCTGTAATTCGCGAAAGATTCACGCGCCCGCAAAAGCCAGACTTTGACATCATTGAATTCACTGGGCGCGGCGGTCCTTCTCGCCGATTGCGCGCCGAGCGGCTTATCCGCCGCTGCCTACCATTTCCAGACTGACTTCGTAAAGCCGGCGCGCCATTTCGGGATCGCGCGCGTTTGGATTGGGCGATGGCATGGGCCAGCCACCCGGACGGTTTTCACGCTTGGGATAGAGAATGCTGTTCTGGCTGAAGTACGCGCCATTGTGCTGCGGCGCATCGTCATCAAGCAGGCAATGGAGGGTTGTTTGCGCGCCTTCGTAGGGCGTCAGGATGCCGAGCATACCGCTGAAGGGGCGCAGAACGAGACTCAATATCGCGCGGAACCACCCTGGCATAACGCCAGACCCGAAATTCGAGCGTATCCAGCCCGGGTGCACGGAAAAGGCATAGACGCCAGTTCCTTCAAGGCGCTCGGCAAGTTCTTTGGCGTGAAGGACATTTGCCAATTTGGACTGTGAATAAGCGAGTGTGGAACTGTAAGAGCGCCTTTCAAAATTGAGGTCCGCGAAGTCGATGTCGGCGACGCGGCTGCGGTTGCCGACGTGCAATACGCTGGAAAGATTGACGATACGCGCCGGGGCGCTGGCTCGCAAGACGTCCAGCAGCAATTCGGTCAGCAGAAAATGCCCGAGATGGTTGGTGCCAAACTGGATTTCGAAGCCGTCTTCCGTCCGCCCCTCGTTTGTGACCAGGCCGGCGTTGTTGACAAGTCCATCCAAGCGATCGTACGATGCGAGAAACTGGTCGGCAAAGCGCCTCACGGATTGCAAACTAGCCAAATCCAGTTTCATTATTTCGGCCGAACCAGGCAAGCGCGCGAAGCCGGCGAAGGCTTCTTTACCGGCATCAACGCGTCGGCAAGCGCCAACGACGCGCGCGCCTTGCCGAAGCAATTGCTCACTGGTTGCCAAGCCCGTGCCCGAGTTAGCTCCTGTGACGATGTAGACGCGCCCGCTGAGGTCTTTTTCCAGCAACTTTGGATTGCACATGAGTGTCTTTGGCATGGCTTCTTCTCTTCTTGAGATTGCAATAGTTTGATTTGGCTGGCGGAAACGTTACTGACCCAACGGAAGCAAGTCCAGTTTAACGACGCGCCCAGCATGCGTGAAGTAGCAGCTCATCGCAATTCGCGGTTCAATCCCATAATGCGCCACGACGCCATAATCCATGACGGGTCGAGAATCTGATCGGTTTTCAGCGCTGCTGCCGCGTGATTGACAGGCGCCATGTCGGGTTCCGCTCGTGGAAACTTGACAAAGGTCTTCAGGTCGCCTAAAATTGGTAACACCACTGACCAATTTTCCGTATTGGAAGCGAGGTCTGTCTTGAAAGTCCCCTCACCGAGCGTGACCGGCTTGCGAACGATTGAAAAAGCAAGCGTCAAGGATCAAACCCTCGAGCAACTGAAGAATTACATCCTGTCCGGCGTGGTGCAACTGGGCGAGCGCTTGCCCTCGGAGCGCGCCTTGGCAGACGCGCTGGGCGTGGGCCGCTACAGCGTGCGCGAGGCGCTTAAGGTGCTGGAAGCGGTTGGGCTGGTGCAATCGCGCGTGGGGGAAGGCACCTTCCTGACGACGAATACCGGCGCCAGTTTCGGGCGCATTTTGGGCTTGAGCCTGGCCACCTGGGGCGGGACGATGATCGAACTGCTGGACGCGCGCAAGATGATTGAGGTGGAAGCGGCGCGCGCAGCGGCCGAACGCGCGGCCCCGGCCGACCTGGAGAACATCCAGCGCGAGTTAAGGACGATGAATATCGCGGAAGATGTCCGCGAATACCTTAAAGCCGATATGCGCTTCCACCGCTGTATTGGCGTGGCCAGCCACAACGCCATCATCAGTCAGTTCGTCAGCAATCTGATAGACGTGTTGGAAGAAGTCTTGCAAGAGGCGCGACTGGATACCTTGCCGGCACAGGCGGAGGGAGGCGGCACGCACCAGGCGATCTTTGACGCCATTGCCGATAGCGACGCGGATGCTGCCGGCGTCTTGATACGCAGTCATATTCGATTTTCGAGCGAAGTCTGGCAGACGGTCATCTCTCTGACAGCCGATACCGAAGGCAGGAAGATGGGCGGGAAACCCCGAGGATAGGAGGCGCTTATTGATATGCTCACGATCGAATACCGTTAGGTCCTATAGTTGTATTAAGGAGTTCTGATGAGCAAGAAATTTCCCTATGACACCGCAGACCTCAAACCATCGAGAAGAGATTTTCTGAAATGGAGCGGCGCCGGCATGGCGACCGCGATGATGGCGCGTTATGGGTTCGCTCCGGTTTTGGGGCAGGGCATGGGCGAGATCCCCGCCGAATTGCACCCCGGCAGCCCGAATAATCCACGTGGCTGGACCACGACATTGCCGCCGATTCCCGAAGGCATGCCGGTCGATCCGCCGGTGACGGTCACAGGCAGCCGCCGTGGTCCCTGGGATTTCGCCGAAGGCGACGACATCGAAAACTCGCCATTCACCCGTTTGAATGCGGCTGTGACCGGTATCCACTGGAAGCAGGCTTTCAACTGGACGGACAACGAGGGCGAGGTCTTGCAGAAGTACAGTCTCGCCATCGCCAGCAACGAATTGCCCGACTTCATGGAGACGGTGCCGCTGCAGATCTATTCCGAGCTTTTGGAGAACGACTTGCTGGAGGACATCACCGATGTTTACGAGGAAGTCGCGCATCCGGTTTGGCTGAAGGAAGCGATGAGTTTCAGCGATGGCATCGCCTGGCGGCTGGCGGAAGTCAACGGACGCAAGATGGGCTTGCCTTATATTGAGCAGGCGGCGCAGAACGACAAAGTCTTGTGGATCCGCCAGGATTGGCTTGACGCCGTCGGCATGAGCGCGCCCACGACCATCGAGGAATTGCACGCTGTCGCCACCGCCTTCAAGGAGGCGGACATGGGGCAAGGCGGCGAGGGCAGTACCATCGGCATCGTCGCCTGCAGCGAGCTCAACACCTGGTATACCTCGCTGGATCCGATCTTCGGCGCCTGGGGCGCGATGCCCACCTACTGGACGCCAGATGACAATGGCGACCTGCGCTACGACAGCATCCGGCCAGAAATAAAGGAAGCGCTCGCGACGCTGCGGCAATGGTACAGCGAGGGCTTGCTGGCGCAGGACTTCTTCACCTACGCGGCATGGCAGACGGCGGGAACGCACATCGGCGGCAATCTGGGCGGCATCATGTATTCGCCGGCGTTTGGGGCGGTCTACGGCTTGCCGGACAGCGTCGCCAACGATCCGGAGGCGCGCTGGGCTTTCGGCGACATTCCCATGGGACCGACCGGCATCAAGAAGAAAGCCTGGAGCAATCCCGTCCCCGAAACGGTCTATTGCTTCCGCAAGGGCTTCGAACATGTCGATTTGGTGCTGAAGCAGATCGCCTGGTGGGCCGAACTGCTGCAGAATCCGGCCAATCGCTACCATGGCTTCGAGGGTACAGATTACTTCTGGCGCAATGAAGACGGCGAGGTCGATCCGATGGGCGGCTCCCTGGATCTCAATGGCTTCGACAGCACGAAGCACTGGTGGGGTCCTCCCGGCACCAATGGCGGCAGCCGCACCGATCCTTTCTTCGAGACGAACTGGATCAAGGAACGCCGCGATGTCTGGGCGAACACGCCGGAAGGCGAACGCGATGCCTTGATGGAAGCCTTCCTGGGTGGCGATCCGCTATCGGTTTTGTGGGACGCGGCGAATGTCTTCGCTGTTGATCACTGGGAAGCCGATGGCATCAAGAACCACTTCCTCACCGTGCCGACGCGGACAATGGTGCGGGCGGGCACATCGCTGGGAGGTTTGGAACAAGAGACCTTCATCAACATCATCAATGGGCAAGAGTCGCTGGATCGCTTTGACACCTTCGTCGAAGAATGGCGCAGTGGCGGTGGCGACCGCATCACGGATGAAGTCAACGAATGGTGGCACGGGCAGATGTAGCCCCCACCCCCAGCGGCATATACAATACTGTATGGGCGATCGACCTGCGGTGTCTACGCGCAGCGGTGGATCGCCCGTCTGTCAAACTTGCAAGCTAGCGGGCGACTCGCAGAGTCGTCCCTACGGCAAATAGCGCGTGGATACGCTGGTCGAAACGCGGGGCAATAGTAGTTGCATGACGTTCAAGCAATACATGAAGCGCGCTTGGCCCCTGTACGTGATGATCGTGCCGGGGATTATCTTTGTCTTGCTCTTTCGCTATTACCCGATGTACGGCATTGTCATCGCCTTTCAGGACTATAGCCTGGGAAAAGGTTTCGCGGCATCGTCCTGGGTCGGCTGGGATAATTTCGAGTATCTGTTTTCTCTGCCGGAATTCAGCCGGATCTTCGGCAACACGCTGATCATCGCGGTGTCGAAGATCGTATTGGATCAGGTCGGCGCGATCATCCTGGCTATCTTGCTGAACGAGGCCCGTCACTTGTTTTTCCGCCGCAGCATCCAGACGATGATCTACCTGCCGTATTTCCTGTCCTGGATTGTGCTGGGCGGGATCTTGCTGGATATTCTCTCGACGCAGGGCATTCTCAATCGGGCGCTTGGGGCTTTCGGTTTCGAGCCGCAGCTCTTTCTCGGCAGCAACAATTGGTTCCGCGGCACGGTGATTGGTTCCGGTTTTTGGAAGAATGTCGGCTTTTCCACCATCGTTTATCTGGCGGCGATGACGGCGGTCAACCCCGTCTTGCACGAAGCGGCGGCGATAGACGGGGCGGGGCGCTTTCGCCGCATTTGGCATATCACTTTGCCGGGCATCCGCCCGACCATTGTGCTGCTGGCCGCGCTCAGCCTGGGCGGTGTCTTGCAAGCCGGCTTTGAGCAGATATTCACGCTATACAATCCCGCGGTCTATCGCAGCGGCGACATCATCGATACCTACGTCTACCGCCTCGGTTTGGAATCAATGCAGTGGAGCCTGGCGGGGGCGGTGGGGCTGTTCAAGTCCTTCATCGGCTTTTTCCTGATCGCGCTGTCGTATTGGCTGGCGTATCGCTTCGCCGGTTACCGGATTCTGTAGGGGAGCGCCCATGATCCGCGACAAGACCTGGTTCAGCCGCCTCTTCGATAGCTTCAATTATGTCTTTCTGACAGCCTTTGCCGTGCTTTGTCTGCTGCCGCTGATCCATATTTTTGCTGTTTCGCTCAGCGGACGCGCGCCGGCGACGGGCGGTTTCGTCTCCTTTTGGCCGCTGGACTTCACGCTGGAGAACTATCAGGAAGTGATGGGCTCGCGCACGTTTTTGCGCTCGTTCTTCATTTCGGTAGCGCGTGTTCTGAGCGGCACAAGCCTGAACATGGCGCTCGTGATACTGACCGCCTACCCATTGTCGAAGACGCCGCGCGTCTTCAAGGGTCGCACGATTTTCATCTGGTTCTTTGTCTTCGCTATGCTCTTTGAGGGCGGCTTGATACCCTCGTTTTTGGTGGTGCGCAGTCTAGGCTTGCTGAATACGCTGGGCTCGCTGATATTGCCCAATGCCGTGCCGATCTTCAGCGTGATCTTGATGATGAACTTCTTCCGCGATGTGCCGAAGGAGCTGGAAGAATCGGCGCTGATCGACGGCGCCTCGCATTGGCGGGTGCTCTGGCATATCTATATCCCGTTGTCATTGCCCGCCATAGCCACCTTGACATTGTTCTCGGCGGTGGACCACTGGAATGCCTGGTTTGACGGCTTGATCTACATGACCGATAACGCCAATTACCCGATGCAGACTTTCTTGCGCACGGTGATCGTCACCCTGGATTTGACGCAAGTCGGAATGGACCCTCGGGATTTGCAGCGCTTGTCCGACCGGGCGATCCGCGGCGCGCAGATCATCGTGGCGACCGTACCCATCCTGGTCGTCTATCCCTTCTTGCAGCGCTATTTCATCTCCGGCATCAAGCTGGGGGCGGTGAAGGAGTGACAGGTGAGCATTCAACCAGTATTCGGCGAGAATGTTTTTCCCTTTGGCACGCATGTTTATCGCGAACCTTGCCTGGATCTGGACGCGGTGCTGGCGGATCTGCCGCTGTTGAAGGACTACGGCTTCAACATGATCAAGATTCAGGAACACTGGTCGGCGGACGAGCCGCGCGAGGGCGAATACGATTTCAGGCGCATTGAGCGCTTGGTCAGGCGAGCCGGGGAACTCGATCTGGGCATCTATCTTGGTTTGACCATGGAGCAGGCACCGGCTTGGGTCTGGCGGAAATTCCCGGATTGTCACTTCGTATATTCGGATGGACGTCGGCACAATCAGCCGGCTCAATACACCATTCCCATGGATGCCAAACCGGGACCCTGCTGGGATCATCCGGGAGTGCGGGACGCGGCGGCGCGTTTCATCGCCGAGTTGGCGCGTACACTGGGGCAATACAGAAATATCTGGGCTTGGAATACCTTTCAAGAGATCGGATTTTGGCCCAACACGGCGGGGAAGCTGGGATTCTGTTACTGTCCGCATACGCTGGCGCGCTTCCGTGAATGGCTGCGGGAAAAATACGACAGTCTGGAAACGCTGAACGCGACCTGGCAGATCAATTACGGCGCCTGGGACGAGGTTGAACCGCCGCGGCGCGAGGAGCCGCTCGCGCCCTTCATCGATTGGCGCTATTTCATGGACGATGTCTACATGGCGCGCGCCCTGGATTTCAAAACGCGGGCATTGCGCGAAAATGACCCGTATCAGCGACCGGTCTTTAGCCACGCCGATACGCCACGACTTGGATCCGGCGCCGAGTGGGCATGGGCGCGCGTCGGCGATTTTTTCGGCACTAGCAATTATCCCAAGTGGAATAACGGCCACCCCTGGGATGACCCGATCGACAGCGAGCCGCAGGCGCTGCATTATGAAATATGGGAAGAGATGATGCTCTGTACCGACCTGGCGCGCTGCAATAATGGGCGTGATCGCGCGCTGTGGGGCGCCGAGTTTCAGGGTGGACCGATCTCGACCTCTCTGCACTATGGACGAAAACCGACGCCCAAGGACCTGCGCGTTTGGATGCTGGCGGGTTTGGCTTGTGGCATGACCGGCATCAGCTTTTGGAATCATCGCGTCGAGCGTTTCTGGAAAGAAGCCAACGGCTTTGGTTTGCTCGATCCGACCGGCGACAGCAGCGAGCGGATGGATGCTGCGAGCCGCATCGGCAAGGCGATACAGCGGCATGGCGAGTTTTTCTCCCAGGCGCAGCCGCCACGGGCCCGGGTCGCCATACTGGTCAATGAAAATCTTTATCACTTCTTTCAAGCTTGCAATGGGGAGGTCATCCACCACTATTGTTACAATATGCGCGGGATTTACGCGCGCTTGTGGCGGCTGGGTTTCGCCGTCGACTTCCTGGACGCGGACGAGGTCGCGGCCGGCGACCTGCGCCATTACAGGGCGGCGATACTCTCGATGCCGCTCAGCCTGGACGCCGAATATTTCGCTCATCTGATTGACTTCGCGCGGGGCGGCGGTACCTTGATTAGCGAAGCCTGCCCGGGCCGCTGGGACAAATATGGCTGGTGTACCGTGGCGCAGTTGGTAGATGGTGGCGAGGAGTTGTTCGGCGCAAGACACGAGGACCTGGTGATGGTATCGGAGCCGAAGGAAGAACGACGCTGGATGCCCGAGCAACGCCGTTTTGGCGAATTCGACGCCGCGGCCAAATTGAGAGGAATTGGAGATTTCGCCAATATGGAAGTGCTGGCCAGTTTCTACTTGCAGAGCCTGGAACCGGTGGCGGCGGAAGCTATTCTGAGGAGGGGAGACCGCGTTACTGGCGTGATGAATCGGGTCGGCGCAGGGAGCGGTGTCTTGATCGGCACGTTCCTTGGATTCGGCGCTTTGGCGTACCGAGATCTAGACCAAGGCACGGATCAATTTTTGGGGGCGCTGCTGGGCAAGGCCGGCGTCAGGCCGGATCGCTGCGGCAGGCTGTTGCGCCGCCGCCGCGCATATAATGGCGCCGAAGCCTGGTTCTTTATCAACGCGGGCGCCGCAGCGGTCTGCGAGACAATCAGCAAGGAGAGTTTCACGGTTGTCCGTCCTTTTCTTGACGAAAACATCTTGAATGAAGATACCAGCAGCTTTCAGCTCCGCGTTGAGGGAATGAACCTGGCTTGCGTTTTGCTTGAATAGAGCTAGCGGATGTCTTTGGAGAAGCAAATGCCCATTTTCAGATTTAACAGGATTGCATTATGAAAATCACCCGCATTGATTGCCATGTACTGTTGGTTCCGGAGTATCACACGGAGGCTTGTTCCTCGGCGCAGGATGACTTGGTGGTGGAAATCCATACCGACGAGGGAATCGTCGGCATCGGCGAAACCGATGTGAATCCCTGGATCGCGCGCGCTTGCATCCAGGCGCGAGGCACCCACATTATGGGATTGGGCCTCGAGGAAATGCTGATCGGCGAGGATCCCATGCAGCCGGAAGCCATCTGGCAAAAGCTCTACAGCGGCTCCAAGATGAACGGGCGGCGCGGGGCGCTGATCTGCGCGATGGGCGCGATAGACATGGCGCTTTGGGACATCAAGGGCAAGGCGCTCGGTCTGCCGGTTTACAAGTTGCTTGGGGGCGCGGTGAAGGATTCGATCACGCCTTATGCCTCGCTGCTGCCCATCGGCGATACGCTGCAAGAATACCGAGATTCGCTGAAGGAAAAACTGCTGCAAGCGAAGGAGTTCGGTTTCAAGGCGGCCAAGCTGGAGATCTGCATCAACGGACCGTATACCCATAACGCCCTGCAGGAACATGACGACCATGTCGCCGGTATCGTCGCGGAATGCCGCGAGGCTGTTGGCGACGAGATGACGCTGATGGTCGATGTCGCCTATGCCTGGGACGATGCGCGAACGGCTCTGCGCGTGATCAAGCAGTTGACGCCTTTTGATCTGTTCTTTCTGGAGACGCCGATCAACATCGACGATCTGGAGGGATACGCCTTTATCAATGCCCATTCACCGATGCGGATCGCCGCCGGCGAATGGCAGAATACGCATTGGGAATTCCTTGATTTGGCGCACCGCGGCAAGCTCGATGTATTGCAACCCGATGTCGGTCGCGTAGGCGGCTTCACCGAGGCGCGCAAGGTCACGCAGTTGGCGTCGGATTACGGACGGCTGGTGGTGCCGCATTGCTGGAAGACGGGCATTGGCATCGCGGCCAGCGCGCATTTGGGTTTCGCGGCCGTCTGCTGTCCCTTCATCGAATTTCTGCCGGCGCATTTGTCGGAATCTGTTTTGCGCGACGAACTCGTCGCCGACGAACTGCAGATGGTCGATGGCGAGATTCCGCTGCCACAGAAGCCCGGCCTCGGCATCGAACTGAACCGGGACGCGCTGCAGCGATACCTGGTGGACTAAGCCAGCGGGATCCCCGCCGCAAGCAGGGCGGACTGAATGGCATCTCGTTGCTCCGGCGAACTGTCCGGCATGGGCATGCGGGGAGAGCCAGCCGGACGGCTCTGCATGGCCAGCGCAGTTTTGACATTGGCCGGCAAGTTATCATCCATGATGGCATTCCAAATCGGCAAAAGCTTCAGGTGCGTCGACAGCGCGGATTCGTGATCGCCCGCCTGCACCTGTTCCCACAGCGCCACGCATAACTCCGGCGCGGTACTCAGGATGGCGGCGATGGCTCCGTGCGCGCCCAAGCTAAACGACGGATAGAGCAGCGCGTCCACCGCGGACATGATCAGTCCGGCGTCGGCGGATGTCATCAGCAGGTCCGCCAGCAGCTTCAGGTCGCCGGCGCTTTGCTTCACGCCGATGAGACCTTCGATCTCGCGCATCATGCGGTCGAGCAGGGCGGGCGAACAGTAGGTCCAGGGCACGACATTGTAGATCATGACCGGATGGCTGGCCTGTTCCGACAGCGTTGCGAAGTGCCGGAACATCATCTCGTCCGTCGGGCGGAAGAGATAATGCACGGGCGTCACCTGCAAGGCGGTCAGATCCAGATCGGCAAGAGCCCGCGCTTTTTCGACGGCTTGGCGGGTGCTATCGACGATGATGCCCGCGATGACCGGCACGCGGCCGGCGGCAACCTCGAGCGCGCTGCCCGCGACAACGCGCAATTCGTCGGTGGAAAGCGTCTGCCCCTCGCCGGTGCTGCCGCCGACGGCTAAGCCATGTACTCCCGCTTCTTCGATGAGATAGCGGACTTCAGCGCGCAGCGCCGCTTCGTCCAGGGCGCCATCGGCGGCGAAGGGGGTGGCCATCGGCGGCACGATACCGTGAATCTTCATCTTCAACCTCGTTTGGGAATTGATCGGATATGAGGACAATCATACCCGCGATGAGGCGAATAGGCGAAGCGCGCTTTGCTGTCAGAGGTCAGGAAACTGCAACTGCCTGGACTCTGCTGGTTCTCTGCTGGCCACATGCCAAAAGACTAAAACGGGAAAGAGCCTAGCGCTCGAGAGATCGTTCGGCCTGCTGGGCTTTGATCCCCGCGCGACCACCAGGGTTTTCGGTCGCGCGCTCATTCTGGATGATCTTCTCGATGATGAAGCGCGGCCGCCGCCGGGTCTCGTCCAGGCTGCGCCACATGTATTCGCCGACGATGCCCAAGATCAACATCTGCACGCCGGCGGCGATGAGCACGACGATCATCAGCGACGCCCAACCTTCGGTTTCGATACCCAGCGCCAGGCGCGCGTAGATGATCCAAAGCGCGTAAAGCAAGCCCAGCACGCTGAAGAGCAATCCCAGAGCCGATGCCAAGCGGATAGGAAAATAGGAGAAGGCGACAAAAGAATCGACGAAATATTTGAGTTTGCGCTTCAGAGACCACATCGACTGGCCGTATTCTTGCTTGCGCGCCTCGCGGTCATAGTAGAGAACGTAGGGATCAAATCCCAGCCAGAGGATCAAGCCCATCAGATAGGCGTTGTTCTCTTGAATATCGTTGATCAGCGCGCAGACTTGCCGGTCTATCAAGAAAAAGTCGAAGCCGCGTTCGGGCATGGTCTTGATGGCGTAGCGGCGGAAGAGCCGGTAGAAGACGTCCGAAAGCAGCGAGGTTGGGAAGGGATCCTGGCGCCCGCGACGGGCGGCGATGACCACTTTGTGATCCCCCCGCCATAACTCGATCATATCGTGCAGCAGGGCGGGCGGATCCTGCAAATCGGCCGCGATAGCGGCGACCGCGTCGCCAGCCGCCTGGCTCATGCCGGCCGTGATCGCCGGGTTGGAGCCGAAATTCCGCGACAGCTTGACCACTTTCATTCGCGGCTCTCGCCCCGCCAGCTTCTCCAAGACTGTAAAGGAGTCGTCAACGGATCCATCATCGACGAAGATGAACTCGAAATCGTCTTCGGGGTTTTTGTCGGCGACGGCTTGCAATGCTGCCAGCAAATCCCCCAGGCTGCTGGCATTGTGATAGACGGGGACGACAATCGAGAACAGGCTCATTCGCCCCCTTCGTCATTCAGCCCAAAATGCGCCAGGATTCGCGCGCGACTGTCTTCATCAATAGCGCGGAGTTCGCGCGCGGGCACGCCGGCCACGATGGTCCAGGGCGCGACGTCTTTGATCGCCACGGCGCCGGGCGCGACGATGGCGCCCACGCCAATCTCGATTTCAGCCCCTATGGTTGCCGCCGTGCCAATCACGGCAAAGCGCCTCACCCGCGGCCCTTGGACTTCAAAGGGGATCATGCCGAAGCGCTTGAGATAGACGTCGTTGTCGTTGATGCTGCTGACGCTGGGACCGATGAAGACATCGGATTCAATAACCATCGTGCCGGTAATATGCACCAGGTTGTGAATGCGACTGCGCGCATGCAAGACGACATCATGCATGAGCGTGGTATTTTGCCCGACAACCGTGTCATCCTCCAGACGACAGCCCTCGCGTATCACAGTCAAGTCGCCGATGAGCACGTTGCTGCCTATATGCATATTCGTGTAAAGTACGCAGTTCGCTCCGATGACACAATCGGCTCCGATGCGCACGGTATCATCGCCGCTGTCAACGGGGCGATTGGTCGTGCCGGCGCGGATGGGAGGCCGTCCGATGACCGCTCCTGACAGGATCTTCGTGTTTTCTCCCACCTGCACGTTCGGAAAGAAAGTCACGTTGGCGCCGACTTCGACGCCCCGCGCCAGCGACAAGTCGCCCATGATCCGCATGTTGTCGCCCGGGCTCGCCGAGGGGTGGATGTCAATCGTTGTCATCGTCGCTCCAGTAATACGCTTTATGTTGGCGGTAAAAATCCACGGTCGCGCGCAATCCGTCCTTCAAACAAGTCCGCGGCTCCCAGCCAACCAGTTGCCGAATCTTGCTGATATCGGAGTAGAAGTCGCCGGGTTCCTGCGCCTCGCGCTCCCGCGTAAAGGGCGCGTACTCCCAGCGTCCGCTGCCGGCGACATCAATCACTGTCTCCGCCAGCTCAATGAAATCGGTCGGTTGATCAATGCCGACATTCAGCACTTGGCCGATGGCGCTCGGTTCCAGCGCGCACATCATTATCGCGTCCACAGCATCGTCGATATACAGGAAGTCGCGCAGGATCCTGCCATCGCCAAAGACTTTGATGGTCTCGTCATCAATCGCCAGTCGCACGAACCAGTTTACCACGCCATAACGCGGGTGTTCCATCTGCGCGCGCGGACCGTAGCAGTTGGTCAGACGCAGCAGAACCGAGGCGATGCCGTGAACATCATTGTAGACTTGAATGATTTTTTCGGCAGTTAGATTGGAGATTTCGTAAATGCCCTTGGGATGCGTGGCCGCCTCTTCGTTGACCGGCAAGGTCACCGCAGGTCCGTATTGACCGCGCGTGCCGGTGTAGATGAGCTTGGCGTCTGGATTGTGCCAGCGCAGGGCTTCCATCAAGATCGCTGTGCCTTTGATGTTGATATCGATATCGGGGAAGGGATTGGTCAGGCTCAGGACATGATCGACCTGTCCCGCAAGGTGAAAAACGTAATCTTGTCCACCCACCAGATAATTCATCACATTGGCGTCGCGCACGTCCGAGAAGTTGACCGTGACGCGGTCGCGGATCGGCTCGATATTGTGGAGATTGCCCGCGTAACCCGGGATCATCGCATCGACAATAGTCACATTAGCGCCGGCATTAACAAGGGCGATAGCCAGATTGCTCCCGGTGAAGCCCATCCCGCCGGTAACGAGCGCCCGCTTGCCTCGAAATGCTCCGCTATAGTTCATCAGCTTAGCCACGCAGTTCTCGGATCGTCGTGCAGACGCGTTTGACTTCGTCATCGCTCAGCCCGATGTACAAGGGCAGGGACAGGATTTCGCGCGCGGCTTTTTCGGTATTGGGCAGGCTGCCCGCAGCCATGCCCAGATCGCGGTGCGATTCTTGCAGATGAATCGGGATCGGATAGTGGATGAGCGTGCCGATATTGCGCGCTTTGAGCGCCTCCATCAGTTGATCGCGCCGCTGGTCTCTGATGACATACAGATGGTATACATGCTCGGCGTTTGCGGCAACCCAGGGCGCGACTACACCTTGCAAAAGTTCGTCGTAAATAGCCGCGATCGCCTGGCGGCGTCGATTGTGGCGGTCGAGGTGCTGGAGCTTGACGCGCAGAATCGCGGCTTGCAGTTCGTCGAGGCGGCTGTTGCAGCCGCGAGACTGATGATTATATCGCGTTGTTTGCCCGTAGTTGCGCAATTTGCGCAGTTTGTCCGCCAGGGCGGCGTCTTTGGTGATAACCGCGCCGCCGTCCCCGTAGGCGCCCATATTTTTGGTGGGATAGAAGCTGAAGGTTCCCATGTGCCCGACGGTACCAACTTTGGTCCCATTCCAAGCCGCTCCGTGCGCCTGCGCGCAATCTTCAATGAGTAGCAGATCGCGCTCGCGGGCGATAGCGCCCAGCGAAGCCAGGTCGGCCGGTTGACCGTAGAGATGGACGACAACGATGGCGCGCGTGCGGTCGGTTACACGGTCCAGAGCGCTTTTCGGATCGAGCGTGTAAGTAGACAGGTCGATATCCGCCAGCACTGGTTTGGCTCCAGCAGCTTCTATTGCGGTGACCGTGGCCATGGCGGTATGCGCCACCGTGATGACTTCATCGCCGGGACCGATGCCGCCGGCGCGCAGAGCCAGTTCGATGGCATCGGTGCCGTTTGCTACGCCCACTGCATGGTCGACCTTGTGATAATCGGCGAATTCCCTTTCGAAGGACTCGACTTCCGGTCCCAGGATATACCATCCGCTGTCGGCAACGCGTTGCATGGCCAAGGCGATCTCTTCTGCCAAGAGCTCGTGGAGCGGTTTCAATTGATTGAATGGAATCATTTGCTCAGGTTCACCGTTTCATGCTGCGCCTATTATAGCGGAAGTTCAGCAATGACCCATTTGCATCGCCGGCAAGCTAGGGCACTGCCGCGCCTTCGCTGACAATGATAAGATCTCGCTTGCCAAAGGCGATCCAAAGGCACCACAGCACGGTTGGAATGACCAGCAGCGCGGAGCCCAGCAGCAGGATCCCCGTCACACCCAGGCTGGAATCGATCAGGGCGCCCGAGATGCTGGACGACACGGCGGCAAAGAGCGTATACATGGCGAATTCGGTGGAGAAGACACGTCCTCTGACTTCGTTTGGCACGATCTGCAAGAGCAATTGTGTGCCGAGGACCCATATCAATCCGCCGCCGATGCCGCGCAGAAAGCTGCCAAAGAGTATGATCGGGAGCGACGCCAAAGTTGCGTTGATGAGGAATCCCGCGATGGCGCTGACATATCCCAGCGCGATCATCAACCGCAGATGGCGATCCCGATCGCGCGCCCATTGGCGTCCCAGTATGGGACCGATACCAGATCCAATGCCCGACATAACGTAGATCAAGCCGAGGGTGATGCTACCGCCTTCGCCTATGGGGAAATAACGCTCGGAAATGGTCACTTGCACCACTTGATAGAGACCGATGACCAAAAGTCCCAAAAGGCCTTTTTGCAAGGTGATGGCAAAGATGTCGATGTGGCGCCGCAGATAGGCGAGGCCGTCGATGTATTGGCGGATACCCGCCATCATGGATCGATCCGCGCCAGGCGAGAGCAGTGATTGATAGGGCATGCGCAGGATGATGAGCGCGCTCACCAGGAATGTCGCGGCGTCAATGACAAAGGCTGGATATACCCCGACGACGCCCGAGACCAAGCCGCCTAGCGCCGCGCCAAAAGCCAGCATCACAGACCAGGTTGCGGAGGCCAGGGCGTTGGCTATGCCGAGTTCTTGCGGCGCGGTGATATCTGGCAAGAGCGAGTTCCAGGCTGGGAAGTAGAAACCTTGCGTGGCGCTTTGGACCGCCGTCAGCAAGTATATCAGCCAGACCTGTCCGGGCTCGCGCGCCAGCATAAAGCCGAGCACAACGAAGCAGCGCAGGATATCAGCTGTGATCAGGATTGTTTTGCGGTTGTAACGGTCTGCAACGACGCCGGCGAACGGGCTGACCAGGAAAGGCGCCAGCATCCGCACGGCGAAAAGGCCGCCAATTGCGGCGCCCGATTGCGTCAAGGTGGCAATTAAAGCCGCCGACGCGATCAGGTTGAACCAGTCGCCCGTCAGGCTGACGACCTGGCCGCCCCAGAGATAGCGGAACGCTCTGTTGTTCCTGATGAGACTTGAATATGTACCGTTGGATTGTTTGGCGTCGGTCAAGCTGAACTCGCAGTCTGCGCCACAGCATGGCTTATCGGCATGAATGCGTTCGGTATTATATACAGATATGCGCCCTTGACCTATGCGAGATGCCAATCGCGTTCCGACACTGTTTCAGTATCGCGTCTTTCGCGTTACATTGGAGTGACAATTCACAGTGTTGCGCAGCACTATAAATCGTCCCTGAACCTTGTAAGATTGTCGCGATCATCTCGGGACGAGGACGAGACGATGAAATTTGGGAGCGCTAAATGAGGATTTTTATCGCCGGAATCGACGGTTATCTGGGTTGGCCTTTGGCAATTCATTTGAGCGCCTCTGGCCACGAAGTCGCCGGCGCCGATCTTATGCTGCGGCGGCAGTGGGTGGCCGAAGTCGGTGGAATTAGCGCGCAACCCATCGCCAGCCGCGAAGACCGCTTGTCAGCGTTTCAAGAACGATTCGGCAAAGCTGTTGACTTCCGCGTCGGCGATTTAATGGACTACGGCTTTGTAAAGGAGTTTTTCGAGGACTTTCAGCCGGAAGCGGTGGTTCATCTGGGGCAGATGCCATCCGCGCCTTACTCGATGATGGATCAGGCGCATTGTGTTTGGACGCAGCAGAACAATGTCATCAACAATCTGAACATCTTGTGGGCGATTAAAGAGGTGGTTCCGGACGCGCACTTAGTCAAGCTGGGTACAATGGGCGAATACGGGACGCCCAAAGTCGACATTCCCGAAGGATTTTTCGAGGTCGAGTTCCGCGGACGCCGCGATCGTCTGCCCTTCCCTCGTCAGGCCGGCAGTTGGTATCACCAGAGCAAGGTGCATGATTCGCACAATACGCATTTTGCCACGAAGATTTGGGGCATACGGGCGACGGATATTATGCAGGGCGTGGTATTTGGAACACAGATTGAAGAGATGGGCGATGACCTGCGGCTACGCACCCGACTCGACTTCGATCAGTGCTTCGGCACGGCGATTAATCGCTTTTGCTGTCAGGCGATCATCGGCCATCCATTGACTTTGTTTGGTCGAGGCAGGCAGAAGCGCGGGTTTTTGCCGCTGCTGGATTCGATGGCATGTCTGCGGCTGGCGGTGGAGAATCCGCCCGAGCCGGGCGAGTTCCGCGTCTTCAACCAGTTTGAAAATGCTTACAGCGTTACAGAACTGGCGAATATGGTCAAAGCGGCGGCCTCCGAGATTGGATTGGACGCAGCAATCAATCACTACGAGAATCCACGTACGGAAATGGAAGAACATTACTACAATCCGGATCGACAGCACCTGATCGAGCTGGGTTATCAACCGACGCGGGATATCCGATCCGTGCTGCGGCAGATGATGCTGGATCTGCAGGACAATCGAGAGCGCATCGAAGCCCATGCCGATGTCCTGATTCCGGATATTCGCTGGGATAGCAGCCGCAAGCGATCAGAGATTATCGGATGAATTTCTTCAGGACCCTTTCGTCGCGAAACCTGAATCACCTTCTTTTGGCGCTGGTACTCGCGTTGGCGCTGGTTGTTGGATTGGCGGCTTGGCTGGCGCCCCCGCCGAAGCTGAGTATTGAATACAACGATACGACTGTTGAAATAAATGCTGAAAAAGCCTGGATAGTCTGGCCGAACGAGTGCTTGCGGATTCGCTGGATATATGACGGGGGCTTGCCAATTCACGTTGACGGCAGGGAATGGCATGAATCCGGGGAGCAGCAATTTTGTCCGACGATATTGGCGACGAGCCCCAAGGTCGAGTTTAGCCCTCATCTAAGCGGCGAATACCGCAGCTATACGCTGACTATTTTCTATCTGCCGGAATTCGTGGCGAACCTGGTCGGAGTTGCCGCAATACCTTTCTTGGCGCTGTTTGGGCTTCAGTATCTTTGGGTCAATGATGTTCGACGCCCCCCCAGGTTTCAAGTTGCGCTCCTTGCGACGGTTGTTCTGGCGCTTTGTATCTCACTTCTGAGGATATCGGAGGTGGAATTCACAGTTGTGGGGATGTTGGCAACGCTGCGCAATATGATTACCGATCGGCGCTGGCAGGTTGGCGGCGTAATCGTAACGATGGTCTTTTATGCTGTGCTGGCACTCTGGAGTTTGGCGGCGGTGTTGCGGAACCGACGATATACAGATTGTATTGCAGTTGGCGGCTTTTTCCTGGTGGTAGCGCTGCTGTATCTTCCCTTTGGGTTCGCTACGGTTGCTCAATGGGACATTTGGACTTACCGCGCTTATAATGAGAATTTGCCTTGGCCGCAATTGGAAAGGGAGTTGGCTTCGCGTCCTTTTGCCACTATACCTTTCATCATTGCGTTCTTAATTGAGTCTGAGTCCTTTGTCGGTTCCAACGTGGTATACGCGCTGCTACTTTGGATGAAGACGGGGTTGCTTTATATCATCCTGCGAAAAATGAACGTCCACCGGTTTTTTGCTTTTCTTATTGTAATTTTGTTTCTCGCATATCCGGTCGATACACGAGTAATGTCAGTCCAATCGACCATGCCGCTGTTTAGCTTTGTCTCTTTCTTGACAGCGACATATCTTGTATTGCATTACGCTGCCAAACCGACTCGAGCGAAGCTCATCGGCATTTGGCTGTCTCTTAGTTTGTGTATCGGCGTATACGAATCCGCGTATGCCCTGATCGTTGTTGCGCCACTTTTGTGGTGGCGCCGAACTAGAAATATGATGTGGCTCAATCTGAATCTGACATTTATCTGGTATATCGTGCCGGCTGCAAAAGCAGCATACATTTTCTTGCTGCTGTCAACCCGTCGCACGTTCTATCAGTCGGATTTCTTTTCTTCTGAATCCGAGATTGCGCTAGGCGATCTCTTCTCGCAAACAATTGGCAGATTGCTCGATATTTACTTACGCAGTTTTGCAATCGGCTGGGTCGAAGCATTACATTCGGTTAAGCAGAATCCCTGGCTACCGTTGGTGGTTTTGATGCTCGGTTTGCTCGGCGCGCTTGCCTGGCTGATTTGGCGGACTGATAAATGCGCGCGGGTTCCAGAAAACAGGCAGCTTGGCTTGACACTGGTGACGGGTTTGCTACTCGTATTGCCGTCCGTCGGCGTCCTGATCTGGATAGACTATTACAATAACGAACTGCGCGGCTTGTATCTCTATATTCCTGTTGCGGCCGCCATAGTTCTGTCTTGTCTGATCGCCTTGCTGACTGCTCCCATAGCAAAGAATAGACATCGAAATGCCGCGATCGCGGGTCTTTGCCTGCTATTGATGCTGCCGGGGCTATCTCGCCTCGTTTTGCAACATGGGCACTATGTGACTAGCGCCAATAATAAAGCGTGGATACTTGCACAGATTGCGCAATTGGCTCCGGCAATCGAAAGCCAGACCCGCGTACTCATTTTGAGCGAAATGAGCAGCGAAGAGTTCCAGGACAAGCATATTGAGGCTTTTACGTCTTCCGCTTTGGGTCATGCGCTTTATGTGATTTATGAAGGACAGGGATCGGGACGCGGCTCCATTTGTCCGTCTATAGAAAACTGCTTTCCCCTGCTGCATAGACAGGAGTATCTTAAAGATACAATCGTCTTTACGCTCGACAGGGATCTTAACCTGGAACTGGTAAAGGAGCCGAGTACTATGTTGGAAGCGTTTGTCGGCATCGAGTACGACGTGAGTCTACTTTATAAAGCTGACGCGCCAGTGCCATCACGTGCGTATTCCATGCTGGGTTTGTCAAGCGAATAGTTCATTTGTGAAATGCGAAGCGCCATATGATGAAGTTGCGATTTCGATTCTCGGCAATTGTTGTCGACAGGCTCTTGACCGGTATTGTCCTGGCGCTTGTGTTGACGGTGGCGCTGGCAGTTTGGTTAAGTCCCGCGCCGCGTCTCCTGATCGAGCATGGCGGCGCGACCACTGAAATCTTCGCCGACAAAGCATGGTCGCTCTCGCCTGACGACTGTATTAGGATTCGCCTGGAGCACGGGGTCAAGCTGCCGATTCACATCGATGGAAGGGAATGGCATGAATCTGGGGAGCAACAGTTCTGTCCGCAGATCTTCGCGCCCAGCCCCAAAATCGAACTGACCGATCATCGGAATGGCGTCTATCTCAGTCCTAGCCTGAAAATCTACTATGCGCCGGACGTTGTAGTGAACGTATTGGGTCTAGCCGCGCTCGGTTTTTTCCCTTTGCTTGCGCTGTATTATCTGTGGAGCAACGATTTATCCAGGCGCCCATCCTTGAGGATGATTCTGCTCGCCATGCTGGCGGTCCTGTTAGCCATTGCGCTGTTTCGTTTGTCTGGCAGGGCGCTCACAATCGTAGGCATCTTGGCAATTGCGCGAAATCTGTTTGCGCGTCCATCGTGGCATATTTTTGGCACACTGATAACAGCGGCTGTATTGGCGCCGCTCGCGCTTCATTCCATACGGCAGGGCATCAAGTCGCGTAATATTGCAGATTTCACGGCAACTGGCTGTTTCTTCCTGTTTATAGGCTTGCTGTATCTGCCATTTGGATTGGACACGATTGGACACTGGGAAGAGTGGACCAATTTTAGTTATTTTGAGGGTTTGGAACACTCCAGATTGCAGACAGAATTATCCCAGCGCTATTGGATCTTATCACCTAATGCAGCCGCTTATCTTATCAATTCAGAGACTTTTTTCGGCTACAACGCGTTCTTTGCGCTTTTACTCTGGGGCAAGCTGGCGCTGTTCTACAGCATCTTGCGCCATTACAGACTCAGGTCTTGGCAGGCATTTTTGCTCACGTTGCTCTTCGCGGTGTACCCGGTTGATTCCGGTCTCTTGTATTTGCGGGCAATTCCGGTGCAATTCAACGCGCTCATCTTATTATCCGCGGTTTACCTGGCGCTGCAATACAGACAGCGGCCAATGCGTAGCTATCTTATCGGTATATTTGCGATGATGGCATTATGCGTCGGCACTTATGAAGCGCAATATGCGCTGATCTTGACGCTCCCGATGCTGTGGATTCGCCATCTTCGCCGACCAGGCTGGTCCGCGGTCAACTTGACGGTCATCTGGTATCTGCTCCCGGCGCTCAAACTGGTGTATATTTTTTTGCTCGCAATGACAAGGCGCTCATTTTATCGGTCGCATTACATTTATGCAGGAACAGAGGTGAGGGCAGACAATCTCATATCTTCAACCATCGACAATCTGCTCGAGGTCTATCACAGGACCTTCGTCGTTGGTTGGGGCGACGCCTTGGCTGACTTGGGACAGAATAACTGGATGCCGCTAACCTTGACTATGTTGGCATTGGCGGCGGCTGTGGCATGGTATTTGTGGCGGTGGGACGTGGAAAGGTGGGAAGCGAACGAAAGACAATTGCTGGTGGGTTTGCTGGCCGGGTTGCTGCTGATATTGGCAGCGGTTGGGGTCTTGATCTGGTTTAGTTATTATAATCAAGGCTTGTGGCGGCTTTATCTCTATGTGCCTGGACCGGCCGCCATTGCTGTCTTCTGTTTGATCGCGCTGGTGGCAACTCGCGTCTCAAGCAGTAAATATAGAGATTGGTGCATCATTATTACATGTCTTACCCTTATATTTCCTGGCATTTCTCGCTTGATCCAGCAGCACGAGCATTATGTTGTCAGCGCCGACAATAAGAAGCGAATACACCAGCAAATCGTGCAGATTGCGCCGGAAATGGCAAGTCAAACAAGAGTAATCGTTTTGAGTGATATGTCGGATGAAAAACGCCTGCGGAGACATATCGAAGAACTAAGGTCGAATGCAATTGGCTTCATGTTATTTTACATCAACAAAAGCGAGTTTTATCGATACGGATTTATGTGCCCATCGGTTGATAGTTGTTCCCCAATCACAGATTGGGCCGATCATCTATCCGATACGCTTGTCTTCTTGCTCAATGAAGATCTTTCTCTAGAACTGGTTCGGGAGCCGGCCACAATCTTTAGCGAATTCCGCGATCTGGATTACGATGTAACAAGACTCTATAACCCCGACGCCCCTTTGCCGCAGCGCGCATACACTATGTTAGGATTGACGCAACCTTAACCTGTCCGCCAATCGGCCGAGCACAAATTTCGGATGAGCTTGCAACTAAAGCTGCCACAGCGAACCTTCGTTGTCCTCGTATTGGCATTGCTTGTCGCAGACTGCGCCTTAGGCTTCCTGGCAATACGGCGAGCAACAAGCCTCACCGGCTTTCTGTTCTTCCATATTGGCGCATTGGGCTTGATGCTTTGTCCCCTCCTCGCGTCGTATTATCTTCTGCGTCCGCAAGCGACTCACGCGTTTAGCCTGCGCGCCCTGCTTGTCTTTCTTCAGTTTCTGCTAGCGCTGGCTCTGCTATTCGGGGCGATCGAATCCAATCCGCTCAGGGAGCTGCTGGAGGTTATACACCGGCGCTTTCGACACCCGTCCTGGCAGTTGCTTGGGCTAACTTTGGCGGCAGTCGTCTATCTACCGTTGATAGCCCACAGGCTGCGACAGAAGTTGCGAAAGCGACAGTTTGTTGACCTTGCCGTCGGTAGCGCTTTCATGCTCTTCCTGCTTTTTCTGTACTTGCCCTTCGGATTCGATAGCATTGGGCACTGGGAATCGTGGGGATACCGCGCCTATCTGGAAGGCCAACACTCCTGGAACGTCGAATTTGAATTGAATACGCGCTTTTGGGTGATGGTACCGCATCTGCTGGCGAGCATCATCGCCCCGGATTCATTTGTCGGCTTCCATCTGGCGCATCTTTTGATCTTGTGGGCAAAGCTGACGCTGCTTTTCGGCATTTTGCGGGTACTTGGATTTACCCGACTGCATGCCTTCTTGGCCACCCTGCTTTTCATGGTCTACCCGGTCAACTCCGATTTGATGTCACTGCGGTCTCTGCCTAATCAGTTCAGCGTCATGTCGCTACTTGCCGCAGCATTCTTGATGTTGGAATATCGCGAGAGTTCAAGCCGTTGGCATCTCCTCGGCATTTGGCTTGGGTTGGCGTTCAACGTAGTCACCAACGAAACAGCTTACGCAATCATTCTGATAGCGCCAGCGCTGTGGGTTTCACGTCGACCGCGCGGGGGCTGGCGAAACGCGAACTTGACAGTTGTCTGGTACTTGTTTCCAGCCTGCAAGATCGCGCATTTGCTGCTGCTCTCCTCGCTGAATATGAGCTTTTACAACAGTTATGTTTTCGAGAACTCCTTTGGCAGCAGCGCCGATGCGCTAGGCGCGGTTTTCGGGCGGCTGGCGGAAGTCTACCGGCACACGTTTGTGGATAGTTGGATAGAAGCGCTCAATGCGGCGGACGCTAGCAACTGGCTGGCTCCCAGCCTGGCGATGTTGACGCTGGGGGGCGCGTTTTCTTTGTATCTTATACGCAGCGGCGACTCGGACAGGCAGGAAGTCGAGGACAATGCCAAGACGTCGTTTGTCTACGGCTTACTGTTTGTGACGCCGGCGGTAGGCATACTGATCTGGCTGCCTCAATACGCCGGAGACCTGTGGCGCATGTATTTCTATGTCCCTATCGGCGCGTCAATTGCGGTATTTGGTTTGGCGCGCATATTTGCCGTACGCGCCCTGCCCCGCCGATACCGCGAGGCTACAATAGTAGCGCTCTGCCTTGCTCTGATGTTGCCGGCCACCGAGCGCCTGCTGATTCAACATGATTCGGCAGTCCGACGGGCCGATAGCAAGGCGCGTATGCTTTATCAATTGATGCGGACGATTCCGCAAATCAAAGAAGACACAGCGATCTTGCTCACGACAGACATGACCAAAGAAGAGTTGGCGGCCTCGGCTATCAGCGAATTGCGCTATAGCAATGATCTTGACAATAGTATGCTGTACGCGCTCTATGGAAACGGCTTGCCGATCCAGTCGACCTTCTGTATTGATAAAGCAGAGTGCAGCACATTTGGGGGCGAGGAGACGATTTTTACGTCGGATTCGCCGCAATTGCTGCAGCGGACGCTGGCGCTGAACATTGCCGCGGATATGTCGGTGACATTGATTGACCATCCGGCGGATGCCTTCGGGCTGGACTCGCGCGTTGCTTACGATGTCCGCCTGCTATATGATCGCGGCGCGCCGATACCGTCCCGCGTCAGTTCCATGCTGGCATCCGCGCTCCGCGGCGGGGCGAGCCATCAAACGCTATCAAGTGAAGGAAACAGCGGATGACAGCGCGTTTTTCGCAGGTCATACCAAGGGGCGGGATGCGAATCTTGCCGGCGGCGCTCTTCTTGCTTGTCGCGCTTTTACCGCTTCTTGTCGCGCTGGCGATACATAACAGTCCAGCGCCCCGCATAGAAAGCGAGTTCGGCGGAGCAACTGTTGATATCAGGGCAGACCGCGCCTGGTTGCTGCTGCCAGGGGATTGCGTAACAATCGCTTGGGACCTCGAAGGCATCCATTCGCTCTACATTGACGGGCAGGGCAAGATCGGCTGGGGCGAGATAGCTTATTGCCCGTCGACAGATGCAAGCAGTCCCGTTTTTGATATCACGGCTGAAAATGGTCAATTACGCAGGTATGAATTGAATATCCG
>DAOULD010000020.1:0-25581 GCA_034420635.1 Anaerolineae bacterium | reverse complement strand
CATGTCGCCCGTCGATGCGATGGCGCGGTTTCGGGCGACCAGGTTGGTCGCCCCTACGGGATTCGATTATTTTGTAGTTTTCTATATTTCATCAAATTATTCGCACGACTTACCTGCATTTACTTCTGCGCCTCTGTGGTGAATAAAAAATCAAAACACGAACATTCAGCTTCCCTCTCCCAGAACATTTGTGCTGTAATCCCTTTATCGTAAAAAAGAAAAGGAGACCCCACCATGCTGGCAAGCTACACGCTCGATACAAAAATCGAGGCGCTCAACCTGCTCGATCGACACGACGGCGACTTCGACCGCGTCAAATCCATCCTCGAGATCCCGATCAAAACCCTGAGAGGCTGGCGCGCCGACCAGGTCAAACTCAGACATAAGCACGAAGACCGACAATACCGCTACTTCTCCACCATCAAGCTCGAACTCATGCAGGACATGTGGGAAACCTCCCGCGACATCATGAAGAAAATCAAGAGCGGCAACCACGAAGGCATTCCCTTCAGTCAACTCGTCTACGCCCTCAACACCCTGCTCAATCACGCCAATAAACTGGAAGACAACTTCGAAGATCTGACGCCGGAGGGGCAAAGTGACGCGGAACAACCCAACCGCATCCGATATGTCTACGAAGATGAGGCGGGGGATGCCCCGCCACCCTGGACAGCTGCAGAGCCGCAGATGCCCGGCGCGCGTCAAAGTGTTGGACTGCGGGCGGCGCTGGAGAAGAAACTCGGCATTGGGGCTAATCAAGATCCTGAAAACCAACCGCCGCAAACACACACGCTGCTGCCGGGTCTCCCCCACATACAAAATAGCGAGTCAAAGCCGGCGCAACCTGGCAAGCGCCCCAAAGCGTCTAAGAAACGTCGCCGTCCACCCAAGCGCCGGAGGCCTTAATCTGCCAAACTCAGCATGACCGCCATCCGCGACGCCCTGCTTCGCCAAAGCTTGCTATAGGTCTCAATTCACCGGTCCGTCGCTGAGTTTTGCTCGACAAGGATTTGCTACAGAGGTCGCCCGCAAATACCTTTGTGCGCTTCCTGTCTTGACGGTCAGTGTCTACGCGACCTGTGGTGAAAAAAATCTCGGTGTCCTCGGTGTTCTCGGTGGTTAAAATCTGTCTATGCTCTCTGTGCCCTCTGAGCCTCTGTGGTGAATTAAAAATGTACCATCCCCGCCATCCCCGCCAGCCCCACAACCCGCATTCCAATGCCGCCCTCCCATAAAATCTCTCTGTGCCTCTGTGGCAAACAAAAAATCTTTGTACGCTTCCTGTCTTGACGGTCAGTGTCGGCGGGCTGTGTCGGCGGTCAGTGTCTACGCGACCTACGCGACCTGTGGTGAAAAATATCTCGGTGTCCTCCGATCTGGAGAGGGGGGGTACCCCCCCCCCCCGTATACATACTGTATCTATACTGTTACCCAAAAAGGGGGCAAAATGAGGGCATCTTCCCAGCATTTGAGGACACATTGCGCTCGCCCCGAGCGCCCGCCCTGGCAATCACAAGCGCCTTATTCGCCTTCAACCGAAAAGGATACGCCACCCGCTACCACGAGAGTTGTCTATCGACATCAAAAACGCTAAAATCCCCCTGTTGAATCGCGATGAGCCAGGTTCCAAAATCAGGTGCCGACTTGTCCGATTAGTTGAGTCAAGTTCACATTATTTTTCTAGATTCCAGGAGGATGTACCGTGTTACCACGTAAATTGCTGCTTGTAACGATGCTGCTTGGCATATTCCTAATTCTGCTAGTCCCGGCGAGCGCCCAGGATGAACCAACGACCATCACCTGGTTGACGCTGGGCTGGCCAACTGAAGCGATCATCGAGGAGTTCGAGGCGCGCAATCCCGATGTTACCGTCGAAGCCGAACAGGTCGGCTTTAACGATCTCTTCGCCCAGATCCAGGTTCGCTTGGGCGCCGGGTCGGAAGTGCCCGACGTCATTTCGGTCGACGTGCCGCTGGTATCGGGCTATGCCTTCCGCAACTGGCTGCTGCCGCTCGACCCGGTATTCACCGGCGATGAGGTCGAAGACTGGTTGCCCGCGGCCGTAAATGCCGGTTCCTACGAGGGAACGCTTTATGCCGCTCCCGTCAGCACTTCGACGCAACTGCTCTTTTACAACAAGGGCTGTTTCGATCGCGCCGGCTTGATGCCGCCGGGCACGGATGATCGTCTGACTTGGGAAGAGATCGCCGAAATCGCGCAACAGATGACCTTTGACGACGATGGCGACGGCACGCCTGACGTTTGGGGATTTATCTGGGAGCAAATGGTGCGTATTTACCAGCTGCAGGTGCTGCCGGAATCGCTTGAGGCCGATGCCATCGGCGAAGATGGCTTGACGGTCGACGGCGTCATCAACTCGCCAGCATGGATTGAAGCCTTCACCTACTACTACAACATGTTCAACGTCTGGAACGCGGCGCCCCAAGGCGAGGAATTCTGGCCCGCCGATATCTTCGAAACCGGCAATATCTGCATGTTCGTCGGCGGTCCCTGGAACATCCCGCGCTTCGCGAACAACGCCGATCTCGATATCGAATGGGGCGTTTCCCGGCATCCTTACTTCGCGGACGGCGTACCGGCCACGCCCACCGGCAGTTGGCATATCGGCGTGAACGCCAACACCGAAAACGTTGATGCGGCGACGCGCTTCGTCCACTTCATTTCCACCGGCGAAGGCGCGGAAATCTGGTGGCGGCGCGGCAGTGGCGACTTCCCGGCTCAGCAATCAGTACTCGCGCTCTTCGCCACCGAAGAAGAGTTTGACGCCCTGCCGATGTCCTACGTGCGTACGGCGGCGGACGAAGCGACGGTCAATCCAAGGCCCCGCGCCGTGACCGTCGGCTTCCTGGAATATGAGCAGATCCTGCAGAATACCTTCCAGGACATCCGCAACGGCGCCGATGTCGAAGAATCGCTGAATCTCGCGGTACAGCGCATCGAAAGCGAAATGGCCAAGTATCGCTAACGCCTGAACAAGGCGCAACACGCAGGGGCGACTTTGTAAGTCGCCCTCGCGCCAAATCATTAGCATGTAGGGGCGACCTATCAGAGTCCGTTGAAAAACACCCCTCATCCCCCGGCCCCTTCTCCCACAAGGGGAGAAGGGGAGGCTTGTGACCCGTATTGAGCCCTTTAAGCCCCTCTCCCTTTATGGAAGAGGGGTTTGGGGTGAGGGTAAAATGAGAATTTCAACAGACTCTATCAGGTCGCCCGAATTAGCCTGAAATTGTACTTCTATCGCCATGGAGTCAAGTTCAAGCGATGCGCATAAGCCGACAGCTGATCCCCTACCTTTTTCTCCTGCCAGCTCTCCTGCTGCTGATCGTATTCAACCTCGTGCCGACGATTGCCACCCTGGTCGAAAGCACCTTCGTTTTGTCACTGCGCAGCGGCGAACGCGTTTTTGCCGGATTCGCTAATTACAACCGCATCTTCAACGATCCCGTATTCTGGAAGTCGCTCCAGGTTACCGTTGTATTCAGCTTATTGGTCAACCCGATTCAGATTGCCCTGGCGCTGGGATTGGCTGTATTGATTAACCAGCGCGTCAACGGCATTGGCATTTTCAGAAGCATCTATTTGCTGCCCATCGCCGTTTCGCTCAACGTCACCGCCATTGTCTGGGGCTTAATGCTGGATCAAAACTCGGGCATGATCAACGGGATCCTGCTGCAATTAGGCGTCGAACGGCAACCCTTCCTGCATTCGGTGGATCAAGCGCTCTGGTCCATCATAGTGATCGCTTCCTGGATCGGCGTGCCCCTATGGAGCCTGTTCATCCTGGCGGGACTGCAGAACATCCCGCCGCCCGTTCTGGAAGCGGCCAAGATCGACGGCGCCAACGCCTGGCAATCATTCACCAAGATCACGCTGCCGCTCCTGCGTCGCGTCCTGGCTTTTGTGCTGGTCGCCGATACCGTCGCCAATTTCTTGATGTTTGCGCCCATCTTGCTGCTCACATCGGGCGGTCCGCAGCTATCAACCAATCTGATTATGTACGAGACCTATCGGCGCGGCTTTCTTTACGGCGATCTGGGCGCTTCCGCTGCCATGCTGTCTGTCATGTTGGTTATCGTATTCATCATCGTGGGGATCGAACTCTACGCGCTTCGGGGCCAGGACTAAAGGCGAAGGCTGATTCAAACATGTCCAATCGCGCCAATAGGTCAGCAGCATCCGCAGCGGCAATGAACCGCAAGCCCTTGCGCTCTCATGCGCAGCCGCTTGTCGTCTATGCCTTGCTTCTTCTCGGCGTGGTCATTGTCATTGTGCCCTTGATGTGGGCGGCCGCCGCTTCCTTCACGCCCAATCACAAGGTATTCGAATACGCCTATCCCTTCTCCTGGCGCGCGCTCTTCCCGGTCGACTTCACTCTGGAAGCCTATGACAACTTGTTCGACCGGGGATTCGGACGCGCGGTCGGCAATACTTTCTTCCTCGCCATCGCCACCGTCATTATCGGCGGCGCGGTCAACGCCCTGGCCGGTTTCGCATTCGGGCGCTTTGAATTCCGCGGCAAGAACGCGCTCTTCCTGACTATTGTCATGCTCACTTTTATGGTGCCAGTCGATCTAACCGCCATACCCCGTTACATCCTGGTCAATAGCTTCGGCTGGATCAATACCTGGCAGGGTTTGCTCATACCCGGTCTGGCGAACAGCCTGGTGATCTTCCTTTTTCGTCAGTTCTTCGCCGAGATACCGCAGGAGCTAATCGATGCCGCGCGCGTAGACGGGGCTACCTGGCTGCGCGTGCTCGTCAGCATCATCTTGCCGATCTCCAAGCCGGTTCTGGTCGCCGCCGCTTTGCTGATGTTCATCAGCCAGTGGAATGCCTTCTTCTGGCCGCTGCTGATCGCGCCTACCAAGGAGATGCGCGTGGTACAGGTCGAGATATCGCTGGCGATCGGACAATACGGAACGGTGTGGAATGAACTCTTGGCTGGCTCTATGATCGCCGCCATCGTGCCGATTCTGCTGGTGATCCCCTTCCAGCGCTATTATGTCCAAGCCATCACCGGCACCGGCCTGGAATGAAGTCTCGATGTGATCGTCTCAAAAGACATTTTCCGCTGCGATGAGAAGGCGCAGCTTCCAGCGCGTTCCCGCAGCGCAAGACAAATCGAGCGCGTCACGTTCCGGCAAAAACCAACTGGATTGGGCAATCCAGCGACTCTCCACCATCTTCCGTGATAGACTCGCTGCCTGTGAATATGCCGTCATCGCTAAGGCTTAGCGCATACGCGATCGTGTATATGACATCGCGGCCATCCGCGGGCATCGGCGCGATGAAATCGGCGCTCCCTTCGAAGATGCCCTCAGTGTTACGACGCAAGCGAAAGTCGTCGAAGACCAATTCGGCATCGTCCAAGCGAGTTACCTGGATCGTCTCCGATTCACGCCCGGCGCAGCCGCCGGTGTATGCCAGCGACCATGCGCCAGCCCGCGGTGTCTGGCGCTTCGCTTCGGGCGCAGCCGCCATCGTGCCGCAGCCGGCAATCCAGATCACCGCCAGCGCAATACAGCAGAATCGAAATAGCATCGTCGACGCTTCCAGGCAAAGGGCGACCTGCCGGTCGCCCTTGTCGACTTCAACTTCGCTTAAAGCAGGACCTCGCGGCCCGTTTTCTGGCTTTCATAGATGCCGTTGAGTATCTTCATCACCTGCAGCGATTGCTCGGCCGGCACCGGCGAGGGCGCGCCATCGACGATCGCCTGCGCGAACTCGACGCATTCCTGCGCGTGCGGCTCAGACGGGTTCTGGGTCAATTTCAATTTTCGGTTATAGAGTTGCATGTCGTCGTAGTTGGTGTCGTAAACCTCGCATTTGGGCCAATGCGAGCCGCCATTGCTGCCATAGAGCCACATCTGCATATCTTCGCCATCAATGTCGTGATGCAGCAACCAGGATATTTCGAATACCAATGTCGCGCCTGTTGCGAAGCGAACAAAAGCCATCGCCATTTCTTCGACATCCATCCCTTCAGGAATGCGTCCATACCGTGGCCAGCGACCGAATGCCATGGGGTTGCTGGCCAGTTCTCTGCGCGCGACGCCAGTGACCGAGACCGGCTCGGGATTGCCCATCATCCAGAGCGTCAAATCGAGTATGTGCACGCCGATATCAATGCAGGCGCCGCCGCCGCTATGCTTGCTGGAGAGGAAGGCGAGGCTGGTGGGGATGCCAGAGCGGCGCAGCATCCAACTGCGGGCGTGATAGATCTCGCCCAGCGCGCCCCCGTCAATCTCCGCTTTCAGCGCCTTTGATGTGCCGGCGAAGCGAAAATGCTGCGCGGTCATCAGCAGCTTGCCGGATTTGTCGCGCGCCTCAATCATGCGCTGGACATCGGCGGGGGTGGGCGCCAGCGGCTTTTCGCAGATGACATGCTTGCCGGCTTCGAGCGCGGCGATGGACAAAGGGGCGTGATACATATTCGGGGTGCAGACATCGATGATATCGATATCCGGGTCGTTAATGACGGCGGCCGAATCGGTCTCCAGCTTGCCAACATTCCACTGGCTGCCCCAATGTTCCAGCGCCTCGGGCGCCAGATCAGCGCCAGCCACCACTTCGGCATGCGGCGACGCTTCCCAACCCGGCATATGCGTGCGGGCGATCCCGCCGACGCCGATGACACCCACTTTCAATGTACTCATGTTCTATCGCTCCTTTTAAGATCTTTGAGGTTGAACCCAAGTATTCGATTCCGCAGCTAGATAAAACGCTTCCATCACGGCTGTGCGGTCAGCCGCTTCTTTCGCCGAAATCAGCGGTACGTCTTGCCCGACGAGCGCATCAAGGAACAACTCGAAGGCATGGGGCAGCGCTTGGGGCAGATCCCTCCATTCGCGGCCGTCCGCCCCCGGCAGATTGTCCGATTTTACATACAATTTGTCATCATCGACATAGGCGACGCCTTCCGTGCCGGTGACATGGATGGGCATGGTACGCAGCAGATCGACCCAGCCCGCCGCCAGCGTCCCAATCGCGCCATTGGCAAAGCGCAGCATGCCTTCGCCGTATTCGTCGCAGGGGTACTTGCCCAGCAGCGAATCCATCTGCGCCGTGACGGACAGGACATCGCCCATTAGCCACATCAACACGTCCAGCGAATGCGCGCCCAGATCGCCAAAGCCGCCCATACCCGATTTCTCCAAGTCCGTCATCCAGAGCCAGCCGTCGTCGTACCAGCCATTGCCGGCATCAAACCACCCGCCGATGGCGCCGTGATGCACATTGCTGTGACGGATTCGGGTAATCGTCCCCAGGGCGCCGTCGTCGATCAAGCGCTTGATGACAGTCAAGAAGGGATAACCCCGCATAAAGTGGCCCACATGGAAGATCACGTCGGCATCGTCGATCGCCTTCTGCATAGCAAAGGCGTCACGCGCTTTGATGCCCAGCGGTTTTTCCACGAACATATCTTTGCCAGCGGCGGCCGCGGCTTCCACCAGTTCGCGGTGCAGCGCCGTCTCCGAACAGATGACAACGGCATCGATTTCGTCGTCGCCGACGATCGCAGCGACATCCTTGACGGCGCAATCATTCAAATGAGACGCTGCGATTCGCGCACGCGCCGGGTCATTGTCCCAAACCGCCTTGACGCGGAATTCATCGGGTCGCTCGTTAATTCTGTTGACAAAACTCGGCGTGTGGATATGCGCCACGCCTAGGAATGCAAGCGTCTTCATACTTTTGCTCCCGCATTCGATCAATAAAGAATCTGAATCAAGATGGATTGCCATCCATCAGCGCCGATACAAAGCGAGCCGTGATCGTACGCGGTCTCGTGATGGCCGATCCAACCACCACCGCCCAAGCGCCGATATCCAGCGCCTGCCGCGCTTGCCCCGGACTATGAATCCGACCTTCGGCGATCACCGGGATCGGCAGCGCCGCGGTCATCGCTCCCAACAACTCAAAGTCGGGCTCGGCGCTTTCAGGAGGCCCGTCGACATATCCTGACAATGTCGGTCCCGCCATGGCAACGCCGTATTCTGCCGCCGCCCGCGCTTCCTCCAGCGTCGATACATCGGCGAACGTGGGCTTGCCGAGTTCGCCATGAATGCGCGCTAGCAACTTCCGAAGATCTACGCCGTCGGGACGCGGACGATCTGTGCAATCGAGAGCGATGATATCGGCGCCCGCCCCGGCAACAGCCGCCGCGTCGTCAAAAGTCGGCGTGATGAAAACGCCGCTGTCCCCACGTTTGTACAAGCCGATCACCGGCAAATCGACCGCGTCTTTGATCGCGCGGATATCGGCGGGACTGTTGGCGCGAATAGCCGCCGCGCCACCGATTTTCGCCGCTTTCGCCATCTTCGCCATGATTGACGAGCCATGCAGCGGTTCATCCTCCAGCGCCTGACAGGATACGATCAGCTTGCCTTTGACGGCGGCGAGGAAGGCATCGGCGTTCACAAGCGCTCCAACTCCAGATTGAAGACAAACGTCATGACTTCACCTTGTCCCATGCCAGCATGGCCGCGCCCAGCAGCACGGCTTGAACACCCAAATTTGCCGGCAATATCGGCGTCGAGCGCAAAAGGGGCGGCACACTCTCGCAGAAGGCTGCTTCCAAAGCCTCCCACCAAAGCTCGCCGATTTGCGCTACGCCGCCGCCGATCACCAGCGCTGCCGGGTTGATCGCCGCGGCGAAGCCGCCCAGTATGATGCCCAATTGTCGCGCTTTGTCTTTTATGGTCTGCGCCGCGACAAGCTCGCCCTCATAGGCGCGGCGAGTGATTTCGGTAAGCGGTATGCGATCTTCCGCTCCCGTGGAGGCTTGGTAGGCGCGTTCAATGCCGGGACCGGAAACAAATTGGTCGAGAATGATCGGTTTATCCTCTTCCCAGCCGACCACAAGATAGCCAATTTCGCCGGCGCTGTAGTTTGGTCCGCGCCAAATCTCGCCATCGAGGATGATGCCGCCGCCGACGCCGGTTCCAACCGTGACACAGAGCAAGGACCTGTAGTCCCGGCCCGCGCCCATTTTCGCCTCGCCGTATGACAGGGCGCGCGCGTCGTTCTCGGCCAGGACAGGAAGACCGTCGCCAATTTCGAGCGCGGACAGACTTGTGCCGGTCCAGCCGGGCAGGTTGTCATTGGCGTGGATCACTTGTCCGCTCACACTGTCAACCATGCCAGCGCTGCCGATCCCGATAGCGACGATCTCGCCCTGAAAACCGGCGATCAACGCATGACACAGTTGCTTTACTTCAGCCAGGATCGCTGACGGTGTAGAGGGAGTAGCGACTGAGCGCGTCCGCAAGATCTCGCCTTTTGGCGTGACCAAACCTGCGCTGATCTTGCTGCCGCCGATATCGACGCCGACGACGCACGCGGAAACCCAGTCGCTCACCTATGACCTTGCCAGCTATGTTAGTTTCAACAATTCTTCGTCGCCACGGCGTTCACGATAGCCTTTGACGATCAAGCCGGGGCGCCCATTGCTCTGACCAGCCACCTGATCGTTATGCGGATCGCGATAACCCATACGCACCATGCGGCGCGGCTCTGTGGTTTGGTTGATGTACGAGCCATGGATGCAGTAGATATGGAAGACGACGACGTCGCCGCGCTTGGCCGGCACGGGCACGGTGTCTTCCAGTTTGTATTCGTCCGTATTAAGGTGCGGCGAGCAGGCTGTGCCATCCGGATTTTTGAGTATATGCGGGAGCTTTCCCCTTTTATGAGAACCGGCCAGGAAGCGGATTTCGCCGTTTTCGTGGAAGGTGTCGTCCAGGTGCACCAGCGTATCGATAAAACGTCCATCGCTATGTTCGTAGAAGGGAGAATCCTGATGCATAGGGAAGGGATGACCAGTCTGCGGCGGCTTGATGTGCATGGTTGTGTGGTGCAATTCGACGCTCGAATCCAAAAGTTGGGAAAGCGCCGTCGCCAGCCTGGTATTGGTCACTGCGCGCATCCAGGCGTCAGAGTAAAGGTGCAGGTCGTGCATGGCGGTTAGCTTGACTTGCTTTTCGACTTCTTCGTCCAAATAGACATCGCGCCAGGGACCAGACCAGCCCGGGCTGGTCAAAGCCCAGTCCTCGATCAAACGGTCGAGGCTATCCGACATTTGGCTGATTTCGTCTTCAGAGTAGACTTGCGGGATTCGCAGATAGCCATTTTCATGGAAGAAATCAATCTGTTCTTGGCTGAGCATGCGGGTCTCCTTTCAACTGTTCAACTGTCAGCGAATGGCAAATGAGCCAAGGCTCAAAAGACGCCCCCGCTCGATAAAGTGAGAAGGGGCGGAGCGCGGAAATCTTACTGATAGATCTACCTCAGGCGTCGGCGAAGGTAATGGTATAGGCTTCGACGCCGCGCCCGCGATCATCCGCGCCGATGACGACTTGATAGGCGCCGGTCATGGCGAAGGTGAAGCTGCCGCTATTGCTGCGGCGGGCGCGGTCGAAGTAGAAGACGATTTCACCGTTGGGGCCGTAGACGGTCATGAGCGGGGCGAAGAAGCCGGTGCCGCTTAAACCGCGGCCGCCCGTGATCAGCTTGACATCTACCGTCGTCCCGGCTATGCCTTCGATGCTGTATATGTGGCGATCGTCGGCATTTTCGATCTCGTTGACGGCATCTTCGCCCAAGACGATGACGCCCTTATCGACCGCGCCCTCCAGTTCGACGACAAATGCGGGCGGAACCAGCGTAGGCATGGGAGTCGGCTCCGGCATGTCCCCCTCAATGGTGATGGTATAGACCTCGACGCCGCGTCCGCGCTCGTCCGCGCCAATGACAATCTGGTAAGCGCCGTCCGCGGGGAAGGTCAACTCGCCACTATGGCTGCGGCGGCTACGATCGAAGGCGAAGACGATTTCCCCATCGGGGTCAAAGATGGTCGCCAGCGGAGCATAGAAGCCGGTGCCGCTCAAGCCACGCCCGCCGGTAATCAGCTTGAGCCGCACCGTCGCGCCTTCAAAGCCGGCGAATGTATAGCTGTGCCGATCATCCGCATCGTTGATCTCTTCGACTGCGTCCTCGCCCCAGGTGATGACGCCTTTGTCACTCGCGCCTTCGGGCTCGACGACGAATGCGGGGACAATCACTTGCGATTCTGGCGTGGCGGCGAGTAGCGGCGTCGCTGTTGGCGGCTCAGTTGGCGGAATGGCTGTCGCTGTGACGACCACCTCTTCGACGACCGTTTCGACGATGGTCTCCGGTTCGCGGGTTGAGGCGATCAGCGCGCCTACGAAGAATGCAATGACGATCAAAGCGGCCGCGACGAGGCGTTCGCGTTTGCGGTTGGATACCGCCGCGATGGCCGCTTCGGTTATGGGTTGGTTCACGAGCATCGGCGGCTCGATCGGCGCGATATCGCGCTCTTCATAGAGATAGCAAGCCGCTTCGTGGCCCGGCTTGTCCATTTTGAACAGCGGCGGCTGCTCCACCAGGCATTTGTCCATGCGATGCGGACAACGCGGATAATAACGACAGCCCTTGGAGGCAGCCGTGCGCATTTCTTCTTCGCTCGGCAGCGAGATATTGACATCCCATTTGTCGGTCGGGTCGGGCACGGGCACGGAATCGATCAGGAGTTGCACATAAGGGTGCTGTGGCGCGTCAATGACATCCATAGCGCTGCCGCGTTCGGCAGTCGTGCCCTGATAGAGCATGTAGATCTGGTCGCCGATTTGATAGGCTGTGCTCAAGTCGTGCGTGATATAAAGGAAAGAGATATTGTGATCGTCGCGCAGGCGCAGCATGGCATCCAGAATGGACGCGCGCAGCGAGGCGTCTACCATGGAGACGGGTTCGTCAGCCACGATCAGACGCGGCTTGATCATATAAGCGCGAGCCATCATGATGCGCTGCCGCTGTCCGCCGCTCAACTGGTGCGGGTACTTGCGCAAGACATCCTCGCCGTACAAGCCGACGACATTCAGCCCGGCTTCCACCATATCGCGATATTCGCTCTGATTGTCCGACAGGCTGAAATGCTTGTTGACGAGATCAAAAACGTGATCGATGCGATAAAAGGGATTATAGACGCCAAAAGGATCTTGAAAGACCGCCTGCACGTTGCGGCGGTATTCTTTCAATTGTTCGTTGCTCATGTCGGTGATGTCTTCACCATCGAAGATGATATTGCCCGAGCTGAGCTTGATAAAACCGAGGACCAGGTTCGCCAGGGTGGTTTTGCCGCTGCCGCTTTCCCCGGCGATTGTCGTGATGGTCGCCGGGGATTCGGCAATGGTCATATTAAAATTATCGAGCGCGACGACTGATTTCTTGCCGCTGCCCAAAAAACCGCCCGAAGAATAGATCTTGGTAGCGTCACGAATTTGCAATAGTGGCGAAGGCATCGGACCTCCTCTTTTCAAATTGCTCGTCGAATAAATGACAAGCGACTTCGTGTTTTTCTTCTACAATGATTTGCGCTGGTTCCTCCAATGCGCAATGTTCCCAGGCGAAGGGGCAGCGCAGCCGGAAGATGCAGCCCGAGGGCGGGTTGCGCGGGTCGTGGGTGATGCCTTCGGTAATCTTCAAGGGTTTGCGCTCTTTGATCGAGGGGATGGAATCAATGAGCAATTGCGTATAGGGATGCAGCGGATTGGCATAGACGTTTTCCACCGGCGCGATCTCGACCATTTTGCCGGCATACATCACAGCGATGCGATCGACGATTTGCGCCAGCAAGCCCATATCGTGGCCGATGACGATCAGGGAAACGCCGATCTCGTCTTTCACCTGCACCAGGGTTTGGGCAACGATCCGCTGCACCACTACGTCCAGCGCGCTAGTCGCCTCGTCGGCGATGACGACCGTCGGATGCAGCGCCACGCCCATGGCGATGCAAACGCGCTGCTTCATGCCGCCACTGAGTTCGTGGGGGTACATATTGTAAATGCGGTTCGGCAAGCCGACTTTCGCGAACAAATCGTAGATGCGCTCGCGCAGAGCCTCTTTGTCATTCTGTCTGCCCTCATGCGATTCAATGACGTCGATGATCTGATCTTTGACGCGCATGGTCGGGTTGAGGGAATTCATGGCGCCTTGCGGTATCAGAGACAGGCCCGTCCAGCGGAACTTGCGCAATTCTTCTTCGGTCAGGTCCAGCACTTCGGTGCCTTCGACTTCGATGCTGCCATGCACGATGTAGCCGGGAGGCTGTACTAACTGCAGAATCCCGTAAGCAGTGGTTGATTTGCCGCAGCCGGACTCGCCGACCAAGCCTAATGTTTCGCCCTCGTACAACTTGAAGTTGATATCGCTGACGGCGATGACGTCGCCCTGCGGGGTCGCGTAGTGAATGCGCAGGTTGTCTACATTGAGGACAACGCGGTCGCTAGCGGAGTTTTTCTGCTCAGACATACGGTATTGTTCCTTCGAGCCTTAGTTCGCTTTACGCAGGCGCGGATTGGCGATTTCGTCCAAGCCCAGGTTAATCAGCAGCAGCGCGACGAAGACGATAGCCAGGATCACAGTCGGCAAGCCCCACCACCACCACATATTTCGGAATAGAGCGCCCGCTTCAATCGAGAAGAAGATCGCCACGCCCAGCGAAGGGATGCGCTGCGGCCCGAAGCCAAGCACCTCCAAGCCGACCGCCGAGATGATCGCGCCAGTCATATTGCCGATATAACTCGCCGCCAGGTAAGGCAGCAGATTGGGCATGATCTCCTTGAACATGATATCGCGTACCGGCACGCCGGAAAGCCGCGCCATCTGCACATAGCCGCTTTCGCGCATGCTGAGCACCTGCGCGCGGATATAGCGCGTGGGCGTCGCCCAGGTGAAGAGCGAGATGAGCAGCGCCATCGTCACCAGGTCCACCCGCCCCAGCACGGACTGAATGACGATCAACACCAGCAGCGAGGGGATAGTGATGGTGATATCGGTGGCTAATCGAATCACATCATCAAAGATGCCGCCAAGAAAGCCAGCCATGAAACCCAACAAGATACCGACAAGCATGCCGACCGTCGCCGCGATCACGCCGACGAATACGGTGCGCGGCGTGCCGACGATCAGCAGCGCCAGCATATCGCGCCCGCTGTTTTCGGTGCCCAGCGGATGCTCGGGGACGCCTTCCTGCCCGCGCCAATTGGTGAAGCCGAGCGGGGGCAAGTTCAGCGGCGCGCGCGCCGACAGCGCTAAATTCGTATCCCACAACTGATAGCCCAGGAAAATCAGAAAGAACATGAAACCGAGTATCCCGGCGCCGGCGAGGAACTTCCAATTGAGCCAGGGATTATCGAAGCGATTGAGAGCGCCCGCCTTTTTTGTGCCGCCAGCGACGGGAGCGTCTTTGACTTTTCTGTCTTCCGCCATGTCTATCTCCCTTCCAGGCTGATAAGCGGTGTTCCCCCCAGCGGGGGGGCGTGGAGGGGGGAGTGTCTTTTGCATTTGAGCATGCGTTATCTCCCTTCCAGGCTAATGCGCGGATCGATCAAGGGATACGACAAATCGATGATGAGCACCGCCAATGCGCTGGTGGTAATCAAGATGAAGGATGTGCCCTGTATCAAGCCGAAGTCCTGCTCGCGTATGGCGGTAAATATGAGCGTGCCCATGCCGTTGTAATTGAAGATGACTTCCACCAGTACCGAGCCGCTGACGAGGGTGCCGATGGAGACGGCCAGCGCGGTCATCTGCGGCAAGATGGCGTTGCGGATCATGTAGCGGTAGAGCACATAAAACGGCTTCAGACCCTTCGCTTGCGCCAGGATCATATAATCTTCGCCTTCGATTGTGACCATCATGCCGCGCATGCCCAGCGCCCAATAGCCAAAGGTGACCAGCACGATCGCCATCGCCGGCAGGAAGCCGTGGTGAATCACGTTGGCGATGAAATCGATGGTGAATTCCGGCCGGGCAAATTTGTAACTGTAGGCGTAGGTCTGTGGGAAAAGCTCAAATAGAAAGCCGAAAACATAGACGAGCAGCAAACCGGCCAGCAGAGGCGGGATCGAGGTAAAGATCATTGACATCGGGATCATCACCTTGACCAGCCTGGGCGTCTTCGTCCAAGCCAGCAGCGCCCCGCAAAGGTTGCCTACCGTGAAGAAGATAAAGGTGGCGATGCCAACGAGGCCGATCGTCCAAGGCAGCGCCCTCCCGACCAACTCGGTCACGGTCGAAGGGAAGCGCGCCAGAGAATAACCGAGGTCGCCCTGCAGGATGCCGCCCATAAAGCGAAGGTATTGCACATAAATTGGATCGTTTAAGCCGAATCGTTCTTTCCAGCCTTCAATGATCTGGTCGGAGTTTTCCACGAAGCCGGCCTGATAGGACAGTCGGGCAATCATGGCTGAAATTGGGTCGCCGGGCGCCAGGCGCGGGATGATGAAAATCAGTGTTGCCGCTACCCAAAGCGTGAGGAAAAAAACGAGCAAACGGCGGACCAGGTAGTTTAAAGAAATTGCTCCCATGCCAGTGCCCTTCTCTATTGTCGCTTGCGATGTGAAATCAACTTAAGAATAACAGTCTCTACCCAAAAAACGAAAACTCTTTAGCGTCGCGCTTTTCATCGTCAGCGCGTAAAAGGCGAGGTTGGGGCGCGGAGCCCCAACCTCAAATGGCGCTTGGTCAATTACATTCCAGCTTTGGTGATCTCCTGGAAGAATTGATGCGTCGATTGCCACCAGGTTGCCGGGTGGTTCCAGTTATTATCGGACGTGGGCCAGCCTTCCCAGTAGGTGCTGTTGAAGGGGATCAGCTTGGTCGCCTGGTTCAGCGGGATGAAGGGCAGATCCTCATAGAGGTAGCCGTAAGCTTCCACAACCAAACCAAGGGCGTCCGGGTGACCCAGAGGCAAGGAACCGAGCTGCCCGACGAGTTCGCTGTAGGCTTCGTTGTTCATGCCGTCCCAACGGACGTGGTTGTTGCCCGAGGAGAATTCGCCAATGGGTACCCACCAGCGGGAGGTGTAGCGATCGAGCGAAGCCCAAGGCTCGTTGATGGAACCGCAGGCGTCCCAGTCGGTGGTGGATTCGTAGTTGCCGAAGCGCTTGTTGTCATTCCAGGTGGCGCCGGCGATGACCGCGGCGCTGGCCTCGATGCCGAAGGTCTGCAGCTGCTCAACCAGGTTGGTGGTGATGCGGCGCTTCTCGATGAAGCCTTCATGTACCTGGATCTCCAGGCTGAGGGCGTCGCCGTCGCCGTCGACCCAGCGGCCGTCGTCATTGCGCGAGTAGCCGTTGTTCTCCAGCAGGGCGGCAGCCGCGTCCAGATCAGCTTCGGTGTTGAAGCTCATGCCGGCATCTTCGATGGCGTCGATGTAGGGGAACATGCCACCATACTCAACGTAGAGCGTACGCGAGGGGATGGTGACGCCTTCGTAAGCGATGTCGATGACTTGCTGACGGCTGATGGCGTGGTTGATCGCCCAGCGCATTTCGGGGTTGTCCCAAGGCTCGACTTGCGTCTGGAAGGACAGCTGCCGCGGGCAGGGATCCAACCATACGAAGGGCATGCCGTCGACCCAAGCGAAGATATTGTCGTTGGCGGCTTGCATCGCCTCGAATGCGCCCAAGGTGACGTCCATGATGCTGTCGAGTTCGTCGGCGACAGCCATAGTCGTGCGGATCTGATCGTTGCCGGTCACGACCCAGATGGCGCGCTGCGGTTCAGGCAGCTTGAAGACGCCCGTCTTGGCGCCCCACCAATCGTCATTGCGGTCGTAGACCCAGGTGGTCTCGTTGGCGGAGGTGATGACGTAGGGACCGGTGCCGAGCGGCCAACCCTGTTCGGGGTCGAAGAACTTGAAGGTGAAGGGATCCTTGTCGTGCCAGACGTGCTCGGGAAGCATATTGATGCCACCCCAGATGCGGACGGAGAAGAAGTCCAACTGGAAGCGCGGGTTCGGCTCCTTCAGGTTGAACTGAATTGTCAAGTCGTCGATAGCCTCGACGCTCTCGACCCAGGTCTGAACGTTGCCGGCGTAGCTGAGCGACGCGGTCTCGTCGTTGATCAGCAAGTTCATGGTGAAGACGACGTCTTCCGAATTGAAGGCTTCGCCATCGGACCATTCAGCGCCTTCACGCAGGTTCAGGGTCCAGACGTCAAGCGAGTCGTTGGCTTCCATGCTCTCGGCCAGCCAAGGCATGATTTCGCCGGTTTCGTAGTTGAGGATGAAAAGCGGCTCGGCAACAGCTTGATGCAAGCCCTTGTTGCGGTGATTGTTGGGCAGCAGGAAGTTCATCTGGTCGAAGTTGGCGACAGCGCCGGCGGGACCGTCAATGTCGAAGATGACGGTGTCTTCACGCGCGACATCTTGCGCGACAGCGGTCAAGCTGAACGCGGCAAAGACGACGACGAGAAGTACGAAGAGAATCGATCTTGCTTTCATGAGTTGTACTCCTACAACTAATCAATAAAAGATATGCGTTTGCCAACTCCGGTATTGGTTTGTCATTCGAGGCGAATGACGGGCGCGTTGACGGCGCCCAATGGTCTCAACGCTGCTGTGTCTTGAAGTTTTCGATAGCGATTCTCCTTTCAACTATAGAGTCGACTACCCCCCCAAATCGTTGCGGATAGCTTAAATTATCGCAACTGCTCCAGCGCCGGTTCGGCTGAAGATTTTCGGATTCGCATAATCGTCGGCACTTGAAAACTGCGCGGCGGCCCGTCGCGACCTTGCAAGCGATCAACCAGCATCCGAGACGCGACCTTGCCCAACTCATAGGCATTTTGAGATACGGTTGTTAGCGGGACGCCAATATGAGAAGCCATACCAATATCGTCAAAACCGACCACCGAGACATTGTCGGGCACCTGATAACCTATCTTCCGCAAGGCGCTGATAGTGATGATGGCGAGAATATCGTTGATGCAGACGATCGCCGTCGGCGGTTCACCCCCGTGATTGTGGGGACCTTCGTTCATCAAGCGCACGACTTGCTCGGTGATCTGCTGGCTCTGTTCGCCGACCAAGCTGTAGATATCGGTCTCGTGGAATTCATGGCGCGCCGGCGGGTTGATTTTCCAAGGCGCATAGGCAACCATGCCACGCTCTTCAATGGCCGCCACATAGCCACGATGCCGTTCATTGACTGGATGGAGATCGTCGATATTCGGCATTAATGACACAATTTGCTGATGCCCAAGCTCAATCAGATGTTGAACTAGATCATAAGAACCGCCGAAATTATCACTAGATACATAATCCGCCCGGATACCCTCTACGGGACGATCCATGAAGACGATGGGAATCTTGCGACCTTCGTACTCCAACAGAATGGATCTGGTAAGATCCGTCGGTTTGGCATTCACCCAGAGCATCAGGCCGGCGACGTTGTCATCCAACAATTGTTGCAAGATACGCGCTTCGTCATCACGGTCTTGTGAATTGCTGAATATCACCTGATAGCCGGCAGAACGTAATTCGGTCTGGGCGCTGTTTAGGATGTTTGTGTGGATCTCGTTGTGGAAACTACAGGTGAGGTAACCGATGGAGCGGCTGGTGACATGGTCCTGGGGCTGGTAGACGATAAAGGTGCCGCGTCCCGCTGTTCGTTTGATCAAGCCTTCGATTTCAATCCGTTGCAAGGCGATGCGCACGGTGGTTCGGCTGATATCCAAATGCTTGGACAATTGCGTTTCGGTAGGGATTCGCTCGCCATAGTGCCATCGCTCCGATACGATCAAACGACGCAATTGATTGTGCAACTGCACATGCAAGGAGATGAAACTGCTGTGGTCAAGCCGAATTTCGCTGAGTTTGTCGTGCATAGAAAGCGATAATCTAAGCAAATAGTACTTTTGAAATGTACATAAATGTATGTACAATCGCTGACTTTATCATGAACTAAACCAACATGCAATAGAGCAAAAGTCGAGAGTTTCGTTGTCGGCAGCCGGCAGACGTTATAAACATCGCGCAACAATCGCCATGCTCTATGTTATGATTCTCTCGCCGCTGGATTCCATGGCCGCGGCGTCAAGCCCGGAGCTTGAGATATAGTCGACCTTGAACAAATATGAATAGAAGGGAATAGGAGACGACTCGTGGTAGCCACTCGCAAGCAAACAGGCTGCATGAAGACCACAATCATCATGGTCGGAGCCGCAGTCATGTTCATCGCTACAATAATTCTGCTCGCCGATATCAAGTGCAGTTACGATATCGAAAACTGGTGGGCGCCGCTCTATCCCAACGGTGAGACTGTTTCAGTCGAGTACGACCTGTTCCGTCCGCGCGCCTTGGGCGTGACCAAGTGGATCATGGAATCGTCCGATGATGTCGAGACGGTGAAGCAATTCTATCGCGAAAAGCGCCTGGAAACGCTCGATGCTGGCAAGACGCGCGGCCTGGCATGGAGCGAGTCCTTCGTGATGCCCCTGGAAAACAGCCAAGGCAGCCGTATCATTATCTCGAGCGCTTGCGGCAACTAACATCAAACGCCCACAAACCAAGGACCGGTGATGAAGATATCGGCTTTTCCCAAATGCTACCTGGAGGAAATCTCGAGTGAAGGCGGCATGACCGTCTTCGACTGGATCGAAATGGCGCGGACCCTCGACGCCGACGGACTCGAAATGTACGAGGGCTTCTTCGCCAGTCTCGATGACAGCTATATCCGGGAATTGGGCGACGTCATCGCCGGAGCCGGCTTCGCCATGCCCATGCTCTGTTGCTCGCCCAACTTCACCCATCCCGACGCCGATGAACGCGCGAAAGCCGTGGACAAAGAAGCGCAGATGATCCGCATCACCAAACTGCTGGGCGGCGACGGCGCGGTATGTCGCGTGCTCAGCGGCCAACGTTACCCTGATGTCAGCCGCGAACAAGGCTTGGAGTGGGTGGTCGAATGCATCGAAGAAGTGCTGCCGGTGGCACGGGAGCACAATATCGTGCTGGGCTTGGAGAACCATTATAAGGACGGATTCTGGGAATATCCGGAGTTCGCGCAAAAGATGGACGTCTTCCTCGATCTGCTGAACGCCATCCCCGAGCGCGAGCATTTCGGCGTCCAATACGACCCGTCCAACGCCATCGTCGCCGGCGATGATCCCATCGAATTGCTGCGCGCGGTCGCCGGCCGCGTGGTCAGCATGCACGCCAGCGACCGCTATCTCGCCGAGGGCTACACGCTGGAGGATTTGTTGGGTAGCGACGGAACCATTGGATACTCGCCCGCCCTTCAGCACGGCGTCACGGGTCAAGGCTTGAACGACTACGACAGGATCTTTCAGATTCTCAGCGATGCCGGCTACACTGGTTGGGTCAGTATAGAGGATGGCATGAACGGCATGGATGAAATGCGCGCGTCAATCGACTTTCTCAAAACGATGCGCGACAAGTATTTCACGTAGAGAAACAACATGAGCTAAGCCAAATCACTGGCGGCAAGGTCTGGATGGCCGGATTCATCTGCTGATTTCGAACAAATACGCTACAATGATGCGGCGGTTCGGTAATGGAGACCATGAACATGGCCGGTGACAATCACATTCTGCTCTATCAGACCGCAGATGGCGAAACTCGCTTGGAAGTGCTGTATCAAGACGAAAGTCTTTGGCTCAGTCAGCGTGATATGGCGGAACTGCTGCAGGTCACAGCCAGAAACATCAGTGGCCACATCAAAAACATATATGCAGAAGGCGAATTGCCAGTTGACCCAACTCGGAAGTATTTCTTCCGAGTTCAAAACGAAGGGGGCCGCAGGGTTTCTCGCGAAATAGCCCATTATAATCTCGACACGATTATCTCGGTCGGCTATCGGGTGAATTCCTATCGTGGGACGCAGTTCCGCATTTGGGCGACCAAACAATTGCGCGAATTGATCGTCAAGGGCTTCGTGATGGACGACGATCGGCTGGCGCATGGCGGCTCCAACTACTTTGAAGAACTGGAACAGCGGATACGCAATATCCGCGGTTCAGAATACAACTTCTATCGCAAAGTTCGCGATGTCTTCGCCACCAGCATCGACTATCAATCGGGCAATCCTGTGGCGAAGCAATTCTTTGCGACTGTGCAAAACAAATTTCACTACGCGATTCATGGTCACACCGCCGCCGAACTCATTTTGGAGCGCGTCGGCAGCGAGAAGCTGAACATGGGCTTAACTACCTGGAAGCGCGATACGATGACCATCCGAGACGCCTTCGTCGCCAAGAATTACCTGGAAGCGATTGAATTGAAGCGCCTGAATTTGCTGGTTGAGCAATTCCTGTCATTTGCGGAATTGCAGGTTGTCGATCAGCGACCGATGTATATGAGGGATTGGGTAAAGAAGCTTGATCAGTTCATCAGCCAGTTAAACGAGATGCCATTGCTTCAAAATGCTGGCAAAGTCTCGCGCGACGCCATGAAGTCGCGCGTCAGGCAAGAGTATGAAGCCTATCGAGAGCGATTAATGCGAGAGGAAAGGCTCTCTGAAGAAGAGTTCGCGCGGCGCTTGCGAGACGCGGGAGAAAAGCTGCTGCCGCCCTTGGGCGAATAGAAAGAAGCAACGACCACCCCGATAACTTGCAGTTGCTATGTACGCGCTGCAAAAAAAGCAGAGGCGACAAGACTATGGCTCACAGTGACGAGCCGCGCGGAATTAGCGGAAGGAAGGCGGAATGGAAGCGCTAGTCAAGTTCGGACGCGAAGACAAACAGGTCGAGATCCGCGATATCGCGCAACCGCCGGATCCCGGTCCTGGCGAGGTCGTGGTGGAAGTGCGAGCGGCGGGCGTCTGTGGCAGCGACCTGCACATGTGGCGCGATCATCAGAGTTGGACGATCAAGCTGCCGCTGGTGCTGGGGCACGAATTCTGCGGCACTATCGCCGCCGTCGGCGCGGATGTGGCAGGTTTCCAGGTTGGCGACCGCGTCGCCGTCGAGACAGCGGCGGAGATCTGCGGGAACTGTGTCTTCTGTCACGCGGGGGATTATAATCAATGTCCGCATCGCTTGGGTTACGGCGCTCTTTACGACGGGTCCTTCACCCGTTTCGTAACCGCCCGGCAAGGGATACTGCATCGCATCCCGGCAAATGTGCCCTTTGAATACGCCGCGCTCACCGAGCCGATTTGCGTCGCTTACAACGCGCTGGTGGAAAAGACGCCAGCCCTGCGCCCGGGCGACACGGTTGTGATTCAAGGTCCCGGACCGATTGGCATGATGGCGCTCTTCCTGGCCAAACTGCGCGGCGCCAGCGAGATCATCATGCTCGGCACCGATGTCGACAAACAGCGCCTGGGCGTCGCGGAACAGATCGGCGCGACCAAGACGCTGAACATCGACGAAGACGACCCCATCGAATTAGTCCGATCGCTGGGCGACGGTTACGGCGCCGACCTGATCGTCGACTGCACCGGCGTCAGCATCGCCTTGCAATCGGCGCTGGAAATGGTCCGCCCCAACGGCATCATCACGAAAATCGGCTGGGGACCGCAACCGCTCAATTTCAACCTGGACCCCCTGGTACAAAAAGCCGTGACCCTGCAAGGCACTTTCAGCCACCTGTATTCGACCTGGGAACGCGCGCTTGGCTTGCTGTCTTCCGGGCAGATTGATCTGGAACTGATCATCGGCGGCGTCTATCCCCTGGGCGACTGGGTCGAAGCCTTCGAGGAGATGGAAGCCGGCAACAACGTCAAATCAGTGCTCCTGCCGGCTACTTAAATGAAGAAAATGTAGGGGCGACTCTGTGAGTCGCCCGCTTGAACGCAAATCATGTAGGAGCGACCCGGCGGGTCGTTCAAACGCGTTAAAATGGAGAACACAATGTTGGATGCCAAGATCCAGATCTCAATTGACGTCATCGACCTCGAAGAAGCGCTGGCATTGGCTCGCGCCTCGGTCAACGCGGGCGTTGATTGGCTCGAAGTAGGCACGCCGCTGCTGCTGGCCGAAGGTTTGTACGCCGTGCGCGCCTTCCGCGAAGCCTTCCCCGATACGCCGATTGTTGTGGATCTCAAGACCATGGATGGCGCCGGGCTGGAAGCGGAAATGATGTTCAAAGCCGGCGGGGACATGGTGGTCGTCATGGGTCAAGCCCACGACGCCAGCATCATTGAGCAGGTCAAAATGGCAAAGCGTTACGGTAAACAAGTGATGTGCGATGTCATGCTCTGCCCGGATAAAGCGGGCCGCGCGCGCCAAGCGCAAGAGATGGGCGTCGACTACATCATCGTACACACAGGCTTCGACGAACGTAATATGATTCCCGGGCTCAGCCCGCTGGATGATCTGCCCGCTATCCTGGACGCGGTTGATATCCCGGTGCAAGCGGTCGGCGGCTTGAGCGTGCCGCAGGCTATTCAGACACTGCAAATGGGCGCGGAAATCGTTGTCTTTGGCGCGCCCCTGGTGATCAGCGGGCAGGAATTCAAAGCGGCCGATCCCAACTTCGACCGACAACTGCGGGAAATCGTGAAAACCGTGCGCGAGGCTTAATTCGGCATGTCTCAACGACCTGCGATAGTGATTCTTTGACATTCGATCGTTGCGATTGAACGGGTCAAGATCAACAGGACAAGCCTTAGAGGATATTTGCCAGGTTTCTCCCCATGATTTTGTCCATATCATTCGAAGGGATGAAGCGACAATGATGACGGAGGATCTCGATGGCGTGGCGATGGCTGTAGAACCAGCGGCAGACGGGATAATCCGAGCCCCAAAGCAGGCGATCAGCCCCGTAGCGCCCGTAAATGCCTTGCAGGATCGGCTGCACGTCGGCCAGGGGATAATCCCACTTGGGCTTCGTCGTGCCATTGTAAAAGCCGGACACCTTGATATAGACGTTGTCGCATGTCGCCGTGGCGAGCACTTCCGCTTGCGTCTCCGGCTCGATGACCTTGGGATGCCCCATGTGATGAATCAGGATCGTCAGTCGGGGGAATAGCGCCGCCAATTTGCGGATGTGACTTTGGTGCTGTGGCAGGCAATGGATGCTGGCGATCAAGTTATGGCTCAAGGCGACTTCAAAGAAAGCGATTCCAGCTTGGGAATGCAGCCAGGCGCCTTCGTCGGCGTCGTCCAGCAGATAATGCGTGAAGCCGACGGGATTCCAGCGCTGGACCGCGCGCTCCAGGCGTTCCGCGGCGCCATCGCTGTGATAGCTGTCCTTCCAGCGGCTGTCGACATCGACGACGTAGGCGAAGCGATCGCCGTAGGCTTGCGCTTTCTGGTAGACGTATTGATTGTTGTCGGGGTTGCCCTGGATCTCGGCGCAGACGATTAGCGCCTTGTCGACGCTGTTGCTATCCATTTCATAAGCCAACTGCTCGATGCTGCCGCGGGTTGCGCGGTCGGGCACGGCCGGGTCGTAGGGCCAGGTTTGCCAGGCGTGGCAGTGGGAGTCAAAGATCATGATTCATCGTCCTCATATAGTTCGTCCAGTAAAACCGCGCCGCCCGCCCGCGCTGCCGAGCGATAGGCGGCGTCCAGCAATTCCACCGCGCGCCAGCCGATATGGCCGGAACAGTGGTTTTCGGCTTGCCCGGTGATGACATCGGCGAAATTGTGAATAGGACCGTAGAAGTAGCGTTTTTCCGCTTCATCGGTGTCCGAAGCGGAATCCAGGAACTCTTTTGCGCCATCTTCGCGTTCCACATGCAGCGCCCCGGCGGTATCGTCGATATCCAGCCAGCCCTGCTCGCAGAAGATGGTCAGGCGCGTGCTTTGGCCGCCGCCACTGACATGCCCGGTACCGCCGACGGTGCCCAGAGCGCCGTTCTCGAACTCGACTGCGCAGGCGACGACGAGATCAACTGCCAAGCCGTGATGCGCCATACGCGCCTGCACTCGACGAACACGGGTCTCGGTCGTGTAAAAGAGCATGCCAGCCATGTGCGTCAACTGCAATTGTCCGTGGCCGCCGCCGGAACGGACGGGATCGCCGTAAACATCGCCCGGACGATGCAGGTTGCCAATCGTTACGTTGTCGACGCCGGCCAGCAATGAGGATACGGGCCGCGAGAATTGCGCGTCTAGGTATTGCACCGCGCCCAGTTCGCCGCTTTGGATGAGTTCGCGGGCGCGCAGGGTGCAGGGTCTGTAGGTATGGTTGTACCCCATGACGATTTGTTTGCCTTTGTCTTCGGCAAGCCGCACCAGGTGCCGCGCTTCGACGGCGAACAGGGTCATAGGTTTCTCGATGAAGACATGCAGCCCCGCTTCCAGGCATTGGCGCGCGGCGTCGTAATGAGCGGCGTGGTTGGTCGCCACCACAGCGGCGTCAAGCTGAGTTTCGCGCAACATGCCGGCGAGGTCGGTATAAGTTGCGTTCACGTTGAAGAAATCTGCCGCAGCCCGGGCTTTGGCTTCGTTGATGTCGCAGATGGCTTCGACCTGGATATCGGCGCGGTTGACCAGGGCGGGCAGGTGATTGGCGGTGGCCCACCAGCCGCTTCCGACGATGGCGACGCTGGCTTTTTCGCTCATTAGCTTCTCCTGTAAGGCTTGTCCGGTAATGACCAGGCAATCGCTTCAAATTTTTTTCACCACAGGTCGCGTAGACACTGACCGTCAAGACATGAAGAACACGAAGTTTAAGTTTTATTACAAGGCAAAACTCCTCTGAATCTGCGTAACGAAAGGGATAGTGGCTTGTCACTGAAGACCATTTGTAGAAAAAAGCGCGCAATTTTCATTTTGAATGAC
>DAOULD010000019.1:0-17410 GCA_034420635.1 Anaerolineae bacterium | reverse complement strand
GGTATCAAAACCCTCCCTCAAATTCTGAAAAAAAGTGTCCAGTTTTATAGAACCACTACACCCACCCCCCGGCCCCCTCCCCGAAGCATCAGGGAGGGGGAGCGCATTCGGCGAGACTAGGATTATATCCAGAACTTTTCGCTACAAATGAGATTTTTTCGCATTATTTTATTGGTATTACTGAGTGAACAGAGGGTTTCAACCGAAATGGATACACTTCCTGATTTGCAGTGGATTTCAACTTTCTGGAGAAAATGCTAATGTCTGAGTTTATGGGTTTCCTGCGCCCGAACGGCGATGTCGGGATTCGCAATCATTTGTTGATCTTGTCGGGGACGGTCTACGCAAACGGCGTTGTGGAGCGCGTGGCGGATACGATCCACGGCGCCCTGCCCATTGTGCATGCCAACGGCCGCTGTCAGGTGGCGCCGGACCTGCGCGTCACGCGGCGCTTTTTGGCGGGCACGGCGATGAATCCCAACGTCGGCGGGGTTGTCATCGTCGATCATTTCCGGGAAGAGGGCATGACGGCGGAAGATTTGGCTGACGATATCGCGCCCACGGGCAAGCTGATCGCCACAGTCAATATCCGCGGCGATGGCGGGTTTATCAGCGCGATCGAAAAGGCGACCCGCTATGCGCAGGACTTCGCGCGGCAGATCAGCCTGTACAGGCGGGACGCGGCGCCGATGAGCAAAATCCTCTTCGGCACCGAATGCGGCACCTCGGATACCACATCCGGTTTGGGGAGCAATCCCGCTAACGGGCTGGCGGGCGAGATTCTCATCGCGCAGGGCGGTCGCATGTTGATGGCGGAATGCACCGAGTGGATGGGTTGCGAAAACTGGCTGACCGAGAAGGCGGCCAGTCCAGCAGTTGCCGAAGCGATTATCGCCGGCGTCCAGCACATGGAAAGCCGCGCCTTGGCCAGCGGCGAAGACATCCGCGGTTCACAGCCCACCGGCGACAACATGGCGGGCGGGCTGACGACCATCGAAGAAAAGTCCATGGGCGCCGTCAAGAAAATCGGCGATAGTCCCATCATCGAATATCTGGAAATCGGCGAGGCGCCGTCCAGGACTGATCCCGGCAATTACGTCATGTACGGACCGGGCATGGGCGCGGAGAGCATCAGCAGCATGGCGGCCGCCGGCTGCCAGGTGCTGACCTTCTGCACCGGCGGCGGGCATACCTCCAACCATCCCGTCATGCCGACCATCAAGGTGACCGCCAACCGTCAATCATTTGAGTTGATGCGCGACACGGTCGATGTCGACGTCAGCGGGGTTTTTCATGACGAGATTACCTTGGCTGAAGCCGGACAGATTGTCTACGACGAGGTGGAGCGGGTCTGCAACGGCTATCTGACCAAGTCCGAGGCGCTGCGCGATAACAATAGTTTCGCGATTCATCGGGTGGGACCGAGCGTTTAGCGCCTACCCCCTCTAAATCTCCCCCATTGCAATGGGGGAGACTTCACTCGCACATAAATAGCCGCTTGGCGCGTAACCGGCGAAAAAGTTACAGGAATGTCGCGCTCACGCAAAATAGTAAGTCTGCTTGCCGCATGAGCGCCGCAGTTTATATAAGCGGAGTTGAGGAGCGGACACGTTTTGTCAACTGACTCGCTGACCCTCCCGCTAGCCCGCAAAACTTACGGGCGAGCGACCTGCGGTGTCGACGGTCAGTGTCCACGCGACCCATCAGGTCGCCCGAAAACAGCTTTAGTCAAGACAGGTTGCGTTCCTATGACTGAGCCGAAGCGACGATGCGACTGAAAATCCCTTATGGCGAGACCTATTTGACCGCGCGGATTCCGGAGGGACTGGCGGTCGAATTCCTTTTGCCGAAAACAGAGCCGGCGGCGGCGGATCCGGGGGCTGCTGTTATGGCGGCGGTGTATAAGCCGTTGGGCGATGTGAAGCCGCCGCGGGCCGGGCAGACAGTCGCCATCGCCATCAATGACAAGACGCGCCCCGTGCCGCATGAGCATTTGCTGCCGCCCGTGCTGGGGGGGATTCGTCATGCGGGCGTGCGCGATGAAGATCTGCTGTTTATCATCGCGACGGGGCTGCATCCGCAAATGGGACCGGAGGAATACCGGACGATCTTGCCGGAGGACGTGCTGGAGACCTATCGGGTCGTCTGCCACGATGCGGCTGACGAGACAAAACTGAGGCATCTTGGCGAGACCTCGCGCGGCACGCCGGTATTCATTAACAGCGACTACATGGCGGCTGATTACCGCATCGTGATCGGCAATGTTGAAGCCCATCAATTTCAGGGTTTCTCCGGCGGGGTCAAAAGCGCGGCTATCGGCTTGGCTGGCGCCGAGACGATCAATCACAACCACGCCATGATGAGCCATCCCAAGGCGAAGCTGGGCCTATACGAAGATAATCCGGCGCGGCAGGATGTGGAAGAGATCGGTCGCATGATCGGCGTCGATTTCGCCGTGAATGCCATCCTCAGCCCAGAAAAGCGGATCATCAAAGCGCTGGCCGGGGATCCCGAGGCGATCATGCGGCAGGGAATCCCGCAAGTGCGCCGAATTGCTCAAGCGCCAGTGGCAGCGCCTTTCGATCTGATGATCGCTTCGCCGGGCGGTCATCCCAAGGATATCAACATTTATCAGTCGCAGAAGGGCTTGGCGCATGCCGCCTCGGTGACGAGGTCGGGCGGGGCGCTCATTCTATGCGCAGCCTGTCCGGGGGGCAGTGGCAGCGCGGATTATGAAAGCTGGGTGATGCAGCCGGGGATTCGCAGTCACGCTGACGTCCTGGAAAAGTTTGCCCGCGAGGGCTTTCGTGTGGGGCGGCATAAGGCCTTTCAAGTCTCGCGCGATGCGGCGCGGGTGCGCACGACATTAGTCTCCGGGTTGGATGATGAGTTTGTGCGGAAACTGTTGCTGGAGCCGGAGCCGGACTTGCAGACGGCGATTGACCGCGCCCTGGAAGGGCTGTCGAGCGAGGCGCGGATTGGGGTGATGCCGGCTGCGAATGCGACGATGCCGGTGTTGCAGTCGAATTAGTTTCTTTACCCTGATATACTCTAGGCTAGATGCCATCGCAGAAGCGCGCTTACCACGCACATCGGGGTCGGTTCTTTGTCCTCATTTGAATTATCGCAGCAAGAGGCTGACCGGTTGTTGGCGCTGGAGAAGCGCCGCGTGTCCGACGAACCAATTCGGTTTCCGCTTCCACGACGAACAGCACGCGCGAAGTTGCAGTCCGCCGATGGAAAAGAAGAATTTGTCCTAGACATGTATCTTGGTGATGTCGAATTTCCACGCTTCTCAATGCAGCTTCGGGCGAGACAATCGGTCATTTTGGCGCGGCTAGAAATGGATGGACCGGTGCATGAAAATCCGGACGGATTACTGATTTCGACCCCTCATCTCCATCTTTATCGTGAAGGTGAAGGAGACAGCTGGGCTTATCCGGTTCCAAGCGATAAGTTTACCAATCTATCCGATCGATGGTTCGTATGGAAGGATTTCATGCGCTACTGCAACATCACTATTCCGCCAAGAATACAACGGGAAGTTTTCTCATGATTGCGGAAATCGAGCAATTGACAGAAAAATATCTTGACTGGCTCAGGGACGAGATTACGTTTCGTCAGCGGGGCCAAACGGTGGAAGTAACTGCGCCCTTTCTGGACAGGCACAATGACTACATTCAGTTTTATGCCAAGCGCGACGCGAACGGCTTACTGCTGACTGACCACGGCTATACGATTAGCGATCTGGAAATGAGTGGCTGCCAGCTTGATACCCTAAAGCGCCAGGCTCTGCTCAAGACAACTCTCAATGGTTTTGGTGTAAGCTTGGTAGACGGCGAATTGTGTGTTAAGGCGACAGCGGGAAATTACGCGCGGAAGAAACACCGCTTATTGCAAGCTATGTTAGCAGTGAACGATCTATTCTATCTGGCCTCCTCTTCAGTACGGAGTCTGTATCATGAAGATGTTGTCGCGTGGTTAGATGATGCTGAAATTCGTTACACCCCGCGTGTAAAGTTGTCCGGTAAAACCGGCTACGATCATCACTACGATTTTGTGATTCCCAAGTCTGTTTCCCATCCAGAACGCGTGCTGCTGAGCATCAACAATCCCGACCGCGCCAGCGCAGAGCGAACTGTTTTCGCTTGGGAAGATACCAAAGACGCACGCCGCGGCGACTCCCGAGCTTATGCTATACTGAACGACACTCAGTCAATCCTATCGCCGTCTGTGCTGGACGCCTTCCGCAACTACGACGTGCATCCCGTTCCCTGGTCAGAACGCGAGTCTGTGCGTGAAGAACTTGCCGCCTGATTGATGGCTCTGAGAACCGACGATTCACTCCACAGCGCCGCGCGCATTGTCATCGTCTGCGGGCTAGCGATCTTCATCATCTTCGGCATTCGATTCTCATTTTCGGTCTTTTTCGCCGAGTTCGTCTTGGTCGAGGGCTGGAGCAACGAGGCCTCGGCAGCCATATTCAGCCTGAGCATGCTCTGCGTCGCCGTGAGCGCGCCGCTGGCCGGCCTGGCGCTCGACCGTTATGGCCCGCGTCCGGTTTTCGGAGTCGGTGTCTGTATGATGGCGGCGGGACTGGCGCTGAGCAGTCGGGCAAATACGTTGACCGACTTGCTGCTGGCTTATGGCATCCTTGACGGCTGCGGCGTGGGCATCACAGGTCTGGGACCGATGGCTTCAGTGGTGGCGGGCTGGACGCCGCCGGCGCAGCGCGGGCGCGCTATTGGCATCGCCTTCGCCGGGACAGGATTGGGCTCGCTGGTTTTTGTGCCGCTGGCGAACCTGCTCATCACGCTATTCGACTGGCGCGGCGCCTATATGGTTTTGTCGCTGATTTGCGTCTTCGTGGTCTTGCCCTTGATCGTTCTTGGATTGCGCAAGCCGCCGGCGACATTGAGAACTCGCGGGCGTCCGAAGGCTGAAAAGGTGGCGTGGCGGCGGTTTCTGCGGCAGCCGAATTTCTGGGTTTTAGTGGTCGTGGGGCTGACCGCCATGGGACCCGTGCGCAGTTTGACTGTGCACCAAATCGCGTATATGGAGTCAGCTGGCATTGAGCGGACTGCCGCGGCCAATGTGGTCGGCTTGGCGGGATTGCTGACGAGCGTATTCTTCATCGCTTTCGGCTGGGTTTCTGACCGATTCGGGCGCGCCGCCGCGTTTTCGATTGGCGCCTGTGGCTTGCTGGGCGCGGTGTTCGTGCTCTTCTTGCTTCCCGCCGCCGGTAGCGCTGTTATCCTTCTTCCCTATGCCCTGTTCTTCGCGCTGGGCGAGGGCACACGCAGCAGCCAGACGACTGCCCTGGCTAGCGATGTTTTTCATGGGCAAGGTTTGGGTTTCATCAACGGGTTAATGGGCGGCATGTTCGGCTTGGGCGCCGCCTTGGGACCCTGGTTGGTGGGGCGCCTGCGCGATGAGAGCGGCGGCTACGAGAGCGGCATGTTGGTGATTGTGGCGATGGTGTTGGTGTCGCTGATATCGTTCTGGTACGTGGCGAGATCTAAGGCTTAGCCTGCGGGCGACCTACAGGAGTCTGTTGAAAATCTCATTCTAAGCCACCCCAAGGCCCTGTGCCCTCTCGCGCCTCACGGCTGAGGAGGGGACACCTTTACATCGGAGGTGATATAGCTGGCAAACCTGTACTTATTCCGGTAATTTTCGGGCGACCTGATAGGTCGCCCCTACAGTTTTCAGACATAAATGATACCTGTAGGGGTCAGCTAATAGCTGACCCGCTGTTTCAATACGCAGTCATTTCAATCATGTCCTCTCGTCGACGCCTCACGGAGGATGGGGGCGGTTATTCAACAATGTCCACAGGATCGACCTTACAGATACTGATAGGCCGGCAGGGTGAGAAATTCGCTGAACTCGTCGGCGCGGATCATCTCGTCGAAGAGTTGCATCGCCAGTTGAAAGTGGCCGCCCTCGAAACGTTCATCGCCGACCTCGCCACGAATGGCGTCCATTTCTTCTTCCAGCAATTGGCCGAACAAGTCCAATGTCAGCGGACGTCCGTCGGCGAGCGTCGCGTTGTGGTGCAGCCACTGCCAGACCTGCGCGCGGCTGATTTCCGCAGTGGCGGCGTCTTCCATCAGGTAGTAGAGGGGTACACAGCCATTACCGCCCAGCCAGGCTTCAAGATACTGTATGCCGACTTTGAGGTTGAGACGCACGCCGCCTTCGGTGATATCACCGGCGCTGGGACTGAGTAAATCTTCGGCGGAGACCTTGACATCTTCGCGCTGGCGATTGATTTGGTTCGCGCCCGGCATGTATTCGTCAAATACATCGGTCGCGATCTGGACTAAACCGGGGTGCGCGACCCAGGTGCCATCGTGACCGTCTTTGGCCTCGCGCAGTTTATCGGCGCGCACTTTTTCCAGGGCGGCTTGATTGCGCTCCGGGTCGTCCCGGATAGGGATCTGCGCCGCCATGCCACCCATGGCATGGGCGCCGCGGCGATGGCAGACCTTGATGACGTGCAGCGTATAGTTGTGCATGAAGGGTACGGTCATGGTCACCTGCGCGCGGTCGGGCAACAAGTAATCGACGTGATTGCGAAGTTTTTTGATATAGCTGAAGATATAGTCCCATCGTCCGCAGTTAAGCCCGGCTGAGTGCTCCCGCAGTTCGTAGAGGATTTCTTCCGCTTCAAAGACCGCCAGTATCGTCTCGATCAGCACGGTCGCTTTGATCGTGCCGCGCCGGATACCGAGGGCGTCTTGAGCGTGAATGAAGACATCGTTCCAAAGGCGCGCTTCCAGGTGACTTTCCAGCTTGGGCAGGTAGAAATAGGGACCGGCGCCGCGCTCCAGCGCGGGCCGGACATTGTGAAAGAAATAAAGTCCGAAGTCGAACAGTCCGCCGGGGATAGGCGCGCCGTCCACCAGGAATTGACTCTCGTCGAGATGCCAGCCGCGCGGTCGCACAAGCAGCGTGGCGGTTTCGTCATTGAGTTGATAGAAGCGCCCGTCGGGGTTGGTGAAGGTGATGCTGCGGTCCACGGCATCGCGCAGATTCACTTGTCCCGCGAGCATATTGTCCCAGGTCGGCGAATTGGCGTCTTCGAAGTCAGCCATGAATACACGAGCCCCGCAATTAAGCGCGTTGATCACCATTTTGCGGTCGGTAGGACCGGTGATTTCCACACGACGGTCCTGCAAATCGGCTGGCGCCGGCGCGACGCGCCAAGTTCGGTCGTCGCGGATGGCGGCTGTCCCCGGCAGGAAGTCGGGCAAATGCCCGGCGTCGATAGCCGCTTGGCGTTTTTCGCGAGCCGCCAGCAATTCGTCGCGGCGGGCGGTGAATGCCCGGGCTAAGCCGGCGAGGAAGTCGATGGCTTCTGGGCTGAGGATGGATCCGTATTCGGGTTGGATTTCGCCGCGGATGTCGACGCCGGCGGGGTGGTTTTGCTTGGTCATCGTCCGTAAATCCTTGGAAAATGTGAATAATCTTGTTGCGTCAAATATATGACAGAAACAGTGAATCTTACAGGCATAGACTTGGCTTGTATGGAGACATTTGGCCATCTGCAGCTGTTAATCAAGAAGATGGGAATATTGCCCAAGTTCTGCAGCTGTTTCGCGGAGGTCTTCATATGACAGTCTTGCCAGAAAGTCCGCAATGCTGTAAGGCGGGTTTTGCGCGCGGCGTATAACCTCACGCATAGCGGCGCACACTTGTAAGGGAGAACGGTCAAGATGACCGAGGAGAAAGATATCGGGATGTTGCGCCTCAACCTTATGAGGACCTAATATGTCGGCCGGGAAATCCTTCAGATTCTTGGTGACAATTACATCGCATTGGCCATGAATCGCCGCCGCCAAGACATGACGATCGTTCGCGTCGGGAAGAGTCAAATCATCGATGAGGACTTCATAACCTGTGACCAATGCTTCACGCGTTTTGGCGTCCATTTGCCGGCGTCGGCGTTTCAGTTGTTGCGGTTCCAGCGAAGGACGGAATTTCAGAACAGCAGCCATCCATTCTCGATGAATCTCGTCGGTCCACTTCGCTTGGAACACGTCGTTAACGGCGAGTTGGACAAATACGTCTGTCAAGACCATTGAAGCAAGGATGTTGGAATCGAGCAGCGCAACTCGGCGACGAAAGTCAGTCATACAGACCTAGTTCTTCGGCTTCAGCGACCATCTGGTCTAGTATGGCTACACGCTCTCGGTCTATGCGGTCTTTGTAATCGATCAAGTCCTTCAGCCGAATCCGCCGGTGGCGGCCTACCATGCGGTAGGGCATCGCGCCCTTCTCTAGAAGTTTGATGACATATGGACGCGAGACATTGAGGATGTCAGCCGCTTCCATCGTCGTAACTTCTGCAAGTCGCGGGAATAGCGTCAAGCCGTGTCCTTGGGACATGAACTTGAGTACGTCACTCAGAACAGCAATCGCTGCCGCAGGAATCTCAATCAGCTCTTCCTGTCGTGAATCCGTAATGAAATGTTGAATAGCTTCGCCGCCATTCGAGGCGAGCGTCAGTCGCTGTAATGCATCGCGGGCAGTCTGCTGTTCTTGCTGGTTGGGTGGAACGTAGTTGTAGATCATGTTTAGACCTCCGTTACTTTATCAAACTAGCCTACCACACAAACGCAACAAACGCAATAAGCGCAATATATGCAACAGAGCTTTCTATTCTGTTGTTAGTACGTTGAGGATTACAAGGTTTGCAGAACGCTATCCTGAAGAACGTCTTCAAAGACATCCACAAAAAGATCCACATCCTCGCGGCGGAAGACCAGCGGCGGTTTGAGCTTGAGCGCGTTGTGATGTGGACCTTCGGTGCTGAGCAAGATCCCGCGTTCTTTCATACGCTCGACGATGTAGGTCGCTTCCCAATCCGCCGGCTCTAGCGTATTTCTATCGCGAACGAGCTCGACGCCGAGGAAAAGCCCGGATCCGCGTACTTGTCCGATGATCGGGTTTTCGCTTTGCAGGTCGCGCAGACGTTCCATCCAGTAGTTGCCGGTATTCAGGGCGTTGCGCTGCAGGTTCTCATCGGCGATGATGTTCAGCACTTCCAAGCCGACCGCGCAAGCGACCGGATTGCCACCGAAAGTGTTGAAGTATTCCATACCGTTATTGAAGGCAGCGGCGATGGCCGGCGTTGTTACAACAGCGCCCAGCGGGTGGCCATTGGCGATAGGCTTGCCCATGGTGACGATATCGGGCAGGACGCCGCTTAATTGGAAAGACCAAAAGCGGCTGCCGACGCGGCCGAAGCCGGTTTGCACTTCGTCGGCGACGCAAAGTCCCCCGGCATCGCGCGCGATGCGATAGGCGCGCTTGAGATATTCAGCCGGGAGCGGCATTTGACCGCCACAGCCCATGATGCCCTCGGCAAAAAACGCGGCCAGTTGACCGCCGCGGGCCTGGATCACCGCGACTTTTTCGCTCAGGGAGCGGGAATAGAATTCACCGGCGTCGGGACCGTAGCCGCGGACCGCGCCTCGATAGCCATCGGGCATGGTCGCGACCTCGACATGATCGGGTTTGCCGCCTCCGCCAGGTCCATTGAATTTGTAGGGACTGATATCGATCAGCGCTGTGGTATGGCCGTGATAGGCCTGGTCAATGACGATGAAGTCGCCCCCGCCCGTGTAGGCGCTGGCCAGACGTAAGGCCAGTTCATTCGCTTCGCTGCCGCTATTGACAAAGAAACAGACCGAAAGCGGGTCGGGCAAGGTCGCGGCAAGCGCCTCGGCGTATGTCAAGATGGTCTCGTGCAGATAGCGGGTATTGGTATTCAGAATCGCCGTCTGATCCTGCGCTGCCGCCACGACGCGCCGATGGTTATGCCCGACATGCGGCACGTTGTTGACGCAATCCAGGTAACGCTGTCCCTCGTGATCGTAAAGATGTCCCATGAAGGCGCGTTCGATCCGCAATGGATCTTGGTAGGAAAGGCTTAGCGCGGGATTCAGGAAAGCGCTGCGGCGTTTCAAGAGATCGCCGGATGACGGTCTCTCGGGCGCGGCGGTTTGAAACGGCAGTTGCAGGATCAAGTTGGGATCGGGAGAAAGCGATGTATAGAGTCCGCGCAGCTTGGGGGAGCAGACCCCGGGAAAATTGTCTTCCTCCAGCAGGTCGACGATGATCTGAAAGTGCAAATGCGGGATCCAGTTGCCGTTGCGCGGATAGTCGCCGATATGCGCCAGCAGGTCGCCGGCTTGTACCTCTTGCCCAAGCTCGCATCGGTCCAGTACCTCTGGCGACAGATGACCATAAAGCGTGTAAAAGCAAAACTCGGCTGTAGGTCGATGTTCGAGAATCAAGGCAGGACCGAAGTCTTGCTCCGCTGGATGTTCGCGCAGACTACAGATTGTACCTGCCAAAGGAGCGAAAATGGGTGTATCGGCCGGCGCGAAGAGATCGACGCCCAAGTGGATCGCCCGACGTTCATGGTGATCGACGGCAAACATGTCATCCAGGTAAATCGGACGCGCTTCGTTGTAGTGCCCGATGCCGATTCTGTGGCCAAGTTGCGCCCGCAAAGGCTCGGCATAGCCCGCCGGGTCGGCGAGATCCGCGACACGCGCCAAGAGCCGGCTGCTCATGCCGAAGTCCAGTAAAGCGCTATTTCCTGAGTTGAGAGGGAAACCGAGTATCGGCGGGCATGACTGTTCCCTCAGCCAGTTTTGAATTTCTTCGCTCGCGGGGCAGGCGGAAAAGCCACAGGCGTCGCGGAAGAGATAATGAGCGTAATGGGGATGCAAGCCGCTCAACTTTTCCAGCAGATCCCAAGCGCCGCTTTCGCTGACGCTCAGGTGGCGGTTCTCCGGCTCGTTCTTTTGCTGATGCCAGGAGATACAGACGCTAAGACAGAGGCGAGCGGCGATCAGCGGGAAGAGCACGCGGATCTCGGTTTCGCTGAGCGGGAAGGCGCGATGATAGGCGGCGATGACGGGCAAGGCTTTTTCCAAGGGGCGCCCCGCATGCATCATGATGTAAGCCAGGGCGACGGCCAGATCAGTTATCGTTGGGCTGTAAACCATATCGCCCAAGTCGATGAAGCCGGCGACATGCGCCGAGAAGCCCTCGGCGCGGACCAAGATGTTGGTGTCGTTGGCGTCGTTGTAGACGAAGCTGCTCCGCAAGTCGGGCAAGATCGGCATCACCTCGTCCCGGTACAAGTTTAGGAAAGCGTCGAGGATGGCTCTTCTGGGTCCCGGAAGGTCCCGTCCGTATCGCGCGACCTGTGGCAAATTGAGGATATTCCAGCGATAGTTCCCGCGTCGTTCGTCGTGATCGAAGGAACCCATCGCAGCGGAAAATTTGCCGAGCTTGGCGCCGATATCGTCCAGGAGCGCCTTGGAATGGGGTCGGAATTCGCTGAGCGGCGTTCCGTCGATATAGCTCAACAGTCGCGCGTGATAAAGTCGTCCATCGCAGGCGCGAACGTCGATGACATCGCTTCCATCGCAACAGGGGATTATCTCGGGAAACAGGTTGGCTGCCGCGAGATGTCTAAGAGTCGCGTTTTGCAAGTCGAGCGCCCGGCTCGATACACTGGGGTGGGCGATCTTGAGCGCATATTGCTGGCCTTGGTCAGAGACCAGGCGGAAGTTGCGGTCAAGCTCCGATGGCAACTCCTCTACGGAAGCGGCTTTGATGCCGTAACGCGCTTTGAGGATATCCCGGGCGTCGTCCGGCGAAAAGGGCGGGCGGACGTTCTCTTCCATGGAAAGCATGGCCTTACCTTTGTCAAGGCAGCGGTAAACAGGGACGACGGTGAATCAGTCAGACCTCTTGCGTTGGCGGGTATGGCGCATGATGTTCAAGCGCCGGCTGCAGAGCGCAAAGCGATGTCTTCTCGGTCGCGCGCAATATGCGTTGCCCCGAAACTTGATGGACCTTAGCCAGCAAAGAGCGGCGTCGCGACGCCTTTGACCCCTGGTTTGAAGGCGAAGAAACTACCAGCCAGCGGATACATCGCCAAGTCGGACTCGCTCATGGCGGTTCTGGCGGAGGTGATATACAGGGTATCGAGTTCGGTCCCGGCGAAGGCGCAACTGGTGATATTAAGCGCCGGCAGGGGCAGGACACGCAGGATCTCGCCCGCAGGCGAGTAACGCGTGACGCGCGCGCCGCCAAACTGCGCCACCCAGATGCAGTCCTCGCTATCCACCGTCATGCCGTCGGGGACGCCTTCGTCGTCTCGGGTGAATTGCGCGAAGATTCGTTTATTGCTGAGATCGCCCCCGGGTCCGATATCCAGGGCATAGATGATCCGTTTGATGCTGTCGGTGTGATAGATGATCGTGTTGTCGAGATTGAAGGTCGGACCGTTGCAGATGATATAATCGTCATCGACTTGGCGAACGCTCAAGTCGGGATCGAGGCGGTAGAGCGCGCCGGTTTCTCCAGTTTGATCGATATCCATAGTCCCCGCCCAATAGCGCCCGCTATTGTCGACCTTGCCGTCGTTGAAGCGATTATTTGGCATGTCCGCTTCGGGCAGTTGGATGGGATCGACGGACAAGTTGTCAAAATCAATCGCGGCGAAACCATCTTTGATCGTACCGACAAAACCGCCGCCTTGCCGCGGATTCAGGCTGGTCACCGCGAAGTCGAAAGTCCAGGTCTTTTTCGCGCCATCGGCAAGCGAGTAGCGATGCACCTGGTTGCTGAAGATATCGACCCAATAAACCGCGTTTTCCGCTTCGACCCATACCGGACCTTCGCCCAATTGCGCCGGGATTTCCCAAGCGAGCTTTACTATTGACATGTCAAATCCTTTCCCTTTGCCGCATTAGTTTACCAGTTCGTCACGCTGCCGTCAGCCCGTCGCAAGTGCTTCAGCTCACTCATTTCGAAGGGGTATTTGTCGAGCGCCTCGGGGTTGAATTCGATGCCCAAGCCCGGCGCGGTCGGCGGCAGCAGATAACCATCCTGCCATTCGGGCTGGTTGATAATCAGGTCGGGCAGTCTTTCGCCCGGTCGCCGGGGCAGTTCTTGCACGGCGAAATTGGGCACGGACAGGCATAGATGCAGGAAGGCTGAGGTGGCGACGGGACCGATCGGGTTATGCACAGCCAGGTCAATGTAATGGGTCTCGCAGGCGGCGGCGATCTTCTTGGCTTCGGTCAAACCGCCGCAGATGCAAAGGTCCACGCGGGCATAGTCGATCAGTTCTTCCTCGATGACCTGGCGGAATTCCCACTTGGAATTGTACTGCTCGCCCGCAGCCAGGGGCACGGTACTGCGCGCGCGCAGGTTGCGGTAGGACGCTGCGTTTTCCACGCGCAGGGCATCTTCTACGAAATAGGGGCGGTATTGTTCGAGTTCCTGGCAGAGCCAGATGGCATCGGCGGGATTGAGGCGCGTGTGCACGTCGAGCGCGATTTCGACCTCGTCGCCGACGGTCCTGCGTATCGCTTCGCATTCTTGAATGGTTCGCAGCACAGCCGGGCGCGGTTCCAGGATGTCGCCCGGCAGTTCGGCGAGTCCCCAGCGCAGCACTTTCCAGCCAGCGGCGACCGATCGCTGGCAGCACTCGACCAGTTCGTCGACGGTATCGCCCGTGTTGTGGTTGTAGGTGAGGACGCGATCACGGACGCGGCCGCCCAGCAAATCGTAAACCGGCACGCCCAGCGCTTTGCCTTTGATATCCCAGAGGGCGATATCGATGGCGGCGATGGCGGCGGTCAGAATGCGCTGCGCCGGGAAGAATCCGCCGCGGAAGAGCAATTGCCAAATGTGCTCGGTGCGAAAGGGGTCTCGCCCGATGAGCAGGGGCTTGAAATGTTCAATGGCGCCTTTCACAGCCAGTTCGCGCCCCGTCATACCGGATTCGCCGATGCCGCTGATGCCTTCATCGGTGTCGATGACGACGAAGCAGAAACTGCGCCATTCTTTTGCCAGATAGACTTTGACGTCAGTGATTTTCATGGGAAGTGCTCCCTTTATTTTGGGAATTATAAAGAAAGGTTGATTAAGCTATAGCTTTTTCGGGCGACCTGATAGGTCGCCCCTACGATTTTCGCGATGAACCCTGTGGGGGTCAGGGCGCGTAGGTCGCGTAGACACTGACCGCCGACACAGCACTACGCTATTAACTGACCCGCCGCTATCTTCAAACACGTCCGCTCCTCAGCCCACAAGGGGCGCGCGTAGACACTGACCGCCGACACAGCACTACGAGAGGGGGGCTAAGCCTGTGATATTTTTTGCATGACTAACTTGGTTCTACTTCCCTTTTCCGCTAATTCAAGTCGTAAAGGTCGCTGTATTTCCTTTCGAGGTAAGTCAGCAGTGGCGCGACGCGCAGATCCTCGCCCGAGACGCTTTGCAGCAACTCGTCCACCGTGTAAGCGCGGCCGTGCTGGTAGATCGCCTCGGTCAGCCAGTCCAGCAGGCTGCCGTAGTCGCCCATTGCCAGCTTCTGATCGAGATCGGGCACATGCGCGCGCGCCGCTTCGAAGACCTGCGCCGCCATGATATTGCCGATGGTGTAGCAGGGAAAGTTGGCGAAGGTACCGGCCGACCAATGCACGTCTTGCAGGACGCCGCGCCGGTCGTCGGGCGGGGTCAAGCCCAGGAACTCCTCCATCTTGACGTTCCAGACTTCGGGCAACTCATCAACGGTGATCGACCCGTCGAGCAGCGCCATCTCGATCTCGGTTCGCAGCATGATATGCAAATTGTAGCTGACTTCGTCGGCTTCGACGCGGGTGAGACTGGGACGGGCGCGATTGACCGCGCGATAGACCAGTTCGGCATCGGCGGATTGCATTTGCTGGGGGAAGCGGTCGCGCAAGCGCCCGAAGTGCAGATTCCAGAAGGCGCGGCTGCGCCCGATCTGGTTTTCCCAGAGGCGCGAGGAGAATTCGTGCGCGCCGTAGCTGGCGCCGCCGACAGCGTATTGCCCCAGGAAGTCGGTGGTGAGTGCGCTCCGCGTCAAGCTGGGCGAGATGTTCTGCTCGTAGAGACCGTGACCGGCTTCGTGCAAGGTGGCGAAAAGCGACATGGGCAGGTAGTTGATGTCGTACCGGGTGGTGATGCGCACGTCGTCGCGGGTGAAAGAGATCTCAAAGGGATGCGGGGCGATATCGAGCCGTCCGCGCCCGAAGTCAAAACCAATGAGCGCCGCGAATTCGCGGCAGAGTCGCGCTTGCCCGTCAATGTCGTATTCCTGCTCCCAAAGGTCCAGCGGCAAGGGCGCATCGCTGGCGACGATCTTTTCCAGGAGTGGCAGGATGCCTGCTTTGAGTTCGCCGAAGAGCGCCTGCAAACTTCTAGCCGTCATGCCGGGTTCGAATTGAAAGATCAGGGCGTCGAAGGGGTGCTCGTCATAGCCGATGGCCTCCGCCAACTCGATATTGAAGTCCAGCATTCGCCCCAGGTAAGGTTTGAAGGCAGCGTAGTCATTTTGATCTTTGGCTTGTGCCCAGACCGTTTCCGATTCGGGACTGAGCGCGGCGATGCGCCCGATCAATTCGGCGGGGATGCGCTTTTGGATCTCGTAATATTGCCGCGTCTGTCCCAGGGCGCGCGCCTGATAAATATCAAGTTCAACCCTTGCGCTTTCCTCCTCTGCCGCATCCAGCAGCCGCGCGGTCTTTTCGCTGACGAATATGTCTTTGGCGAGTTTGCTCAGCGTCTCCAATTGGGCGCCGCGCGAGCGCGATCCGCCGGCCGGCATCTTGGCGCGCATATCCCATTTGAGCGTATTCAGGATGTTGAGCAGGTCGTTGTATTCGGCGATATGCGCCGCCAGCGCTTCATAAACCTTCATGGCATCTCCTAGTCTTCTAGGGAGTAGTCAATCTCAACGGCAGGACTCTCTTGGCGGGTGTGGTGCGGTTAATTTAACCATCGAGGACACCGAGAGCACAGAGAGTATTCCGACAAGATGGAGCCCAGTATTCGCCACTCGTCATTTTAGGTCAACCCACAAGCGTCTGCGGCTAGAAGGCGGGCGACCCAAGGGTCGCCCCTACACTCATCTATTGTTTGGTTTGGGTCGCCAAATCGTGTTTTTTCTTGCTGCCGGACGGGTATTTGCATCAATTTTGCTCACCACAGAGTGGGTATCGGACAAGCTTTAGAAGGGCAACTGCTCGAGACGTATTGCGCGGTTATATGGAGCGGGCAGCGCCGCCGTCGACGCGCAGGGTGGCGCCGGTGATGTAACTGGCAGCCGGCGACAGCAGGAAAGCGCCAGCCGCGCCGAAATCGTCAATCGTGCCGTAACGTCCGAGCGGGATCCCCGCTTTGGCCCGCGCCTGGACCTCCTCCAAGTTCATGCCCGTCTTCTGTGAGGTGACGGCGTCGAGTTGCGCCACGCGGTCGGTATCGATCCGCCCCGGGACGAGATTGTTGAGGCGAATGCCGTCGGGCGCCAATTCGTCCGCCAGCGTCTTGATCATGCCGGCCACGCCGGCGCGCATGATGGTGGACAAGCCCAGACGCGTAATCGGCTCCCGGACCGAACCGGAAGTGACGGTCAAAATCGATCCGCCGCCCGTCATGTGCGGGATGGTCAGGCGGATCATGCGAAAGCTGCTGAAGAGCGTCAGTTCGAAAGCCGCTTGAAAATCGTCGTCGCTGACTTCTTTCAGCGTCTTGGCGGGCGGTCCGCCGGCGTTCACCAGCAGGCAGTCGATGGCGCCCCAAGCCGCGACTGTTTTGTCCACCCAGGCTTGGATGTCTTCTACCTTGCGCACATCGCAGGCGCTGGCGAGGGTTTCGACGCCGTAGTCGTCGGCGAGGGCGCGCGCGGCGGCCGCGACATCGCTTTCGGTGCGGCTGCAGAGCGATACTTTTGCGCCGTTGGCGGCGAGGGCTTTGGCGACGCCATAACCCAGCCCTTTGCTTGACGCGGCTACCAGCGCAACTTTGTCTTTTAATCCCAGATCCATTTGTCTCTCGTCCTTATCTATGGGAAGTCCTGGCGTCATTATATCGTTTCGCCGCGAATTGTTCAGCGGTCAGGCTGGTTGAGGCGTGGTGGATTTCGTGGATATCCTCCTAGGCGAGTTCAATACCGGGGGATTCACCACAGAGGCGCAGAGGGCACAGAGAGTGAATTCCGGGCGTCATATCATGTCACCGGTCGCGGGCGGGCGACCAGGTTGAGGAAACGGGTCAGCATAATCGTAAAATCTATGGCAAGCTCTCCCATTCAGTTAGTTAGTTCGTCCTCCTCTAAGGATAGAACAGGATGAACTAACTAAACCCACACTGCCGTTGGACAACTTATGTTGTTGTTGTCCAACGGCAGTGTTCATGGGCGCGGCGGGCGATATGGTAAGTAGAACAGAGATTCACCACAGAGGCGCAGAAGTAAATGCAAGTAAGTCGTGCGAATAATTTGATGAAATATAGAAAACTACAAAATAATCGAATCCCGTAGGGGCGACCAACCTGGTCGCCC
>DAOULD010000018.1:0-6454 GCA_034420635.1 Anaerolineae bacterium | reverse complement strand
CCGTAGGGGCGACCAATCTGGTCGCCCGAAACCGCGCCATCGCATCGACGGGCGACATGATATGTCGCCCCTACACGCGGCTTATTTCGTTGCATGACTTACTTGCGCTTACTCTGTATCGACATCGGTTGAAATTAAGATAATTCATTCCACTACAAATGTGTAAAGAACACGGAGAGCAACAATACCGTAGAATATTCTCGGTGCTCTCGGTGTCCTCGGTGGTTAAGATCTTCTGTTTCAAGCAAAAAGAATACACTACCCAATATGGCGTTTTGGCAGGACTCGCTGCGTCGTTGTTATACTATGAGGGCAGGTGGAATAGTACGGGAGGCGCAGCGCCGACCATCTGAAATCTATATCGCTAGTGTTAGTTTCGAAAGGAAAAACAATGTTTCTTCATAAACCTCTCAGGCTCTTTGGACTCTCGCTGTTGATCTTGCTGCTGGCGACCGTCACGGTCACGAGCCAGGACGCGGTGGAATTGAGTTGGATCACCGACTTGCCCGGCGCGGAAGAAGTCGCCGCCAGGTTCACCGAATACAATCCGAATATCACCGTTCGCGTGGATAAAGTATCCTTCCGCGAAGTCTTCCAGCAGAATCAAATTCGCTTGGGCTCCGGCAGTTCCGAGCCCGATATCGTCAGCGTGGACGCGCCTGTAGTAGCGTCTTACGGCTTCCGCGGCTGGTTGCTGCCGCTGGACGATGCCATCCCGGCCGAGCAGATCGACGGTTGGGTGGACGCCTTGCACACCTCGAGCATCTATAACGGTCAACTGCTGGCTCCGCCGATCTGGAATTCCGCCCAGGTCATGTATTACAACGCGGCGCTGATGGAAGCGGCTGGCATCACGCCGCCCGCGCCCGATGAACGCTGGACCTGGGAACAGGTGACCGAAGCGGCTCAAGCGCTCGCCAGCGACGCCGACGCCGACGGCGTCAACGATGTCTGGGGTCTGCAATTCGGCCAGTACAACCGCATCTATCAGTTGCAGCCCATCCCGGAGAGCTTGCCCACGGCGGTGCTGGGGGACGATGGCTTGACCGTCGAGGGGATCATCGATTCCGACGATTGGGTCAAAGCCTTCACCTGGTTCTCCGACCTGCACAACACCTTGAACGTCTCGCCACAGGGCGGCATCAGCTCCGGCGAGTTGTTCCGCAACAGCCAGTTGGGTATCTATGTTGACGGCGGCTGGATGATCAACCAATTCATCAACAATCCGCTCGACTTTGACTGGGGCGTTGCGCCGCATCCTTATTGGGACGGTGGCGAGGTCACCGTGCCGGGCGATAGCTGGCACCTGGGCGTCAACCCCAATAGCGAGCATACCGAGGAAGCCGCGGCCTTCGTCGCCTTCGCCAGTTCACCCGAAGCCGGGCGCATCTGGTTTGATGTCTGGGGCGTATGGCCCGCTCACGAAGAAATGCTGGCTGAATTCGCCGAAGATCCCGCCAATGCCGAATTCCCCAACCTGGCTTTTGTTGTGGCGGCGGGCGAAGCGCCTTACGTTACGCCAAGGCCCCTGACCGTGGGCTATCTCGAATACGAAGAGATCCTCTCCGACGCCTTTGAGGACATCCGCAACGGCGCGGATGTCGCCGAAACGCTGGGCCAGGCCGCGGGCCGCATCGAGCGGGAAATGGACAAATACCGGGAATAGATTTATCTTCCCGGCGAAGGGGCAAGCCGGGGCCTCTATTCCCCGGCTTGCCGCTCGGAGCATGATCGTGCTGAACAAGCTGCGCCTGGAACGGTGGACGCCAGCTTTCTTTTTGGCGCCCGCCATTATTCTGTTGATCGTCTTCCGCTATATTCCTATCGTCCTCGGCTTTGAAGAAGCGCTTTATACCAATTCTTTGAGTCTGGCGGGCGCGCGCAAGTTCGTCGGGCTGAACAACTTCATCGCGGTTTTTGAAGATCCAGTGGTTTGGGGCTCCTTCAAGACGACTATGCTGTTCAGCCTGGTGGTGAATCCGCTGCAAGTTGGCTTGGCGCTCTTGCTGGCGGAATTGATCAACCAGCGTGTGCCGGGCATCGCCATCTTCCGCGCCATCTATCTGGTGCCGGTCGCCATATCGATGAATGTCACGGCTATCGCCTGGGGCTTGGCGCTGGACCCCAATTACGGCTTGATCAACGGCATCATCCGCACCTTGGGATTGCCGCGCCAGCCTTTTTTGCAGCATCCGAGCCAAGCGCTCTGGTCCATCATCGGCATCATTAGTTGGATCGGGGTTCCTTATTGGAGTTTGTTTTTCCTGGCTGGGCTGCAGGGGATTTCTTCCGATGTCTTGGAATCGGCGCGCGTGGACGGCGCGGGCAGCCTGCGAACCTTCATATCGATCAAGCTGCCGCTGCTGCGCCGTATCATTGCCTTTGTACTGGTCTCCGATACAGTGGTGAACTTCACTTTGTTTGCGCCCATATATCTGATCACGCGCGGCGGACCTCAGCTTTCCACCCATCTGGTCATGTACGAAGCCTATCGACGCGGCTTGGTTTATGGCGATATCGGGATCGCCTCAGCCATTATTTCAGTCTTGTTAATCGTCGTTGTAGCCTTCGTCGCGGTCGAGTTTATCGTGCTGCGCCCACGGCATTAGCCGCTATCAGGAGCCTCCGATGCGCAAACGAATGAACAAACGAACGAACAAACGAATGAACAGAGCGAGCAACAAGCAGATTCATTCAAGCGGTGCAACATGAACCGGGATCATACGACCCTCCTGCGCCTGCGCAAAGCGCGCCGCTACATCTTGCTCTATGCCCTGTTGATCGCGATCGCGATTGCTATCATCTTGCCGATAGCCTGGATCGTCGCCTCGTCCTTTACCACCCGCGAGACCGTGTGGAAGAACGTCTTGCCCTTTTCTTGGAGAGCCTTCTTCCCGGCCGATTTCACTTTAGACGGCTACCACGCCATCTTCGAGAAAGACTTCGGACGGGCGCTGTTGAACACCTTTTTCCTGGGCGCGGTGACGGTCGTCTTTGGGATCGCCGTCGGGGCCATGTCCGGCTTCGCTTTCGCGCGCTTGCAGTTCCGCGCCAAGAATTTCCTTTTCGCGCTGGTCATCTTCAGCTTTATGATTCCCGGCGACCTGACCATCATCCCCTCTTTCGTTCTCGTGCGGGATCTGGGCTGGCTCGGCACCTGGCAGGGCCTCATCGTGCCGGGCTTGGCCAACGGCATCATCATCTTTCTCTTCCGCCAGTTCTTCGCCGAGATCCCGCAAGACTTGATCGACGCGCCACGGGTTGATGGCGCGACCTGGCTGCAGGTCTTCCTGCGGATCATTTTGCCCGTCTCCAAGCCCGCCTTGATCAGCGCCGGGGTGATCTTGTTCCTGGGCCAATGGAATAACTTCTTTTGGCCGCTGCTGGTGGCGCCGGATCCGGAACTGCGGGTGGTGCAAGTCGCGGTGTCCATCATCGGCGTCGAACAGCAAGTCCATTTGTGGGAGCAGATGTTTGCCAGTTCGACGCTGGCGATGCTGGTTCCGGTCCTCTTGATCTTGCCCTTCCAAAGGTATTACGTCGGGGGCATTCTGGGCTCCGGCTTAAAGGGCTGATGCCGCATGAACTTTCCCAAGGCGCTCCTTTTTCAAAATAATACCGAAGAAGTAATGATAATAACTGCCGTACAAAAGTAATTGACATAATAATCGAAAACGTTGTAGGGGCGACTCTGCGAGTCGCCCGAGGCTCACTGCCAACTATCCTAAATCGCGCGAGGTGAACAGTGAAAGTCATATTTGATACGGATATCGGCACCGATGTGGACGACTTCGTCGCCCTGGCGCTCTTGCTCAACTCGCCCGAGGTCGAGCTTGTGGGCGTGACCTGCGTCTACGGCGATGTGCTGCTGAGAGCGCGCATGGCGATGAAGCTCTTGCGCTTGCGCGGATTGACCGATGTGCCGGTGACGATGGGCGCGACCGAGCCACTGCTCGCTTTGCGCCCGATTTATTGGGGCGGGCACGAAGGACAAGGTTTCCTGGGTGCGGAGGACGAGGCGCTGCAACCGTCATCGGAGTTCGCCGTCAATTTCATCGTCCGCGCCGTGATGGAAAACCCCGGGCAGATTCATCTGCTTTGTATCGGTCCCTTGACCAACGCCGCTCTGGCGCTTCGTCAAGAGCCGCGCCTGGCGGACAACCTGGCGGGACTGACTATCATGGGCGGCGCCTTCCAGCGCTCGGTCCATGTCTATGCCGATTACGGCGAGCACAACATCGTCAGCGATCCGGAAGCCGCGCATATCGTCTTCAGCTCCGGCGCGCCCATCACGCTGATCCCGCTTGATGTCACCTTGCAAGTGCGGGTCACGAGCGAGGGCTCGGCGCGGATACGCGAGGCCGGCACGCCCTTCCACCGGGCGCTGGCTGACCAGATCGACCTGTATCCCTTTTTCGCGGGCCGCGGCTGGACCTACATGCACGATCCCCTGGCGATGGCGGCTCTGATCCGACCGGAACTCCTCAGCTTGACCCCGCTCCACGTGGACGTGGAAACGGGCGGGCGCTTTGCGGCGGGCGTGACCTTCATGCGCGCGCCGGATGCCGATTGGCCGGAGAACGCGCGGGTCGCGCTCGATGTTGATGTCGAAGGCTTCGAGCATTTCTTGATTGAGCGCCTGGCGCGATGACCGGTGGTGACAGGCGCTTGCGGACGGCTCAGCCAAGCGCCTTCAAGTCAGAGCTGCTGCCCGGCTCCTGCGGCGTCGCATAGACCCCGCCTTCCACGCGCGCTGGATCTGTGAAATGCTGCCGCAAATGCGGGATGTATTCCAGGAAGATCGCTTCGTGACCCAAGGCGATATGATTGAAGAGCACCAGATGTTGGTGAATCTGCCCCATGTCGCCGACATGCGGCACTACCGGTATGCCATACTTGCGCGCCATTAGACTCACGGTGATGAATTCGCTGACGCCGCCGAGCCGCACGCAATCCGGTTGCAGGAATCCCGCCGCCTCCGCCTGGAGATAATTCTTGAAGACGATCTGATTGGGCAGGTGCTCGCCGATTGCCAGCTTCATCGGCGCGATGGCGCGCGCCAGCGTCTGGTGAGCCAGCACATCGTCGGGGTGGGTGGGTTCTTCGATCCAGTAGGGATTCATCCCGCGCAATTTCTGGCACATTTCCAGCGCTTGCGGCAAGGTCCATTGTTGATTGACATCCAGCATGACGCGAGCCTGGTCGCCGACCGTTTCCCGCACCAGGAAGGCGCGGCGGATGTCGCGCGCCGGATCATCCGAGCCGACCTTGAGTTTGACCGACGCGAAGCCCTGATCCATCGATTTGACCAGGTTCTCTTTGATGGTGTCATCGGAGTACTGGATCCAGCCAATCGATGTATCGTAGCCGGGATAGCCCCGTTCCAGAATGCCCATCCGCTGTTCCCGAAGCCGATGCTCGTTTCGTAATATCGCCAATGCCTCTTGCGCGCTCAGCGCATCGTCGAGGTAGCGCAGATGCAGCGTCGCCAGCACTTGCTCCGGCCTCAAGTCCAGCAGCAGCCGCCACAGGGGCAAGCCGCGCGCCTTCGCCCACAGGTCGAAGCAGGCGTTGACGATCGACGACAGCGCCAGATGCACGACGCCTTTGTGGGGACCCAGCCAGCGATACTGCGGATGTTCCAGCATGAGCGCGTAGACGCCCCCAAATTCGGCCATCAGCGCTTCAATTTCGCGGCCGACCAGGACACCCGCCAGATCGTCGATGGCGCGGCAGACCAGATCGTTTCCGCCGCCCAGGGTAAAAGCCAAACCGATGCCGGAGAGCGCGCCATTCGTCTGGAGTTGCGCCACGGCGTATGAATACTGCGGATTGGTATGCACGCTGTCAGCGCCGGCGCCTTCTTCCAGCCTGAAGCGCAGATCGCGCGTTTGGATCCCGCTGATGACGATCGACATCGAAACCTCCTAAGGGATAGTGTATCCTTTTCGCTTGAAATAGAAAATGACAGCCGCCAGACAGCCCGCCCGAAACAGTCCCCTCCGCGTCGGCGGTCAGCGCCCACAGGACCCTCAGTAGTCCCAATAAAATAATGCGAAACAAGCACATTTCCAGCCAAAGATCGGCCCGAGAAAAGCGTTCCCCTCCCTGATGCCTCGCTGAGGAGCGGACAGCTTTCGGCAGGCTGCTGATTGCTCCGAACGGGCGCTTTGTGAGGCGCAATGTGTCCTCAAATGCTGGGAAGATGCCCTCAAATGCTGGGAAGATGCCCTCATTTTGCCCCCTTTTTTGGCAACAGTATAGATACAGTATGTATACGTGGGGGGGGTAGGGGGTGTACATTTTTAATTCACCACAGAGGCACAGAGGGTCGCGTAGGGCGCGTAGGTCGCGTAGACACTGACCGCCGACACAGCCCTTCGACACTGACCGCCAACACCGCAGGTCGCTCGCTCGTACACGTTTCGACGTGAGTGTAGATGTTGATTTCGGG
>DAOULD010000017.1:0-6582 GCA_034420635.1 Anaerolineae bacterium | reverse complement strand
GCCGACACAGCAGGTTGAGCGCCGCGATTTTTGTATCGAGGCTGTATTTTGTTGGCATGGTGTGGACTCCTGTTCTGCTTTTGCGATAAAGACAGAGTAGCACAAGTGTTCTGTGAAAAGGCGACTAAATGGTCGCGTTTTTACATATTTCTAATGGAGATTTTCGGGGGGATTCACCACAGAGGCACAGAGAGATTTTATGGGAGGGAGGCATTGGATTGCGGGTTGTGGGGCTGGCGGGGGTGGCGCGTTGGCGGGGGTGGTACATTTTTAATTCACCACAGAGGCACAGAGAGCACAGAGGGATTTTAACCACCGAGTGCACCGAGGACACCGAGATATTTTTCACCACAGGTCGCGTAGGGCGCGTAGACACTGACCGCCGACACAGCCCTTCGACACTGACCGTCAAGACACGAAGGGCACAGAGGGTTTTTTTGCTACAGAGGCACAGAAGTAGAACCGAGTAAGTCATGCAACGAAATGAGGAGCCTGTAGGGGCGGCACGCTGTGCCGCCCGTTCCTTCACTAACTGTTTTCGGGCGTTTCAGCGAAACGCCCCTACACCTCGTCTCTTTTTCAGATTCTCATTACTTACTTGCACTTACTGAGGCACAGAGAGATTTTAACCACCGAGGGTCGCGTAGGGCGCGTAGGTCGCGTAGACACTGACCGCCGACACTGACCGTCAAGACACGAAGGGCACAAAGGTATTTGCGGGCGACCCAAGGGTCGCGCCTACGGAGCTTGTGTGTATGTTGAGGTTTGGGGTGTCAAATGGTGTCATGTTCAATGCGGTTATCCAAGCGTTGCGGGCTGGGGAGCGGGCGACGTACGCGCCTCTCAGCGGTCGTTTTTTTGTTTCAAGCGAAAAGGGTACACTGCGCAGGATCTAGACCTTGAATTGGTTCGCCGCCACTGAATGGCTATGCTAAACTACGCTAGAGACAGGAATTCAGCCTAGGAAATCAATGACAGATTCTGAGTTCATTAGGGGCGGAGAGGGTCCGCGCCTGGCCTTTGTTGATTCCGCCAACACCGTCCAGATCGCGGAGAATATGGTCGCCTTTGCCAATACCGAGGGCGGCGTTATTGTCGTCGGCTTGCAATCTGACGGCGATCCCGGCGGGGCCGCGCCCGAGGTCTCGGAAATTGACCGGGCGCTCAAACTGGCGGACGAGCTCTACAATCCTCCTGTCGTCACCGAGAATCTGGAACAGGTACAGTTTCAGACTATTGACAACGGGCCTGATCCGCCGTCAAATCCCGAAGCGCCCGAGCGTATTCAGCCGAGCAAGGCGGCCAGAAAACTTCCAGCCTACGCCATTCGCGTTCCCAGGAGCACCGAGTTGCACGCGCTTTCCGATGGTCGCGTACTGATCAGGAGCGGCAAGGTCAATCGGCCGCTGGGCGGGCAAGAGATCTTACGATTGGCGAGCGCGAAGAACACCGGCGACTTCGAGGGAGAAGCCGTGCCGGGCGCCACGGTTGACGATTTTAGCCGCGAGATGATCGACGAATACTTGGAAAAGCGCGCCGAACGCAGTAAACGCCCTTACGACGGCGAAATCAACAATCTCTTGGCCGAGGTCGGCGCGATAACTGCGGATGGCAAGCCAACCGTCTGTGGTTTGCTGCTGTTCAGCGAATATCCGCAGAAATGGTTGCCGCAAAGCGGCGTTGTCTTCGCCAAGTTTGTGGGAACCACGCCACGCGGCGACAGCGGCTTGGCCGGCTATACGCGGCGAGAGGAGCTAACTGGTCCGGTCCCGCGCTTGATAGAAGCAACCTGGAACCTGGTCTGGAGCGAAATGGCGGTCAGCGCCGTCGTCAAAGGACTGGAGCGTGAAGAGACCTTTGAATATCCGCAATTCGCGGTGCGCGAAGCGCTTGTCAACGCCATGTGCCACCGTGACTATCGCTTGCGCGGCCGGCGCATCGAAGTTCGCATGTTTTCCGACCGGCTTGAGGTGATTTCCCCGGGCGGTCTGCCGGGTTTTATCACCGTTGAGAACATCAAGGACGAGCATTTTTCACGCAATCCCAGGCTGGTGGGCGGGCTATTCCAATGGGGATACATCGAAGAATTGGGCTTGGGCATCGACCGTATGATCGAGGTGATGGAGCAAGCTGGACATTCGCCGCCCAAATTCGACGCGCGCCCGTACAGCTTCGCGCTGGCGCTGCATAATGAGCGCAAGAAACCAAAGCCGCCCGAGTGGTCTCGCGACACCAATCACCGGCAAGCGCGCGCGCTGCAGTATATTCGCGAGAATGGTTCGATTACCAATCGAGAATTCCGCGGACTGATCAATGCCGTCTCAGCCGAGACTTTGCGCCTTGATCTGGTTGATATGGTGGACAAGGGAATTCTCAGCAAGATAGGCGCCAAAAAGGGCACCTATTATGTGCTCAGGGAAAAGCGCTGACGCGACGCAAAAGACGGACTCGTTGCGTCGAGTCCGCTGACGTTCCGAGGCTCAGCTGATTTGGGAATGGATTATCGGCGTTCCTTGAGGCGCGCCGACTTGCCTCGCCGCTCGCGCAGGTAATAGAGTTGCGCTCGACGCACTTTGGCGCGCCGCAAAATCTCCACTTTTTCTACGCGGGGGCTGCGGAGCAGGAAAGTTCTCTCCACACCTACGCCATGGCTGGCAATCCGTCGGACAGTAAAGTTGGCCTCGTTGCCGCCCTTGCGGGCGCGGATGACAACACCTTGAAATACCTGAACGCGTTCGCGGCTGCCCTCCACGATGCGCACATGAACCCTGACCGTATCACCTGATTCGATCTCTGGATGTTTGTGATTCTCGGCGACCAAGGTACGCATGAGTTCCTGGCTCATGGCTGGCTTCCTTCCATAAAAATACGCCCGCAGGCGTAGCAAAGACGTATAGAACAGCGCAGATTATATCACAGTGAAACTTGGCGTATCAAGGGTCAGCCGCCCCCAGTGTTTTGAAGGCTTTGGCAAGCAGTTAGGGCGCTGAATCTTTCGCGCTTAGTCCAGGCGTCGCCGGACTTGCAGGGAAATAGCAGCGGTCAATGACCTTAGGGAATCAGCAACTCGTCTCCCGCTTTCACATCGTCCACATCAGCAATGTTGTTCAACGATGCCAGCGCCTCGATAGAGGTGCCGAACTGCAAAGCGATGCCGAGCAAGGTATCATTTCGCTGCACTGTGTAGCTGCGTCCCGGCGTCGCAATCGCGGACTGCGCGCTAAATTCGGAGGCAGCGCCGGCTTGCGCATTGCTCAGTATGGCGTCCTGCGCCCGTTGCACCAACGCGCCGAAGTCTTCTTCGTCTTCCGCTTCCGCTATCTCGACTTCTTCCGAAAGGGCGGTCGGTTCGACAGCGCTGGGATCCGCAGTCGGGGGCGGCGCCGATGTTGGAGGCGGCGCGAAACCAGCCGTACCGCAGCCAGGAATCGTAATGCGCTGGCCGACCGATATGCGGTCGGGATTGTCAATTCCGCTCGCGGCAGCGATCTCATCCACCGTTGAACCGTAAGCCAGGGACAGCATGAACAAGGTCTCGCCGGCGCGGATCTCGTGTATGCAGTCTTCGCCTGGCGGCACCGTTACCCGAACCAGCGGAATTGACGTGGCTTGAACGTCGGGCGCATCATCAACGGCGCCGGAAGTATCCGATTCCTCAGTGTCGTCAATCAAGGGCGCGGTCGCTTCCAGTTCCGCAGCCTCGGTCAGGCGCGCAATGAGCGCGGTCGCGGTCAAGGCGAATGTATCGGGAGGCTCCTCGGTGAAGAGTTCTTCGAGGGACTCTTCAGTAAGCGTTGGTTCCGGCGCTTCGGTATTGACAGCCGTCGGGGACGCAACCTCGCGAGCTACCGGTTGACTATCAATAACTTCGCTAGCGTCGCGGAAGCATGCTGTGGCCAGCAGGCACAGCAACGCGCATATCAGCGACAACGATATACGCCTGTGTATCGCGTGATTACTTTGCCTATATGTCATAGACAGACCGTCCCATGCAAGACAGGTTAATGGCTTGTATTTATTATAGTGAAGGGACGAAAATCGGACAATCAGATCTGCAAGCAGGTTTGGAAACCGAAGGCGCTCGATGATCTGAATCAGTCAAGCGGCAGCAGTTTAGCTTATCACGCCGGTGGCGGCGCCCGCCAAGATCACTAGACCGACAACGATACGATAGTAACCGAAGACGACGAAGCTGTTCCTTGAAACGAACTTGAGCAGCCAATCTATCGTGAACCAGGCGACGATGCCCGAGAGCGTCGCGCCAAGCAGCAAAAGCGCGAGGCCATCTTGCGGCAAACTTGCCAACGAGGTCGCCAATTTGTAAAGCGTGGCGCCACCGAGCATCGGGATCGCGAGGAAAAAAGAAAACTCTGTGGCGATGCGGCGGTTCATGCCCGCCAACATGCCGCCGACGATCGTCGCGCCGGAGCGAGACATGCCCGGTACCAAAGCCAAGACTTGTACGATACCAACGATGATCGCTTGCCTTGTCGTGACTTGCGTCAATTGCGCGGCATCTTCAACAGTTGGGCGGGAAAACCGGGGCGAGCGTTCGACCAGCAAGAAGGCCAAGCCGCCAATGATCAGAGAACTGGCGACGACGGCGGGAGAGAATAGCAATGTCACAATTTGCTCGTTGAAAATGAACCCGACCGCAGCGGCCGGAATCAAGGCGAGAGATATCAACAGCCAAAAGCGCCTGATGTCTGGCGCCGAGCGCAGTCTGGTCAAATGCGAGAGCAAGGTCCGGCGATAATAGACTACAACCGCTACGGCCGCGCCAAACTGGATAAACACCTCGAAGACCGCGCCCATGACGTCAAACTGCAGGATCGCAGCGCCGACAACAAGGTGGCCCGTGGAGGAAATGGGCAAGAACTCGGTTATACCCTCGATCAACGACAGGGCCACTACTTTGACAATGTCAGCCATGTTTCCTCTATCGGGCGCCGCTCGGCGGCAACAAAAAGAATTGCCCTGTTAAGACAAAATAGCAAGCCTGCGCGTCGAATGCGCGTCGCAGTTCACATAAACAGGTGTATGCGCAGAGCATATTTTAGCTATTATGCGCTAGCGAAGAGACGCTGTCCGAACAGGATGCCGAAGGCTACTCCCGCAAGACACAAGCCATTATTGAGCGCGACATTCAATAGAAATGCCGTTGTTCCTTGACTCTCCCACAGGCTGAAACTTTCGTTTGCGAAGGTCGAAAAGGTGGTAAAGGCGCCGAAGAATCCCGCGCCGACCAGAAGGCGCAATTGCGGCGACAGCCCGGTCCGCGCTGCGAACCAGGCACCGAATAGCGCCAAAGCAAATGAGCCCAGTGTGTTCACCAGCAAGGTCCCGAAGGGGAATACGCCCCAGCGCGCCTGCATGAGTCCATCCGTCCAAATCGTCAACAGGTAGCGGGCGTTGGCGCCAAGGAACCCTCCGACGCCGACATAGATCAAAGTGTCCATCGCTCTGTCCTTGTATTCACAGGTTCATCCTATGCCAGAGGCAGGGGACTGTCAATGCAGCGGGAAGAGAATGGGCGCATTTCAGATTATTGGCGCATCAAGTTTGCAGTTGTTTTCGGGCGACCTGATAGGTCGCCCCTACATTGTCTCCTTTATTTTGGGAGAAGCGCAAGGCAAGGGCAACTCTTCATTCGCAGGCAATTTATGTCATCCCGCCAAAAGATTGAAATGCACCCGGAAGAGAATCTCTTGCCGGACATTACAATGCACACGACGAGAGCCAAGCGCATCGTGCAACCTGCCCTATCATGCAGTACACTAGGCGCTGTTCCGGCAAGCGCTTTTGTCCGAAGCTCCTTGGTTTGAACTACCATCTGATACAGGTTGCTCATGCAATACGTCAAGCTGATACGCAGCAATCGCGACTTCACCAAATTATGGCTGGCGCAGGTCGTCAGCCTGCTGGGCGACTGGTTCAACACGATAGTCATCTCGGCTATGATTGTCCAGTATACGGATGGCACCGGCTACCAAGGCATCGCTGTCAGCGCATTCTTGATCGCGCGTATGATACCGCCTTTGCTGATGCGGCCCCTGGCAGGCGTCCTGGCTGACCGCTTCGACCGCAAACGGCTGCTGATTATCAGCGATGTTCTGCGCGCCCTGGCGGTGCTCGGACTGCTAATAACGACGCAAGGACCGGAGTATCTGCCGCTCATTTATGTCTTCACAATCATACAGTTCCTGGTATCGTCGATTTTCGAGCCTGCTCGCAACGCCATCATGCCCAGTGTTCTCTATCGTCACCAACTGGTGATCGGCAATACATTGAGCAGCATCACCTGGTCCGCCATGCTGGCTATTGGCGCCATTTGCGGCGGCATCGTTGCCGAAATCTTCGGCATACGCGCGGCATTACTCATTGACGCGCTAACGTTTGTGCTTTCCGCCTTGTTGGTCATGACCGTCGTCATACCCCTTGTACCCAGATCTGAAATCGGCCAGAAAGGGCGAAGAAAACTGGACAAGTCCAAACGCAGTTTTGCCGACGGAATTCGTCATTTAAGGGAGCGCCCGGGCACAGCCGCCGCGCTCTTCGTCAAGAGCGCGCAGAGCTTGACGA
>DAOULD010000016.1:0-22751 GCA_034420635.1 Anaerolineae bacterium | reverse complement strand
TTGATGAAGTATAAACAGCCACAAAATAATCGAAAACTGTAGGGGCGTTTCGCTGAAACGCCCGAAAATCACCGCATGAGCGACATCATCGGGCAAGAAAATATGACGACGGGTGGCTCAGCGAGCCGCCCCTACAGGCTCCTCATTTTTGCATGACTTGCTCGGTTCTACTGAGAAGAACCCCAGGGATGAAAGACTCGCGAACGCTGTTAAATCGCGCGGCGGCTGTGGCAGGCCACGCGATTGAATTGGCGCTGAAACGCCCGCTGCAAGACAACCGGCGACCCTGTCGCTTGATTCGGCGAGGCGACAATGCTGTTGCCCGCATGAGACGCAAGGGCTAGAATTGTCCTCCAGGCATGATACGGCAACTGTTTGACTTAAGGGAACGTGTAGCGCTGGTGACCGGCGCCGCTCAAGGCATGGGCCGGGCTATGGCGCTCGCGCTCGCCGACGCCGGCGCCGACCTGCTGATCGCCGATATCAATACGGACCTTCTGAATACCACCGCCGAATCAATCCGCAAGATGGGCCGACGCGTGCTTCCGGTGACTTGTGATGTCACGAATATCGAACAGGTTCGCGCGATGTTTGCGGAACTGGATCGGGAATTCGATCAACTCGACATTCTGGGTAATGTCGCCGGTCCCGGTCAGTTGGGGAAACCGGAAGACATTGATCTTGAGCTCATGGAGGATATTGTCTTTGGCTTGACGGTCGCGCGCTTCTGCTGCTGTCAGGAAGCGGGCCGCCGGATGCTTGCGGCAGGCAAAGGCAGCATCATCAATATCTGCTCGATCGGGGGTGTCTCGGCTTTGGGGCGCGGCAACTTTCCTTACAGCGTCGGCATGGGGGGCGTAGCGCAGATGACTCGGGAACTCAGCACGGAATGGAGCGGCAGAGGCGTGCGCGTCAACGCCATATTGCCGGCGCAAGTTGTCAATCCCGGCTTGGCGGAGCGCATGCAAGCCGACGAGAACCTTGAAGGGCAGTTCCTTTCGGGCATACCTGCCGGACGGATGGGGCGGCCCGAGGACATTGCCGGTCTGGCTGTATTCCTGGCATCGGACGCCTCGGCTTGGGTCACCGGCGCTTTGATCCCGCTGGACGGCGGCAACCTGGCCTTGAATGCCGGCGGCACGCCCGGACCAAGCCTTTGACGCTGCCCAGTTGCCTATGGCTGCTCGGCGACAACTGGATTGCTCAAAACGCCCAGACCTTCGATTTCCATATTGACCGTTTCGCCGGGCTTGAGCCAACGTGGCGGCTTGCGCGCGGCGCCGACGCCCGGGGGCGTGCCGGTCGACACGATGTCACCTGGATTCAGCGTCATCACCTCGCTTATATTCGCCACCAGTTGCGGCACACTGAAGATCAGTTGACTGGTGCTGGAGTCTTGCAGCGCCTCGTCGCCGATCCACAGGCGAATGGCGAGATCCTGCGGGTCGGGCACTTCGTCCGCGGTGACCAATGCCGGTCCCATCGGCGCGAAGGTATCGAAGGATTTGCCCATGGTCCACTGGCTGGTGCGCGTCTGATAATCGCGCGCGCTGACATCATTGACATTCAGGTATCCGGCGACATAATCCAGGGCATCCTCTTCCGAGACGTAGCGCGCCCGTTTACCTATGACGAAGCCCAACTCGGCTTCATAATCGACCATTTCCGTCACCTTTGGCAGAACAATCGCGTCGCCGGCGCCGATCACAGTATTGCTATACTTGCTGAAGACAATTGGGTAGTCCGGCAGCGGCTGTCCCGATTCCGCGGCATGGTCGGCATAGTTCAAGCCGATGCAGAGAATCTTGTCCGGATTCGGGATGGGCGCGGCTAGTTTCACCGCTGCCATATCGACAAGATCATTTGCCGCTTCAGCCGCGGCAGCCGCTTTCCGCAGAGCTGGCGGACCAGCTTCCAGCAGCGCGCGTATGCTGGCGGGAAGCGAAGCGTCGGCCGCCAGCAGGTCGACGATCGCGCGTCGACCGTTTCGTTTGATGATGGCGCCGGGTCGGTAAGCGCCGTCTTTCACGAAGGTAACCAGTTTCATGGTTTTGTCCTCGCTATTCAGTTCACGAGCCAGAGGTAAGGCGTTTCGACATATTGCTTGACGCGCTGCAGGAATCGCGCGGCGGGAGCGCCATCGACCAGCCGATGGTCGAAAGTCAAGCTGAGCGTCATCATGTGCCGGATGGCGGCGCGTTCCGCTTCCGCATTGATGACAACTTGCCGCGGTCTTATCCGCCCGATACCCAGAACAGCGGCTTGCGGCAAGCTGATTATGGGTGTGAAGGCGTCAATATCGTACATGCCCAGATTGCTTATGGTGAAGGTCGCGTCGCCCAGGTGTTCCGGCTTGAGCGCGCCTTGCCGCGCGAGATCAACTAGCTCGGCGCTCGCGGTCGCCAACTCCAATAGAGAAAGCAGGTCGACGTTGCGCAGCACCGGCGCGAGCAGTCCGCGTTCGGTATCCACTGCCACGGCGATGTCAATTGCGCCGCGGAGTACGATCTCATCACCTGCGATAGACGCGTTGAGCGCAGGGTGCTCGCGCAGGGCTTTTGCGACCAGCTTCGCCAGCAGATCGGTATACGTAGGCACGATGTCCGCGCCGTCCGCTTTGAGCTTGCGGCGCAACTGCAGTAACTCGGTCGCGTCGACCTCGCTGCTGAGCGTGACCGGCGCGGTGCTCCGGGCGCTTTCGACCATGCGGTCGCGCGTCGCTCGCCCTACGCTTGTCATTGCCGAGCGCTTGTCCTCCGGGACAGCCTGGCGTTCCGCGGTGAGTTTTTCCACGTCCGCGCGCGTTACGCGGACGCCGGCAAAACGCGCTGCCAGTTTGTCCAGGTCCAAGCCCGCATCAAGCGCAAGTCGGCGCGCGACAGGCGTGATACGGAGGTCCTTTTCGTCGTCAGCTGGCGCCGTCGCTGCGGCGGCGCGGACATCGCGCTCGACAATGCGTCCGCCGCTCCCGCTGCCTGTCAATGACTTCCAGTCGATGTTCAGTTCGGCGGCGATGCGTTTCGCTCGCGGGCTCGCCGCGGGACCGCCCTTGCGCGAAGGTCGGCGCTCCTTTGTGGAGACAGTTCGACCTTCGGACGCGGGTGTTCCGGGCGGCTCAGTGGATGTCGCCGTGGCTGCCGCTTGGTCCGGGTCCTTCAGTTCGAAAGGCGGCGCTTCACCCGGCTGTACGAGATAAGCCAGCAGTTCACCGATCTTCACCGTCGAGCCAACGGGAGGTGCATCGGGCGGGATACGCAGAATGCCGCTGTCAAAAGCCTCTATTTCCTGGAGGGCTTTGTCGCTCTCGACGACAAAGATGATGTCGCCCGCCTGCACTTGCTCGCCATCATTTTTGACCCATTCGTCGAGGACACCTTCTTCCATAGTCCAGCCGAGCTTGGGCATTACGATTTCTATCGCCATACGCCAGCCTGTCTCATCCCGTAAAACCAACACTTGCGGTAGCCAAAACTGTTCGGTGAACTGCGTTCCCGCGAAAGCCCCTCTCGCCGGTTACGCGCCGAGTGGCTACTCTGCCAGCAAATCCCGAATCGCTCGAGTGATCGCGGCTTGATCGGGAGTGACGGCTTTTTCCAATGTCGGGCTGTAGGGGGTCGGTGTATGCAAGCCGTTCAATCGGGCGATCGGCGCGTCCAGATCATCAAAGCCATTTTCCATCACCAGCGCGCTGATTTCGGCCCCGATGCCGCAGGGTCCGAAAGTTTCATCGACGATCAGCAGACGCCCGGTTTTATGAACCGATTCGAGTATCCTGTCGATATCGAGCGGCGCGACCGTTCGCGGGTCGATCACCTCGATTTCAATGCCTTCCCGCGCCAAATCCTCGCAGATGGCGAGCGCTTTTGGCGCCATCACGGTCAAGGCGACTACGGTCGCGTCGCTGCCCGAACGGACGACAGCCGCTTCCCCAAATGGAATGCTGTATGCTTCCTCTGGAACGCGCCCGCGTTTGTTGAGCAGCAATTTGTGCTCCAGAAACAGAACCGGATCGTCGCCGGTGAGCGCGGTTTTCATTAGGCCTTTGGCATCATAGGGGGTGGATGGCAAGGCGACGCGCAAGCCCGGAATGTGCGCGAAAATCGGATAGTAGCTGCCGGAATGATGCGTCGCGGCCGCGCCGCCAATGCCGATGCAACCGCGCAGCACAATCGGCATTTTGATGCGTCCGCTGCTCATATATTGGACTTTGGAGATTTGGTTGAGCAGTTCGCCCATCGAATCCAGGATGAAGTCGATAAACATGAAGTCGACGACCGGGCGCGCCCCGGTCATGGCGGCGCCGGCGCACATGCCGACGAATCCCCGCTCGACAATCGGTGTATCGCGCAGGCGCATGGGTCCATATTGCTCATATAGCCCCAGGGTGGTATTGAAGTTGCCGCCGCGCTCGCCGATGCCTTCGCCAACGACAAAGATGCTGGGGTCTATCGCCATCTGTTCAGCGAGCGCCTCGCGCGCCGCCTCGGTGTAAGTGATCTCTCGCATAGCTTATTCCTGAGCGCTGAAAATGAAATCCCCGGCGGTGGCCGGATCCGGGAAAGGGCTGGAGCGGGCGAATTCGATGGCGTCTTCGACGCTTCTCTGGACGTCGTCATCAAGGGCGGAAAAGGCCTCGATGTCCGCCTGATCCTTGGCGAGAAGCCAAGATTTGAGGCTCGCGATGGGGTCGCGCTTTTTCCAGGCGTCGATTTCTTCCGCCGTGCGATAGCCGCCATCGCGCATACCTTCGGCATGGGGCCTGGTGCGATAGGTTTTGCACTCGATCAGCGAGGGACCTTTGCCCGCCCGCGCCTGTGTCACGGCTCTTTCAGCCGCCTGATAGACAGCCAGCACGTCATTTCCGTCCACGGTGACAGCATTCATGCCGTAGGACACAGACGCGCGCTCCGCTACATTTTGGTTGCGCGTCGCCTCGCGGAACGGAACCTCGGTGGCGTACATATTATCCTCACAGACGAAGATCACGGGCAGGTCCCAAATCGCAGCGAGGTTCAGCCCCTCGTGAAAAGCGCCGTTGCTGACGGCTCCGTCGCCAAAGAAGGCGACGCTTACGCGATCGGATCCAAGCAGCTTGAAGCTGTAGCCGGCGCCGGCGCCTTGCAGAATGCTGGGACCGACAATGCCGCTCGTGCCCATCAAGCCGATCTCCGGGGCGAAGAGGTGCATGCTGCCGCCGCGCCCCTGGGAGCAGCCGGTCGCTTTACCGAAAAGCTCGGCCGCCACCTCGCGCGCGCTGACGCCTTTCGCCAACGCATGCCCATGACCGCGATGCGTACTGAAAACGACATCGTCGCGGCGTAAATTGGCGCAGACCCCAGTCGCGATCGCCTCTTCCCCGACATAGGTGTGGCAGGGACCGGGAACCAGACCCATTTGGTGAGCGCGAGCGAGCTGCTCTTCCGTCCGCCGAATGAGAACCATCGTGCGGTAAAGCGCCAGCAACCGCTCGCTGCTCAGCGCCATTTCATGACTGTCCAATGCGAAGTCTCCTCGTATACGCAGACTAGGGACCGAGATTCGGTTGATTGACCGGCGACAGCGGCTTCTGACCCGTCAATACGCGCAGGACATCTTCGATCGCTTTGCGCCTTACATCTAGCTTGGACGCTTCAGAATACCAAGCGCCGTGCGGCGTGATAAGAATACGCTCGTCGTGGAGCAGGGGCGAGTCGTGGGGCGGCGGCTCCACGACGAGCACATCGAGCGCCGCGCCGGCGATGCCGCCCGCCTTCACCGCGTCCAGCAAAGCCGCATCGTCGATCAACTCGCCACGAGCGGTATTGATGAGATAGGCGGTCGGCTTCATCATTTCGAGGGCGGCCGCGTTGATGATATGGCGCGACGACTCGGTCAGCGGCGTATGCAGCGAGATGTAATCGGACTTGCTGAATAAGGTATCAAGGTCGACAAGTTCGACATCGCCTTTGATGTCTTGGTCCAGCCTGACAAAGGGATCATAGGCGATGATATTGAGTCCGAGCCCGCGCGCTTTTGCCGCGGTTGCCCGCCCAATGCGCCCCAAGCCGATGATGCCCATGACCTGCCCTTTCAAGCGCGGCGCTGGCTCTATTCGCGCCGCGTCGTACCAGGCGCCGGCTTTAACCGAGGCGTCCATCTGTCGCAGACGCCGCGCGTGATTGAGCAGTAGCGCGATTGCATGGGTCGACACTTCGTCGATGGAGTAGTCGGCGACGTATGTCACCCAAATGCCGCGTTCAGTGGCCGCGGGGATGTCGATTGCGTCAAGGCCCGTGCCGACGCGGGCGATAATTTTGCAGTTTTCCAGCGATCGAATCAGGTCGGCGTCGACTTCCTGAATGGTCACCATCAGCGCATCCGCGCTCCTGGCGGCCTCGCGGGCTTCGCCGGTCTCCAGGTTTCCCGTATAGACAGTCGTCGCGCCAATCGCCGCCAGCGCCTCCGTTTCGAGGCGGGTATCGGGGAACGACGCGTGCGCAATGACTACAGTGGTCATATTGTCATCAACCTAAACACGGTTATCGTTAATCTTCAACGCCGGCAAGGCTACCACGTATGGCTCCCGCCGGCGTTGAGCGCCAGATTGCCGCCATCGACCGCGAGCAACGTACCGGTGATAAAGGCGGCGGCATCGGATGCCAGGAATATCGCGGGTCCAACGATGTCTTCTGCTTCGCCGATTCGATTCATGGGAATGCCTTTTAATAGATGCGTCACCAGTCCCGGATCTGTGGCCGGGTCTTCCAGCCAGCGCTTGACAGACGGAGTGCGCATTTGCGCCGGCAGCAGGGCGTTGACGCGAATGCCATGCTGCGCCCATTCTACCGCAAGCTCCCGCGTCAGCTGATGTACGCCAGCCTTCGCCACACTATACACAAAATTGCCGCGCCCCAAAGCCAGCGCGCCAGCGATTGACCCGATGCTGATGATGCTGCCGCCAGCGCCCCCCGCGATCATTCGCTTGCCAGCCTGCTGCGCGCACAAGAAGAAGCCGGTCAGGCAGACTGAAAGCGCATGATTCCAGTCTTCAAGGCTCATATCTTCGGGGCGGGAGCGATTGAAGGCGAAGGGTCCATTGACCAGGATATCAACGCGACCGAAGTATGAATCAACCAGATCAAAAAGCCGGTCAACCTCGGTCTGCTTCGCGATATCACATTGGCAGACGACGACTTTTCGCCCGATGGTCTCAATCTGGCTGGCGGTTTCCTTTAGACCTGGCAGATTGATATCGGCGATAATCAGATCGGCGCCGCAACGAGCGAAGCCAAGGGCAATAGCCTGTGACAAGCCGGACGCCGCGCCCGTGACAACCGCTACTTTTCCTTGAAGGCCAAACCGTTCCAGCAAGACCAATTCTCCTCGCCTCAGCATCTGGCGGCGCCGCTAACTCCGGTCAGCGCCGAGGAACTCTTCGTAACTAACGAGTACCCGCGTATAAGAGGCTTCAAGGTGGGTTTCTATGAGCTCGAGCGCCATCTTCTCGTTTCGATCGCGAATCGCATCCAGGATATCCTGATGCCAGGGCAGCATGTACTCGCGGAAGTCCGAGTTGGCAACATTGCGGGAGAGAAGGAATATGTAAATCTGCGGGCGCAATGTCGACCAAAAGTGATGCAACCGCTTGTGCTGGGCAGACTTTATCACGACCTCGTGAAAGCTGACATCCAGGTCAGCGGCGCGTTGTACGGTCACCGTGTCGTCCAGAACCGACCGCATATCGTCCAGAATCGCCTGCATCTGTGCCAAGTGCGAATCATTGTGGTTTTTTACTGCTAGCTGAACGGCAAGTTTTTCAAGCGCCATCCTCAATGAGTACACTTCGTCGAGGTCTTCCCTTTCCAGCCGCGCGACCGACGCGCCGCGATTCTGCTCTCGAATGACCAATCCTTCGTATTCCAGTTGAATGAGCGCTTCCCGAACGGGACCGCGGCTGACATTGAGCGCTTCAGCGAGTTCTTCTTCTCTCAGGCGGATGCCTGGTTGCAGTTGTCTCTCCCAAATTGCTTGCCGCAACGCTTCGAGAACATCATGGACTAATGTTCTGCGTTCCTGAATGCTTGTCAAATTGGATAGAGTGTCTCTTGCCATCGTAGGTTGTAGGAAGATTCTGTTTACTGTATACAATATTGAGAGAATACTTGGAATGTAGCTGAAAGTCAACCGACAGGCGCCATATTGCGCAATTTGTTGACAGACAGCGACATCTGATTAAAATCAAGATGTATACAATTTACAGTATACCGCGAGATACTGGGTTCCCGCACCCGGTTTTGAAGACTTCGACGCCTTGGATGCAGGGGGCTGGCGAGTTCTGATGAAAAAGACCGATTTGTCGCCGCCAGATTTCGGACAGCTTGTGGAGAAGCGAGTAGCTATTGTCACCGGCGCTGCCAAGGGCATTGGACGAGCCTGCGCCCGCGTTTTCGGGGCGGCGGGCGCAAGTATCGCTCTGATTGATATTGATGGGGATGCCGCTAGCGCGACCCTGAAGGAATTGGGGGAGCGCGGTGTGCAAGCCGCGTTTTTCAATGCCGATGTCAGTTGCGCCGCCGCCGTCTCGGGGGCCGTTCAAGGCATCCTGGAAAGCTTCGGTAGAATTGACATCCTCGTCAACAATGCCGGCACACACGATGGCAAAGGCATTCAAGAGGCGGGGGAAGATGATTGGGATCGGATCATCAGCACGAACTTGAAGAGCGTGTTTCTCGTGTCCAAGGCTGTCTTGCCGTCGCTCAAACAGTCCGGCGGCGCTATTATCAATATGGGATCGATGGTCGGTTTGGTTGGACAGGGCAGCTCGGGGGCGTACTCGGCGTCGAAAGGCGGCATCGTCGCCTTGACAAAGAATATGGCGCTTGATCTGGCGCCTCATCGCATACGCGTGAACTGCATCTGTCCCGGTTGGGTCGAGACGCCGCTGGTGAACGAATGGTTCGCCTTGCAGCCGGATGAAGCGGAAGCGCGTGATTATGTGAATTCGATACATCCGCTGGGTCGTATCGCCGCCGCCGACGAGATTGGCAAAGTGGCGCTGTTCCTGGCCTCCGACCTGGCGTCATTTGTCACGGGAGTCGCCATTGAGGTCGATGGCGGCGTAAGTTTGGGGTATTAAGTACGCGTAAACGGACAGGGAAGCAAAGGAGGTTGAAACGAAGACAGGCTGTAAAACCGAGCCAAGCGGCTCAAGCGAGTATCCGAATGGTCCAAGAGTTTTGTTCAAAGGAGTGAAAAAATGAAATCGCACAGTTTCAAGGTCGCCTTCTTGCTTCTTGTCACAGTCATGCTTGCCCTGGTTGGCAGCGCGGGCGTCCATGCCCAAGACGCGATGACCTTGCGCATGACGGGCCTCGCCGGTCCGGTCGCCGAAGGTCTGCAAGCGGCTATCTCGGTCTGGAATGAGCGCAACCCGGACATCCAGGTCGAGCTGGAGATCCAGGCCGACGAGGTCAACTGGCAGGCGACTGCGCCGACAACCATGTTCGCCGACGCTGACGGTCCCGATCTTACCTGGTGGTGGTGCTCGCGTTCGTTCCAGTACAAGGACATGATCGAGGCTGACCTCTTGGTCGCGCTCGATGGTCTTTACGAGGCTGAAGGCTGGTACGACGCCTTCACCCAGGGCACGCTCGACTTTTACACCGAGCCCAACGGCAGCATTTACGGCGTCAATATCGATGTCGTCTGGACACCGTATATCTACTACAACAAGGATATCTTCGCCGAAGTCGGCGCCGAAGTGCCGACGACTTGGGAAGAGCTCTATGAGGTCGCCGACAAGGTTCGCGCCGGCGGCTATCAGCCGATGGTCAACCTCTACGACTGGGGTTTGGTCAACCACCTGCCGGATGCGCTGATGATGCGCTCCTGGACCGAAGACGAATACCGCGCCTTCATGCTCAACGCCAATCCCGGCTCGCCGGACTGGGCGAATGAATACAAGTGGACGGATCCGCACGGCGTCCGCATCTTCCAGACGATGAAGGACATGGTCGACCGCGGATTGCTGGCTGACGGCTTCGCCGGGCACACGGAATACGGCCAGGGCCAGGGCCTCTTCACGGGTGGCAGCGCCGCCATGTGGCAGATGGGCTCCTGGGCTTCCGGCAGCCTGGGCAACGAGGTCGATTTCGACTGGGGTTACTTCTACTATCCGCATTACGATGACGACATGATCGAACCCTACGGACCGGTTGGAAGCTGGATTCCCAACTGCTTCATCGTCTTCAATCGGGGCAATCAGGAAGCGGCGCTCGAAGTTGTCGCTTACCTCGGTTCGGCGGAAGGCGTCGAGACCTACGCGCGGGCATCGCGCATTACCCCCGGTCGCACCGATATTCCCCAGGAAGCCGTCGCCGAGATACTCACGCCGGAATCGGCGCAACAGGTTGCTGATGTCGCCGCCATGGGCGCGCCGTCGCTCTATGAGGCGAATGTGCCGCCTGATGTGCTCTCCGCGCTGAAGCAGGCGTCGGATCTGGTGTTGAACGATGTAATCACACCGGAAGAAGCGGCTGAAATGGTACAGGAAGCGACGGAAGAAGCGCGCGAAGGCTAGCATTCGTCACTTTGAATCTGGCGGTGGAGCAGCTATATCGGCTGCTCCGCCGCGTTTCATCCGCTTCACCTCCAGGAGCGCTCGTGGAAATCGACAAGGCCGATTCCACCCTCAAGCGAAAGGCAGCCGCTGCTGGCGCGCCGCCAACCAACGGACAGCGCCTTGGCTTCTGGCTGAGACGCAATCTGATTTGGTACGCTTTCATTGCGCCGGCCGTGATCATGCTCGTGATGTTCATGGCTTTGCCGCTCGTCCAGTCCTTGGAGTTGGCGTTCTACGAATGGAATGGTCTGCGACCGCGTGAATATATCGCGCTGGAGAATTTCGAAGATTTATTCGATGACCGCTTTTTTTGGGGCGCGCTGTCGCACACGCTGACATTCGCGGTCTATTCGATGGTCGGCACGGTTGGCATCGGGCTTCTGCTGGCGATGGCGATCGCCCGCCGCGTTCGGGGCGCCTCCATCTATCGCTTCATCTTTTATCTGCCCGTGATGCTGCCCATGGCGGTGACGGCCGCGCTTTGGGTGCGGATGTACGAGCAGAACTTCGGCATGTTGAACGTCATGCTGCGGAGCGTCGGTTTGGCGCATCTGGAAGGCACCTGGATCGCCAGCCGCGAAACTGCGCTGGGCTCGGTCATTGCCGTCGCCGTCTGGCAGTTCTCCGGTTTCCCAATGATCATTTTGCTGGCTACCATCGAGAACATTCCCGAGGATCTGCACGAAGCGGCTTCGCTGGATGGCATCAGCGAAGCCCAGCGCATCTGGCATCTCACCCTGCCGCTCATTCGACCGGTGCTCATTTCGATCAGCGTTCTGCAATTCATCTTTTCGTTGAAGGTCTTTGACCTCGTATGGGTGATGACGCTGGGCGGACCGGCGGAGAGCACTTCGGTGTTGGGCACCTTCCTCTATAAAGAAGCCTTCCGCAAACAAGAATACGGCTATGCGTCGGCGGTAGCGGTTGTGATGTTCATCGTTATTTTCACCGTGACCTATATTTATCAACGCTTGATGCGCGTTGAAGCGGTCGAGTTTTAGCATGGTCTCATCCGCGATGCGCTCAGAGCGACGCAATATCCCTCTCATCTTGAAGCGCGCCCCGGGAGCGGCGGTGACCGTTCTGCTGCTCGTATGGGCAGTTGTGCAAGTCTATCCCATCATTTTCATGTTCATCACATCGGTCAAAACGGACAAGCAAATCTTGAACGCGCCTTTCGCCTTGCCCGATCCCTTAAAGTTTGACAACTACGAAATCGTCTGGCAGGGCGATCGCGTCGCCCAGCCTTTTTCGACCTTTTTCATCAACAGCTTCATCATCACGCTCGGCAGTTTGCTGATTCTCTTGTTCGTCGCCGGGCTGGCTGGTTATTCCTTGGCGCGGGGGCGCTTCCCCGGCAACGCGGCGACGCAGCAAATGTTTCTGCTCACGCTGGCTGTACCGGTGCATGTCTTGATCATCCCGATGTATTTTTTCATGGGCGATCTCGGCTTGCGAAACAACCACCTCGGCATGATGCTGGTTTACGCGACGCTGGGGTTGCCCTTTACGATCATCCTGATGCGCGCCTATTTTTTGAGCTTTCCGCATGAATTGGAGGAAGCGGCGCTGCTGGATGGCTGTTCTCGCTTCGGCGCATTCATCCGCGTGGTTGTGCCCGTTTCCCGCGGCGCCATCGCCAGCATGGCCATCATCAATATCAGTTGGATCTGGAGCGAACTCTTCTTCGCGCTGGTGCTGCTGGACCAACCGCAAGTGAGGACGCTGCCGCTGGCGGTCGCCGGTTATCGTCCCGTCTCAATGGCGGCGGAAAGCGTAGTCGGGCAGCAGTTCGCGATCATGACTCTGACGGCGCTGCCGCTATTTGTCTTCTACTTCCTGTTCCAGCGGCAGATTCGCAAGGGTATGACCGCCGGCGCGCTACGCTAGCACGCCAAGATTGGAGGAGGGACAAACTTATGAGCAAGTGGTTCGGCCAGACCTTTCGCAAGGTTCACAAACTTTACGTATCACCCCAATGGGCGAAGGATCAGGGACTTCGCTTTGATGCGATTCAATACGCGGAAAGTCTGGAAGCGGCGGCGGTCGACTGCCTCGAACTGTATTGCAAGGACCATCACGGAACCTGCTATTATCCCTGCTCGCTCGGGCTGCCGCATCCGCGGAATATCCTCGGTGAATTGTTGCCTGAACTGAAGAAACGGCATATCCGGCTCATCGCATACGTCAGCGTGTGCTTTGACAACTACGCGCTGGGACTACATCCCGAATGGCGCATGGTCAACTATCTGGGCGACCCGTACAAACTTCGTCCCTTCTACATGGCGTCAATCTGTTCGCCCTACACCGACTTCGTACTTCAGCAAATCGATGAGTTAGCGGCAAACTATGAGGTTGACGGCTTCTGGCTGGATATCATCCCGCTGGCGCGCGACGTGCGGCAAGACCTCTGGATGATCGCGCCGCATCCGATTCCCGACTACTCGCTCTATGCGCAGAAAAGCTATGAATCCGAAACGGGAGAAAAACTCCCGGTGCGTCCGACCGCGCAAGAGTCGGACCGCATTTTCGAATTCATGACCGCCAAGGTCGATGATTTCCTGAACCAGGCTTATGGCGTCATTCGCCGGCATCTGCCAGAAGCCGTCATCACCTATAACGCGGCGGGCGCGCCGGGCGATCCGATTGACTCGGGCGATCTGATTTCTATCGAAGGGCATGCGCCCGAATACGTCCGGCAGAGCCTTAACGCGCGCTGGGCGAAGACGCGCGGCAAACCTTTCGAGATCTTGACCGCTGGCGCCTTGCCGCGCGCGGAACTTGGCGGTGGCTGGAATGGCTTTGATCAGAAGCCGCTGGCTTTCTTACAGCTTGAGAATGCCATCGCGCTGGCGCACGGCGGCAGCATGGTCTTTGGTCAAGCGCCCTACGCCAACGGCGCTACCGACCCGGCGCAATTCGCCGGTTTGGCGGATGTATTCGGACAGGTCCGCGCGCTTGAACCCTGGCTGACCGAGCCGACCGGCGCCAGCGATATTGGGCTGGTCATGGCGCCCAAGCCGCGTTCGGCTTCCAACTTGTGGGGCTTGATGCTGGATGGCGCGGAATCATTTCATGATGCTTTGATCGATATGCACTTGCAGTACGACATCATTCAACTGGATCGCGATTTGTCGCCGTATCAACTTGTCATCTTGCCAGATCAGGCGGCGCTCGGCGACGCTGAGTTGGAGAGGCTGCGTGAGTATGTTCGCGGGGGCGGCAAGCTGCTGGCATCGGGCTGCAGTTCGCTCTGGGACGAAAACGGGGAGCGCCGCGCCGACTTCGGCTTGGCCGATGTCTTCGGCGCGGCCTATCAGCGAGAGGTCGGCAGCGAATTTGTATACCTCCGGCTGGAGGAGGAGGAATTGGCGGGTGCGGTGACGGCGCTGCCGATACTCATCGATCAAATAGCGCTGCAAGTTCGGGCAAACAGCGGCCAGGTCATCAGTGAATTCCAATTGCCGGAGTCGAGGCGGACCGAAGCGACAACGATACTTTGGGGCGATGCCGCGCCCGACGAGTCGAAAACCTTGCCGGGGATCGTCAGAAATCAATACGGCGACGGGACCTGCGTCTATGTCGCGGCGCCCCTGCGATCGCGCGGGATGCCCAACGTCTGGGTCAAACGGCTGATGGGTGTTTTGGCGGAGGGCTTGGTAGAGCGGCCGATATTGAAGACCAACGCGCCGGCCGGCGTCGAGGTGGTGCTGAATCGGCAGAAGCGGCGCGCTGTCGCGCACTTGCTGAATCGATATCGCGGGAGTGTGGATCGACCGTCCTTTGACGACAACGGCATATCCCTGCGCGACATAGAGATTGAGCTGGATCTGTCAAGGGTGGCGCAGGACGCGATCAGCCGCGTATATATCGCGCCCGATACCGCGCTGGACTTCGTGATCAATGACGGGAAGCTGGGAACGATTTTGCCGGAGTTGGACTTGCACGCGGTCCTTGTCTTCGAATAGTCACGGCAGAGCATATGCGATTGTACATAGACCGCTGTACGTCCGCCCTCAAGCCTCATCGTCGCTGGCTTCCGCCGCCAAATAGTCGTGCAAGACCTCGCCCCAGGGCAATACGAAGTCAGTACGCCAGTAAAAACCGTCTATCATCTCGCGCGCAGGCAGCTTATAGACGGGCGCCTGCGCGTTGGGGCGGAGTTCTATCGTCGCTGGTCCCGACCAGCATTCCCGCACGCGAACATTTTCGAAACGGCGCGCCGTGAGCTGGCGGATGGCGATTTTGCCGTCGACGCCGTTGATGATCTTCAGATTGATGTTGGTTCGGAAATCGCCGAATTCGAGCATCTCAGAGAGTTCCGCGCGGCGCAGCTTATAGGGCATGGTGGCAGTAATGACGTCAATGCCGTTGCGTCTTACCGTGCCAACAAAGAGGTCGCCGCGGACTTCCAACCGCGGTTCTCCCCCTTTCTTCGGCTGCCCATAAATCTCGCGTCCGACCGCTACCGCCCCAACGCTACCCAAATACAGATAGGGCGAGTAGGCGCCGCTAACATCTGTTCCCGGCAGAATGACCGGCAGTTGCACCGCCGACTCATAATAATCGCCGAACATATCCGCGTCGTGCATGTGATAAATGTGGATGATGACAATATCGCTCTTTAGCTCGAGTGGCGCGGGAATCAGGCGGCGGGCAGCGTCTATGTCCGTACGATAAAAGACCGTCATGACTTCCACGTTCCGCATCTCCATTGGGAAACGCGGATAAAGAGGACTATCGAAGGGCGTCTCGAAGATCGAGTTGGCGTCGCTGTCCGGCAATTCGCTTTCCCCCTGCTTTACCACGATTCGTTCCCCCTCGCCCGTTCGACGATGGGCAGGATTGAATCGCTGACGTCATCGTCGCTCTCGACTGGCGGCATATCCCGGAAGAGCTGCCAGGATTCCCTGTGCTCAATGCTGGCGCCCGGCTCCAGACGCGTTAATGGACCGAGCGTCTCAAGCTCGAGGAATTCGTCATTGAAGAAAACTTCGACGGAGCATCCGCGGTCGGGATAGCTTGCGCCCTCCACATAATCGAAAGTCTTGAGGAAGAGATTGCCCTGCCGCAGGTAGGCTGCCCAGCCATCGCTGACAAGCGCGCCGATTTTCTGAGGCGCGTCCTCGGCTTTGTCGTGGCGAATGCGAATGTAGTTGCGGCTCCAGGAAAAGCGACTATCGGACATGTCGCTGAATTGCCAGAGCGCAATCGTGCTTATCCCTGGCAGTTCGCCGAGGGCAGGCGCCCGTCTGCCGGGCAAGGGAATGATGCAGGTCCCGCTGTCCCGCATTGCCGAGAGCGCCCAAGGAGCCAAATCGACGGGCCAGAGATTGTGATTGCGAAGCCGATGCGTGACATTCGCTGAGGGGCGATCCTGCGCGAGGGAGATATCCAGTTCCTTCTCGATCCCCGTCCCTTGCTGGACCGGCTGCCTGACGCGGATGAAATCGCCGTGTTCTTCCAGGCGCACCGGTTCATCGTCAGGGATGTAAGTGCGAATCATGTCTTCGGGCGCGTGCCAGAAGCGATGCCCGCCGTGCAGCCGCCAGGTTCCATGGCCGGGAATGGCTAGTGAGAAGTCGACCTCGGCGAATTCGTTCTCCGCGCCGATGAATCCGAAGCGGATAATTCGCGGTCCGAACTCGCCGGTGACAAGCAGATCAACTTGATCGTTGCAGAGACGATAACAGCGGCCAAAATGCTTGTAAGTAATCTGCTCAATCTGCTGCATGACTACCCGGCGAAACCGGGCTCGACCTGCCCCTTGATGCCAGTATGAATGCGGAACAGATCGCCCGCCAAAGGTTGCTGTCGGGCTTCCTCGTCGGTCAAGCCGATAGCCGCCGTAGTTACATAAAGCTCGTCAAGATTCTCGCCGCCAAAGGCGCAGCTTGTCGGATTCTTCACCGGCAAGCGAATCTCACGCTCAATCGCGCCATCAGGGTCGAAGCGGACGATGCGCCAATCGAGAATGCGCGCGCTCCATACATAGCCTTCGCTGTCGACGCACAATCCATCTGGCAGCCCGGGCGCGTCCGGATCATGAACGAATACCCGACGGTTAGAAATACTGCCGCTTTCCAGGTCGAAGTCGTAGGCGTATATCGTGTGGATCATGGTATCGGTGAAATACATGATCTTGTTGTCCGGGCTCCAGCCCAGCCCGTTCGCAATTGTGATTCCGCTTTCCATTCTTTGCACGGAAGCATCGGCATCAAGTCGGTAGAGCGCGCTGGTAGCGCCTTCCACGGTCATGGTACCGGCCCAAAACCGCCCTCGGCGATCCACCTTGCCGTCATTGAAGCGCGACTCTGGTTTGTCCGCTTCCGGGTCGGCGATGAATTCCAACTGGCGGTCTTGCATGTCCCAATAGGCATAGCCTTTGGCCGTCGCCAATATCAAGCCGCCCGACTCTCGAAAAGCCAAGGCGCCCACCGCGATATCCATCTGTACCTTTTCATGCTGGTTCGTTCGGGAATCGTAACGAAAGATTTGGCTGGACTCGATATCCACCCAGTAAAGCGCCCCTTCCCCGGGATGCCACAGTGGACCTTCTCCCAATAGATTGCCCAGGGACAAGACATGTTCAACTTCATTCATCGCTCAGAGTCTTTCTCATGCTCTACCAGTTGCGTTGGCGCCGCTAATTGTCGTATTTCCGCTCTACGGTCTCCAGATCGTCGAACCAGAGCGCCATGCGCGCCATGACACCGCCATCGACATTCAGCGCCGCGCCCGTGACGTATGCGGCATCGTCCGATGCCATGAACACAACAGCCGCCGCGATATCCGGTCCATAGCCAATGCGACCCAGGGCGATCTGATCATCAATCATATGTGGATCGTAATCGGGAATGACCTCGTAGGCTTTTTCGACGTGAATAGAACCAGGGATGACACAATTGACGCGGATTCGGTGGGGCGCCAGGTCCAGCGCCATCGCCCGCGTCATCGCGTTGAGACCGCCTTTGGTGCTGGCATAAGCCAGCATGCCCGGGAAGGTCGCCATGCTGTGCATGGACCCGATGATGACGATATTGCCGCCGCTGCCGGCTGCGACCATCAGCTTGGCGGCGGCTTGAGAACACATGTAGCTGCCTTTGAGGTTGATATCAATGACGCGATCCCACTGTTCATCAGTCATGTCCAGGAACGGGATGACGGGGTCGATAGCCGAGTTGTTCACCAAGATGTCTATCCGGCCGAAATCGTCCAGGAGGCGCTCAAACATGGCATCGACCTCGTCGCGCCGGGCAATATTCGCCCGCACCGCCGTGGCTCGCCTGCCCTTCGCGCGGATCTGCGCGGCGATTTCCTCCGCGCCGGCCTGGCTGCTGGCGTAATTGACCAGCACGTCCGCGCCTTCATCGGCCAGCCGCAAAGCGATATGCCGTCCGATGCCGCGTCCGCCGCCGGTGACCAGCGCCACTTTGTCTTTCAATCTCATCGGTATTCTGTCCTTGTCTGTTAAACGGCTCCGTCTTCAGCAGTTGGAGTGATACGGGCAAGGTTCTTCAGTGCCGTAACCATCGTGTGGCAGTGCCGAGTGACAAGTTCGCCCTTTGCCCCCTCTCCAAAGCCTTGGGTCGCGTAGACACTGGCTTTCGGGAGGGGGCTCGGGGTGCGGGATTTGTATTCCCAGTGAATCCAAGAAAGTCATGCAAATTTCGCTAAAGCAACGATCTGTAGGGGCGACATACCATGTCGCCCGAAAGCACAAGCTACAGTGGCAGCGGGCGACCAGATTGGTCGCCCCTACAAGGCTCGCTTTTTCGCATGACTTGCTTGCGCTTACTCCTCTACTAGCCTTCCAAGAAGAAGTCGACAGTGTCGGCGGTGACGGTGAAGGACTTCGTGATCACCGTATTAGGCAAGGCGATGCGCCCGCCTTCGCGCGCGACTATGCCTTCAGCCGCGACATACATGTAAACCACGCCGAAGAAACCTTCGGCGAAGGTATCCTGCGCTATCGTGCCCATGACATCGCCGTCCTTGATGGCTTGCAGCAGGGAATCTGCCCGGTCGCCGCCGACCACGTCAATGCTGTCGACCAAGCCCATGTCCTTGACGGCGTTGGCCACGCCTTCAGCGAAGGCATCGCCCGAATAGATGATATCCATATCGGGATTGGCTTCGATCAGGTTAAGCGCGCCGTTATAGGCGCCGTCCATCGAGGCGCGATCATCAACCGGTTCGAGGAATTCGTAAGCGCGGCCCGATGCCTCAAGCGTCGTTTGGAAACCATGCAAGCGGTCGCGATGCTGCTGCGCGCTGATGAAAGCGACCACGCCGATTTTAGCCCCGTCAGGATAACGGTCTAACACCAGTTGCGCGGCAGATTCGCCGAAGGCAAAGTCACCGGTGCCGACGAAGGCGTGACGCGCGCTCCTGTCGATCAGATCGCCATTGAATTGGATGAAGGGGATGCCGGCTGCCATCGCCTGCTTTGATACCTCGGGGATCAGCGTGACATCAAAGCCGATCATCATGATGCCCTTGGTATCCGGCTTGGCAACGATCTCCTCCAGCAGTTTGATCTGCTCCAGAGCGATGCCATCGGTGGGCGGCGGACCCACAATCTCCACATTGATGCCCAGCCAGTCGGCCGCGGCTTGAATGCCGTCAAAATGCTGCTTCCACCAGGGATGCCCGAGGTTGCCGCCGATCATGTAGTAGCTGCCGTCTGTGCCAGCTGGCAGCGTCGGCTTGTCTGGCTCGACCCCGAGGAAGAAGTCGACCGTTTCGGCAGTGATGGTGAAGGATTGCGTAATTGATGTATCGGGCAGGGCGATGCGTCCGCCTTCCTGCGAGACGAGACCCTGGCGCGCCACATACATGTAAAGCACGCCGAAGAAACCCTCGGCGAAGGTGTCTTGCGCGATCGTGCCCATGACACTGCCTTCCTTGATGTCCTGCAGCAGCGAGTCGGCGCGGTCGCCGCCGACCACGTCAATGCTGTCGACCAGACCCATGTCATTAACGGCGTTGGCCACGCCTTCGGCGAAGGCGTCGCCCGAATAGATGATATCCATATCGGGATGGGCTTCGATCAAGTTCAACGCGCCGTTGTAAGCGCCGTCCATCGAGGCGCGATCATCGACCGGTTCCAGGAATTCATAGGCGCGCCCGGATGCCTCAAGCGTCTCCTGGAAGCCCTGCAAGCGGTCGCGATGCTGCTGGGCGCTGATGAAAGCGACCACGCCGATCTTGGCCCCGTCAGGGTAGCGATCCAGAACCAGTTGCGCGGCGGATTCACCAAAGGCATAGTCGCCTGTGCCGACGAAGGCATGACGCGCTCCCTTGTCGATGAGATCGCCATTGAATTGGATGAAGGGGATGCCCGCTGCCATCGCTTGCCTGGAGACCTCGGGGATGAGCGTGACGTCGAAACCGATCATCATGATGCCGGCCGTATTCGGCTTGGCGACGATCTCCTCGAGCAGTTTGATTTGCTCCAGAGCGATGCCATCGGTGGGCGGCGGACCCACAATCTCGACATTGATGCCCAGCCATTCGGCCGCTACTTCAATGCCCTCGAAGTGCTGTTTCCACCAGGGATGCCCCAGGTTGCCCCCGACCATATAGTAGATGTCTTCGCCGCTGTCTTGCGCGCCGACCATCGCGACAGCGCCCATGAACAGCGAAACTACCAATAAAAGAACCGCAAACTTCTTCATTATGCTCTCCAAGTATTGCACTTGTTTTGGTGAATCTAATCGAGGCGACTGAGATCCGCGGGCAAGGTTTTGACAACGAATATGACTTCAACATTCACCACGATGGCGATGCAGACGCGCCGCTAAACACATCTGCCCCCTTCTAGCGCGTTTCCTGCCAATTGCCGGGAAACACAATATGACTACACGACCGCCGATTGCCGGTCATTATGGATCGGTTGCGGCTCGCCGCTTGCTCCAGGCGTCGAAGGCAACCGCTGTGAACAATACCACACCCAAGACGAAGAACTCCCAATAGACGGGCAAGCCCAACTGTATGGTCGCGCTCCTGATCATGTGCATGAAGAAGAGCCCCAGTACGGCGCCCAGCACGCTCCCCTCTCCGCCGGTCAGCGCCGCGCCGCCGATAACCGCCGCGGCAATCACGCGCAATTCCAGCCCGCCCAGTGTATTGGGCGGCGCCGATGTAAGCCGGCTGGTCCAGACGATCCCGCACATAGCAGCCGCCATGCCGGTCGCTACAAAACCGATCAGCGTGACGCGATTGACGTTGACGCCATTGAGCGCCGCGCCTTGCCGGTCGCTGCCGGTGGCGTAGATATGCCAGCCGAAGCGCGTGCGATTCAGCACCAGCCAGCCGACAAAAATCACGATCCCCGCGTAAAACACCGGCATCGGCAGGGTGCTGATCTTCATTTCCTGCAAAAAGGGGAAAGTCTCGCCCAGGTCTCGCAAGGGCTGAAAGCGAGCGATATCGCGGAAGGAGCCGACAAAATTATGCCGCGATTCCCCGCCGGCAACGCCGGTCGCCGCGCCCTGAGCCATCCACCAGGTTGCCAGCGTGGTCATCAAGGGATTCATACGCAAGCGCGTGACCGCCAATCCGTTGATCAGCCCCACCACCAAACCGGCGAACAACCCAATCGCGATTACGAGGAAAATGAGCAAGGTATCATCGATTTGCCCCAGCATGCGCGAGAATGTCCAGCCAATAAGCACTACGCTGAGGTTCGCGATACCGGTCACCGACAGATCGAACATGCCGCCGATGAGCAGCATCGCCATCGGGATGACCACGAGCATGTCCGGCGCAACCTGTGACAGGAAAATGGGAAAATGCGTCGGACCCAGGAAACCGGGCGCCCCGCCCGCGCGCACCAGAATGGTGAAAACCACCAGTACCAGCAGCAGTTGGATCTCTCGCTGCGCCAGCAGACGCTTCCAGCGCGATTCGCCCCCCGCCTCGTCAACGGTAGTATCGATTTCCTTTTGTTTTATTGTCATAGCCTCGCTCCGTTGCCGTGACAATACAGACTCGCGGCGGCGATCCGCATTACAAGAGATCGGCGCCGGTTATCATGCGGACGACTTCGGTTGAATCAGTCTCTTCTTTGATGAGCGTACCCACCGTGCGGCCATGCCGCAGCACCGTGATGCGATCGCAGATTCGGAATACATGCGCCAGATTGTGGCTGACGACGATGATGCCTTTGCCCTGCTCCTTCAAGTGTTCGATCAGGGTCAGCATCTCGTGCGCTTCCTTGACGCCCAATGCGGCTGTCGGCTCATCCAGGAGCAAGATTTCCGCGCCAAAATGCACGACCCGCGCGATGGCAACCGCTTGCCGCTGCCCGCCGGAAAGGTGGCGCACGCGCGTATGAACCGATGGCAGATTGGTTTTCAATTGGCGGACGACTCGGTTCGCTTCCTCGGTCATCTGTCGCCGATCCAAAATGCCGTTCTTGGTTAGCTCGCGGCCGACGTACAGGTTGGCGACGACGTCGCGCGTCGGCAGCAGCGCCAGATCCTGATAAACGGTGGCGATGCCTTGATCAAATGCGTCGTTCGGATTGTGGATAGTGACCGCTTGACCGCGCACGACGATCTCGCCGGCGTCGGGCCGGTGCGCGCCGGACAAGACCTTGATCAGCGTTGACTTGCCGGCGCCATTATCGCCGACCAGCGCAACGATTTCGCCTCGATAAACATCAATCTCGGCGGCGCTGAGCGCCTGTACTGTGCCAAATGCCTTGCTTACGTTTTGGGCGCGCAAGAGCGGCGTTTCGCTCCGCGCGCTTTCAGACCTACGCTGCAACGATACTTCGCTCTGTTCCATTTAACGCTCGCCCCACTAAACCCTGCAGAACTGCGTTGCAGTCCGCGCGCGCCGCAAACGCTTTTGTTTCCACCAAAGATTGTAACTAAGTAAACAGTTTTCAGTTTACAAAATAGACTTTAGCTTTTTCCCATAAGTTTGTCAAATTTTCCTGCCGGCTCTTCAAGGCAATCGCTTCAATATCATTTTGTGTCGATCAACGCATAACCCATCCAAAATGTAGGGGCGACCTATCAGAGTGCGTTGAAATACTAACTTGACCCTCACCCCAAACCCCTCTCCCATAAAGGGAGAGGGGCTTAAAGGGCTCAATACGGGTCACAAGTCTCCCCTTCTCCCCTTGTGGGAGAAGGGG
>DAOULD010000015.1:0-19064 GCA_034420635.1 Anaerolineae bacterium | reverse complement strand
GCGGCACGCTGTGCCGCCCGTTCCTTCACTAACTGTTTTCGGGCGTTTCAGCGAAACGCCCCTACACCTCGTCGCTTTTTCGGATTCTCATTACTTACTTGCACTTACTTCTGCGCCTCTGTGGTGAATTTTCCGTTACTTAATTGGAATTACTCATGTCCTGGATGAATTCAAATCAAAGTTCTGTGTACGGCGGCGGCGACATCGGCCGCGGAAGGGAGAACCGCCTTCTCCAAGACCGGACTAAAGGGCATCGGCACATCCGCGTTGGTTACGCGCTGAACCGGCGCCTTGAGATCGGAAAAAGCCTCTTCCGCCACCGTCGCAGCCCATTCACTGGCGGCGCTGCACGTGGGGAAACTCTCGTCGACAGCCACAAAGCGTCCCGTCTTGGCGACGCTTTCCAGGACCGTTCGCTTGTCCCAGGGCGACAAGCTGCGCAAGTCAATCACTTCGGCCTCAAAGCCTTCAGCCGCCAGCGTCTCCGCAGCCTCCAGCGCGGCATACACCGTGGGACCCACTGCACAGATGGTGACATCGGTTCCGGCGCGCTTGACATCGGCAGCGCCGATTGGGACAAGATACTCGTCTGAGGGCACTTCGCCCCGCTTCCCGCCCAAGGACAGCGAATGCAGGAAAATCACCGGATTGTCATCGCGTATCGCCGACTTGAGCAAGCCTTTGCCATCGTAAGGCGTGCTCGGCAAAATAACTTTGATCTGCGGCATATTCATGAAAAACTGATGCACCGCCTGGCTATGATGATGCCCGGCGCTGCTGCCGGCGCCGCTCTGCACCATGAAGACCAGCGGTACCTTCGTTTGCCCGCCATACATGTAACGCATCGCCCCCGCCTGATTGGCGATCTGATCGAAGGCGAGATAAAGAAAGGTGCCGAACATCAGATCCACGATCGGGCGCAGTCCGGTCACGGCAGCGCCAATCCCAGCGCCAGCCACCGCCAGTTCAGAAATCGGCGTGTCGATGACGCGCTTGTCGCCGAACTCGGCCTGCAGCCCGCGCGTGCTGGGGAAGACGCCAATTCGCACATCCTCGCCCATGAGGAATACCCGGTCATCCCGACGCATCTCTTCGGCTAAAGCTTCCTGAATCGCCGCCACATAGGTTTTGCGAGGCACTCAAATGCTCCGGGCGATACCGCGCCCATTCATACCCACAGGTCTTCAAACAAGGATTCAATATCAGGCGCCGGGCTATTGCGCGCGGCGTCGACCGCCTCAGCCACCGATTGGGTGATTTCGGCGTCGAGCGTTTCCAACTGCGCCGCCGGCAAAAGGTCATTTTCGCTGACATAGCTATGCAGCAGGAGTAGCGGGTCCTTGGCCTGCGCAGCCGCCATTTCTTCATCGCTGCGATAGGTTTGACCGCCCAGGAAAGCCTCTTCGCCCTCGGCATGGCTGCCCCGGCGATGAGTCTTCGCTTCGATCAGCGTCGGTCCGCCGCCACCGCGAGCGCGCTCCACAGCCGTCTTGGCGACGCGGTACATCTCGAAAGCATCAGTGCCATCGGCGACCAGCCCCGGGATGCCATATCCGGCCGCGCGATCAGCGATATCACTGATATTCATCGCCTGAAGCGCCGGCGTGAACTCGCCATACTGATTGTTCTCGCAAACAAAAATCACCGGCAGCGCCAACGTCGACGCCAGGTTAAGCGACTCGTGAAAACTGCCTTCGTTCGCAGCGCCGTCGCCGAAAAAGCAGACGGATACGCGGTCGCTGTCCGTATACCAGGCGCTCAAGCCCGCGCCTACCGAGATTGGCATGCCGCCGCCAACAATGCCAATTGCGCCCAACATGCCGATATCAAAATCAGCGATATGCATCGAACCGCCCTTGCCCTTGCAATAGCCGGTGGCTTTGCCGAACAACTCCGCCATCATGCGATTAAGATCGCCGCCTTTGGCAATGACATGACCATGCCCGCGGTGCGTGCTGATGATGGTATCGTCGTCGGTCAGGGCGGCGCAGACGCCGGCGGCCACAGCTTCTTCGCCAATATAGAGGTGCACGAAACCGGGCAATTGCCCTTGCCGGAAAAGCCGGCCCACCTCCTCCTCGAAGCGGCGAATGCGCAGGACACGCGTATAAATGTCCAGCACAACTTCAAGCGCTATGTCCTGATGATGCATCTCGTCGCCTCAAGTCAGCATGGCATCGGCGGTCAGCGCCAGTGTTTTCGTCGCTGTGATTACCTGGTCCATACTAACGCATTCGTCAACCATCGGCCAAACCGGGATGAATCCGGGCCCGTATTCTACGCAGGTGATGCCAACGCCCTTGAAGTGGCAGGTATCGGCCGTCGCTCCGATGCGATGGCCCGCCCCGACCCGCGGCTCGGCGCCGGTGACTTGTGTATGAGCCGCGACCAACTGCCTAACCAGCGGCGCGTCAAGGGATGTCGCCTCGCGCGCCGGCATATTCGGCTGCTGATCGCTCTGCGGGATCAACAACTCATACTTGAACTCCTCGTCTTCGCTTCGGATTTGCTCCAGACGCGCCCGCATATCCTCTCGCGCGCCCGCTTCCGTCATGCCCGGGATGATCCGCAAGTCAAAGGCGACGGTCGTCACATCCTGATAATGCTCGATGTTGCGGATCGCCATTGAAGGATAACCTGGAACCAGCGGATGCGGCTGATAGCGCAGCCAGCCGCCATCTTCCACCCGCGGGATCTGCGCGTAGGAGGGGCTGAAGGCAGCGATGACCGCCGTCGCTTTCTCTATCGGATTCACATAGGGCACGCGGTGCTTGAATTCGCCCAGCACCCGTATCAGCCCTTGCACATAACCGACCGAAATCACCCCGACATCCAGATTTCCCGCTTCGGTAACGATGCAGTTATCGGGACGGCAGCCGCTCTCGATCAAATGCAGAGCGCCCACTCCACCGCCGGTCTCGGCAACGACGCAAGCCAGGATTAGATCGCCCTTTAGCCGCTTCCCGCCGCGGCGAAGCGCCTCGCCCGCCATCAACATCGAAGCCAGACCGGCTTTCATATTCAGCGCGCCCAAGCCATAGATATTCCCATCGGCAATCTCGGCGCCGAAGGGATCGTACGTCCATTGCTCGCGCCGGAAGACATCGCCATTCCAATCGCTGGTATCGGTGTGGCCGCAGAGCATCAAAGAGGGACCGCTGCCATCACCGCGTAATACGCCTATCGCCTGATGAGTCGCGTTGCCGTCATTCAGGGGCACCGCCTGAAGTTCCACGTCGTAGCCGCGCTGCGACATCCAGTCGGCGAGCCAAGTCCCGATCTCGGTCTCCCGCCACAAAAAAGACGGGATTCGGATCAACTGGCGCGTCAATTCGATGGCTTCATGATCTTGAATATGCTCGAGGATCGCGGACATCAGCTTCAACCGTCGTCGACGACAGCCCAAACATCAAATCCGACTTGAGCGCCGCCCCACAGTTCCCTGACGCCAATGGTGTTGCGGGTGGGATAGGGCTCGCTGAAGTATTCGCAGTAGATGGCATCCATTTCCGCAAAGCGATTGATGTCGGTCAGCGAAACATTGACCCGGATGACATCGGTCAAGGCGCAACCGGCCTCTTCCAAAACGGCTCTGATATTGTCCAGCGCTTGCCGCGCTTCCGCTCCGAAACCGCCGCCGACCAGCCCGGCGCCGTCCGGCGTCGTGCCGAGATAACCCGATGTCACCAGCAGGTTGCCCTGCCGCAGGGCTTGACTATAGCCGCTCGTCGGGACCGGCGCTTTTTCTGTCAGGATCACATCGAGGCGCGCCATCGCTCAGGCTCCGTTCTGCGCGTCGGCTTCGCTCTTTTCCCGCGCCTCCGTCAGGTAATTGTAAATGGTCGAGCGACTCAATCCCAATTCCTCCGCGATCAGCGGCACCGCTCGCTTCACCTGAAAAGCCCCCTTTTCGTCGAGCCGCGCCACCAGATCAATCTTGTCCTCTTTGGACATGATCGGCAGTTCGGCCCCGATTTCGTTGACCGCTTCGCGCAAGATGACGTGGATGGTCCGCTGAATATCATCGGAAAGCGTCTCGCTCACCTCGGATCCGGCCTCCAGCGCCAGGAACTCGCCCAGGAATCGGTGGAAACCGGCGAAGACGCCTATGTCCAGATTAATGCAGAAGGCGCCGTATGCCACCCCCCGCTCATCGCGCAGGAACATCGTGCAGGACTTCATATTCCTGCCATTGGGCAAGCAGGTCTGATAGTTATAGAAGTCGCGCACAGTATTGCCGTTGCGCGCCTGCGTCAGCAAGAGGTCGGTGGCGGCGCCGCCCACCTTTCGCCCGCTGATATTGCCTTCTATGTGAATGATCGAGCGCTCGAGATCGCTGAAATCATGTATCACCACTTCGCAATGCGGCGCGCACAGCTTGGCGATGCCCACTGATAATTGTCGCAGCAAAGCGAAGGTCGCCTGTCTGTCCGCTGTATCAATAGAATCAAAGGGTTTCATTGGGACATCGATTTCTCAAATTGCAAAACCGGGACCTGCCGCGGCAACGAGCAAATTTGCAATTGCGCGCCTCATGATAAACAATATATCCAAGAATTATACAAACTGTAAAGTGACGGCGCAACATATGTCCGCTGAGGGTGCTGCATCTAAATCGGTTGAAATTAAAATAATTCATTTCACTACAAATGTGCAAAGAGCACGGATGTAATATCAAGTTAGTCATGCAAAAAAATACGTGTGCTGTAGGGGCGGCACGCTGTGCCGCCCGTTCCTTCACTAACTGTTTTCGGGCGTTTCAGCGAAACGCCCCTACAACTTGTCGCTTTTGCAGATTCTCATTACTTTATTGAGACTACTGAGAGCAACAATACTGTGGAATATTCTCGGTTCTCTCGGTGTCCACCGAAAAGGATACACTACTGTTGAGGCTGATATGAAAGATGACATACTCTATTCGCAGAAGGGTCCGCCGACGCTCGACGAAATGACCGGACCCGAAGTCGAGGCGGCGCTGAAACAGACGGATGTGCTGATGTTGCCCGTCGGCGCCACCGAAGCGCACGGCGCCCACCTTCCTCTGGGCACCGACTCCTTCGAAGCGCGGGAGAATTGCCGTCGGGCCGCCATCCGCCTCGAGGCGCTGGGCTGCCCAGTCGTCATCGGACCGGTTATCCCCTTCGGCACGTCCAGTTTTCATCTCGGTTTCGCCGGCACAATCAGCCTCAGCTCCCACACGATGATCAGACTGCTGACGGAAGTATGCCTGAGCCTGCACGAGACCGGCTTCCGTAAATTCGCTCTCGTGCACGGCCACGATGGCAATCTGCCCGTTATGATGGTGGCGGCGCAAGATCTCGTCGACAATACCGCCGATGCAAAAGCGATGGTGCTCAATTGGCTGACGCCACTCAGCAAGGTCTATCATAAGATTCAGACCTCAAATAAGCAGGAGGGTCACGGCGGCGAAGGCGAGACGGCTCGCATCCTCGTCACCCATCCTGAACTGGTGCGTCTCGACCGGGCGATCAAACATCACGTCCCGCCCGATGACATGCGGAAGATTCAGGGCGTCGAGCATATCAAGACGGGCGGCGGCATCTTCTATGCCACGCGCCGCTACAAAGACCACACACCCTTCGGTCATATCGGCGACCCGGCGCTGGCCACCGCCGAGACGGGGGACAAGGGTTACGATGTCATCGCCGAATGGCTAGCGCGTGTCATCGCGCGCGATTATTTCGATCGGGACATCGACCCCAATGAGATCCTTCAACTCGATGAATGATCGCCATTCCCGGCGCCACAAACGCGCCATCACCACCAGCCCCACAACCCGCAATCCAATGTTTCCCTTCCAAAAACCTTTGTGCCCTTCGTGTCTTGACGGTCAGTGTCTACGCGACCTGTGGTGAAAAAAATATCTCTGTGCCCTCTGCGCCTCTGTGGTGAATCCCCCCCATCCCCACTCTGTATACATACTGTATCTATACTGTTATCAAAAAAGGGGGCAAAATGAGGGCATCTTCCCAGCATTTGAGGACAAAATGCGCCTCACAAAGCGCCCGTCCCGAGCAACGTCGGTCCTGTTTCTTCCGCTTTTTGACTTGCGGCTCATACACGTTATAATCACGCTACTGGTGGACAGTTTGTTGACTATCTGCACACAATGTACAAGAATTGGAACAGACTATAACCACAGACTACAGTTCCTGTCGCATAATAGCGGCGATGAATAGAGAAAGGTTTTGACTCATGTTTAGAGTACGCACCCTCGGCACAATACTGCTCGTTCTACTGGTTTTGCTCTCTCTGGGGACGGCTGCCGCGCAGGATCCGCAGTACGGCGGCACGCTGGTCTTTGGCGCCGAGTCCATGGGCGATTCATTCGACATCGGTTTCTGGCACGGCTTTGGCGGCGTGCACGTGATTGACACCATCGGCGAAGGACTTGTGCGCGCCGACTTTGAAAACGGCGGCGCGCTACCCGGCCTGGCTGAGTCCTGGGAGATATCGGATGACGGCTTGGTTTACACCTTCCATATCCGCGAAGGCATGAGTTTCCACGATGGCGAACCGGTGACCGCCGCCGCCATCGTCCGCAGCATGAAGCGCCCCGTTAACCCGGATGACCCGAGCTACATTGAAGGCATGTACATGTACGGCAATCAGGGCACAGGCAATTGGGAATCGCTCGAAGCCGTTGATGACCATACGGTGGTCTTGACGCTGATGCAACCCAACGCGACGCAGCTTCTGGTCTTCTCCCGCCCCGATGGCATCATCATCAGCCCCAAGGCTCTGGACGAATACGGCACGGAAGTCGGATTGAACATGTCGGCCGCGGGTCCCTTCAAGGTCGAACGCTTTGTGCCCGGGCAAGAAGCGGTATTGGTCGCGAATGAGGATTATTGGGCGGGTCGGCCCTACGTCGATCAAATCGTCATCCGCGCCTTCCCCGACGAAGCCGCTATCCTGGCTGCGCTGGAGGCGGGGGAAATTGATATGACCCTCTACGCGCCCTTCACGTCTGTACCCCGCCTGCAAAACTCGGAGACCATTCGCGTCGAAGTCGGCGCCCCGCTGGTGGATCTCTTCGTCGGCGCCAATGTGGCGAAGGAACCTTTCGATAATCTGCTGCTGCGCCAGGCGGTCAACTACGCCCTCGACCGCGAAACCTTGATCGAAGCTGGCTTGAACGGTTTCGCCGAAATGCCAGCCAGCCTGCTAGGTCCGCTTGACCTCGGCTTTGACGAATCCGGGCGCGAAATCAGCATATATGATCCGGAGCGCGCCAAAGCCTTGCTGGAGGAATCGGGCTTGGACATGCCGCTGGCCATTGAAGTCGCCTATGAAAACAATCGCTTCTGGCCCCAACTCGCTGAACTGATTGCGTCGGACCTGGAAGCGGTCGGCTTCGATGTGACGCTGGATCGCCTTGACGCCGGTTCTTTCTGGGGCAAAGTCGGCGACGGCCAGACACAGTTGAGCATCAACCAGCGCTCCACCTTCGTGCCCGACCCCCATGACAAGGCGATTCTGATGGCGAGAGCCGGCGCCGAAGGCAGCCAAACCCAACATCAGGCGCTGGAGGTCGCGGACGAGATTGACGCCTTGGTCAGCGCGGGAATCTCAACGGTGGATACGATGGAACGCGAGGCGATCTACCAGGAATTCCAGGCTCTGATGCTGGAACACCTGCCCTACATTTACATCGGTTATCTGACGCCGCCTATCTTCGTGAACAAGCGCGTACAGAATGTGGAAACCTTCGGCACCGCCGGCGGGCGCATCAACCTGCGCGAAGTCTGGCTGTCGGAATAGCCTGGCACGAGACCTGGCGAATATGGCTTCCTCCGCCGAGGACGAAGCCATATTCGCCTTTTACAACCCAAAAAACTAAACTAACCTCTACTCCGTGATCTGACTGCGAGTGCGGGTTTAATCCTTGATGCGAGTTGACAAGAATACTGGATCGCGGATCGGCGTCTTCTGGCGCCGTTACGATATCGCCCTCGTCGGCAGCGCCGTCTTCGTCTTCATCCTGTTGATCACAATCCTCGCTTCCGCTGTCGCGCCCTACGATCCGATGGCGCGGGACATCAAGAACCGCTTTGCAAGTCCTTCGGCAGAGAACGCCTTCGGGACAGATCAATTGGGGCGCGATGTCTTGTCTCGCGTAATTCACGGCGGGCGACCCATTCTCAGCACGAGTTTCACCGCCGTCTTATGCGCCTTGGCGGCGGGCACGATAATCGGCGTTTGCGGCGGTTATCTCGGCGGCTGGCTCGATACCGCCCTCATGCGACTGATGGATGTGATGCTGAGCTTTCCTTCTATCCTGCTGGCGATCCTTATTGTGGCGACTCTGGGTCTGGGCTTGTTCAATGTAACAGTCGCCATCGGTTTCTCCATGGTACCCGTATTCGCGCGGCTCGCGCGCTCGATCGTGATCACGCTGGTTTACGAAGAATATGTTGTAGCGGCGCGTTCCCTGGGCGCGTCAGACCCGCATATCATCTGGAAACATATACTCCCCAACATGATGCCGCCGATCATCGTACAAGCATCGGCAATGCTGGCTGTGGCAATTGGCACCGCTTCCGCCCTGAATTTTATCGGATTGGGGGTCGAGCCGGGTACGCCTGACTGGGGCATGATGGTTGCCGAGGGGCAACGGCTGATCTTTGACGCGCCGCATGTGCCCCTCTTTCCCGGACTGGTCATCACCATCACCGTGCTCAGCGTGAATTACATGGGCGACGGTCTGCGCGATCACCTCGATCCGAAACTGCGGCGCCAAGAAATCTGACCGGTAGCGACATGATTGGCTACACCTTCAAACGACTCATCTGGCTGCCTATCGTCTTGTGGGCGGTTAGCAGCCTGACCTTCCTCGCCTTGCGCATCGTACCGGGGAATCCCATTCAAACGATACAGAATCAGGTCATGGACAAGAGCCAGTTATCGCAGGTAGAAGCCGTTTGGGGCTTGGACCGCCCGATTACCGAACAATACCTGAACTTCCTGTCGAAACTGGTACGGGGTGATCTCGGCTTGGCGATGAGCAGCGGCGTACCCATTCGGCGCATGATCTTCGAACGCATGCCGCCGACCATAGAGCTGGCTATCGTCTCGCTTATCGTCAGCACGGGCATCGGTGTTTTGTCGGGCGTGGCCTCGGTGACGATCCGCAATCGCGCCGTCGATTACTGCATCAGGACGGCATCCATACTAGGTCTGTCGCTGCCGCTCTTCTGGGTCGGCATCATGCTGATCATTCTCTTCTCCGTCAACTTGCGCTGGACACCGACCAGCGGACGAATTGGCGCTGGCGTCGACTACGATGTCATCACCAATTTCATGTTCTACGATCTTATTGCGACCGGCAATTGGGAAGCCTTCGGCAGCTTCTTGCGCCATCTCGTCTTGCCCGGGGTGACGATTGGCTTGACGTCAGCCGGCTTTGTCGCCCGCCTGACACGCTCTGCCATGCTGGAAGTCATGGGCTCGGACTACGTCCGCACCGCGCGCGCCAAAGGTCTTTACGAGCGGGACGTCATCTGGAAACACGCCATGCGCAACGCGTTGCTGCCGATTATCACCTTGCAGGGCTTGCAGTTCGGTGCGATCCTCGGGGGCGCTGTCATCACAGAACGCGTATTCTCCTATCCGGGTATGGGCACTTGGCTGCTGGACGGCATACTCGAGCGCGATTATTCTGTGGTGCAGGGCGGCATCATCTTCGTCGCCCTGGCTTACGTGCTGATGAATCTATTGGTGGACATGCTCTATCACATCATTGATCCGCGGCTGCGCCATGCCAGCCAGTGAGCTAGATCAAGGCGGCGCAGACGGACTGTGCGATGTGCGAAGTCCGCCTTAAGCGGTTAGAATAGTTCTCGTCAGAGGCTCACCAGTTTTGAAAGCGGTCCGGGAGAAAAGCCTATGTGAGAATTGCAGTATCTTTTGACCGAATGAGATTATATTAACATGAAAGGCAATATGATGATCAAGAAACTGTCACTACTGCTCGTCGTCGCGCTTCTCTTCACAGCCTTCGGAACCGTCTTGGCCCAGGATAGCGATATCTCGGGCGAAATCGTTGTGCACCTCCAGGTCTATTACCGGCCGGAGCAGCATCCGGAACACTCCGCGATTGCCGAGCAGGTCGCGCAGGAATACATGGATATGCATCCCAACGCCACCGTCAATCTCTTGCCCGATATTCCCAGCGGCTCCGATTACATCACCTGGCTGTCGTCGCGCATGGCTGCCGACGAAGCGCCCGATATCGTTTGGGATCATTGGTTCAATCGCAGTCGCGTCACGGATACCTGGTGGACGGCGCTGGATGAATACTTTGAAATGCCGAACCACTACATCCCCGAGGGCACGCCGGGCCACGAACGTTGGGCCGATTCCTTCCCGCCAAACGTCTTGAACACGACGCGCGCGCCCGATGGACACTGGTATCAGGTCTCGCTCGACTGGGTGGAAACCGCCATGTATTACAACGTCGCCATGTTTGAAGAAGCCGGCGTCGAACCGGATTGGGCCAATTGGGGCGAATTCATCGCCGATATGAAAACCATCCAGGATACGCTTGGTGTGGAAGCTTTTGGCTCCTTCATGCCCGGCACCGGCTGGAATACCTGGTATTGGGCGGATAGCCTGTGGCTGAGCATTGTCTGGGCGGATCGGCATTCGGAACTCTACATGGACAAATATTCCGAGATGCAGCCGGATCTGGACTGGCGCCAACTGAACGCCGAAGAATACGCCAAAGCCATCCATGACGGCGTCCTGAGCGCCCACGATCCGCGTATGGACGATTACTTGCGCATCTCCAAAGAGTACGCCGAGATTCTGCCGATTGACTATATCGGCATCACCAGCCTGGGCGATGTCATGCGTATGTTCCTCGGCGAACAGCTTGCCATTTACTGGGGCGGAACCTGGGACAACAAGGAAATCACCAATTCCGCCTCCTTTGAGTGGGGCTTGACCTATTTGCCGCCTTTCACCGAAGACGACTTCGAGGGGGCGCCCGGTACCATCTATCGCGTCGGCGGACCTAGCTCGGCCGGGCAATATGGCATTCCGGTAGCGACAGCGGAAGGCGACAATTTCGAACTCGCGGTTGACTACTTGATGTGGATGTCCGCGCCACAAAACTTCGGACCGCTGGCGAACGAATTCGGCGGCTTTATCCCGATGGTGGCCGGCACCGAGGTCGGACCGGTTCTCGCCAATTTCCAGACTGTGGCCGCCTTGCAAGACCGCTTGTTTGGCGACCCCAGCGCGCGGCTGACCATTGAGCACGGCGACAACTGGACGCAAATCATGCAAGGCTACTTCCTGGGCGCGACCGACGAAGAAGAGACCAAAGCGCTGCTGCAGGAATCCTGGGAGAGCGGCGCCGCCGCCCTCTGCGAACAGGTGAGCTACGATTGGTGTCCGTAGTTGCAATTGAAGATTAGGGCTGCGCTTGAGAGCGTAGCATCCTTCAGCCGGGGTCGGGCTAACCGGCCCCGGTTGAATCCTCGGAGGACAAGCCGTTGACTCAGCAAAGGCAGCCGACTGCCGGCGCCAAAACCGAAACCGGACGCTGGAGGCTGCGCAGCGGATTCGTACCCATTTATGTGCCTTTCCTGTTTTTGATTCCGGCGTTGATACTGCTGCTCTCTTTTCGCTATATACCGGCTGTTTCAGCAATCTTTCATTCTTTCACCTATTGGAATATCCCCGAGCCTGGCGAGTTTATCGGATTACAGAATTACCAGGCGCTCTTCGACGATCCGATCTTCATAAAATCTTTAGGCAATATTCTGAAATACATGGTCGGGCGCACCGCGCTCGTCCTGGTCATGGCTTTTGTCGGCGCGGAACTGGTCTACAACCTGACGAGTGACCGCTGGCGCAATATCTGGCGCATGGTCTTCACGATCCCGATGGTGATTCCAATCACGGTCAATCTGCTCGTCTGGCAGCAAGTCTACGCGGGTCGCCAAGGCATGCTCAATGAATTCTTGACCGGCATCGGCGCCATGGCTCGACCCTACCCCTGGCTGGGGCGCCCGGATACCGCCCTGCCGGCGCTGATCTTCATCGGCTTTCCCGCAGTGGCTGGATTCGGCTTCTTGATTATCCTCGCCGCGCTTCAGAACTTATCAAGCGAGGTCAACGATGCCGCGCTGATAGACGGCTGCAGCCGCTTGCGCCGTGTCTTCGCCATCGACTTGCCGGCGATACGCGGTCCCCTGGCGCTGATTCTGATATTGAGCCTGAACCAGGGCATGCAGGAATTCGCGCCCATGCTGGTGATGACGCAGGGCGGTCCGATCAATACCACCATGTCCCCAGCCTACTATCTCTACATTCAAGGCTTCACCTATGGCAAACACGGTTATGCCTCGGCCATCGGCACTGTGCTGATGCTGATGACATTGGCGCTCAGCATATTTATCTTGCGAATGCGTTATCGGAGGGCATACGATGTCGCGGTCTAGTGCTTGGCGGCGCGATTGGCCCTTGATGCTCGCCTTGTTGATTCTGGCCATCATTACCTACGTTCCCTTTGTCTTTACAGTCATCAACTCATTCAAGATCAACGCGCAATTCTTCCAGGAATTCTGGCTGCCGACTTTGCCCTTGCATCCGGAAAACTACCTGCGCGCCTGGCCCGCGATGGGCAGGGCGATCTTCAACAGCTTCACATATTCCATTCCAACGCTGGTTCTGACGCTCGTCATTTCGGGGTTGGCCGGTTATGCCTTCGCGCGCTATCGCTTTCCCGGCCGAAATGTGTTGTTTGTTGCGATCCTGGCGCTGATCATGATCCCGGGCATCCTGCTGGTCATCCCCATGTTCAGCGTCATCATTTCCTTGGATTGGGGCGATACCTTGCAAGGCGTTGTGCTGCCCTGGGTATCGGTTGAAATTGTCTTCGGCACCTTCCTGATGCGGACCTTCTTCGAGACGCTGCCGCAAGAATACTTCGAGGCGGCGCGGCTGGACGGCGCCAACGAGTTCACGCTGCTCATTCGCATTGCCGTGCCCTTGGCGATACCGGCTTTCAGCACCCTGGCCATACTGGATCTGCTCTTCAGTTGGAACGATATCATCTGGCCGCTAGTCGCTATCTTCGATAGCGGGCGTCTGCCGGTCTCTATCGGCGTGCTATCTTTTGCCGGTCAATACGGAACGGATTACGGCGTTACCTTCGCCAGCTATGTCATCGCTTCGCTGCCGTTGATCATTATTTTCGCCTTCACATCCAGGCGCTTCATGGACGGATTGTCCGGGGGATTGAGCATTTAGGCTCAGCGAATGCCCGCTAAACCTAACGAGGTAAACAAACATGTCAAATTGGCCCTTTAATGCCGATGTACGCAGAAACCAATGGACAGAGATTGAAGCTGACGGCTTCTCCCAAGCCGTGCCCGGCTGCGTCTATGACGGTCACCGGCTCGACGGCGGGGTACCGCTCGGCGGGCTGGGCACCGGCTACTTCACGCTGGAAGGCTCGGGGCTGATCGGCCACTGCTCGATCTTCAACGATATCGTGCCGCCGCGCGTCGATTTCTGCGAATGGCTGACCGTCAAGATAGCCGGCGGGGAGAGTCTGCCGCTGTCCACAGCCGTGATCGCCTATTGGGGACACCACCCGGTCGCCGATATGGTCTGCCGTTTTGAAGCGAAAAATCTGGAGCTTGGCATACGCGCTTTCGCCCCGTTGATCCTGGGGAACAGCGCCGACAGCAATATTCCGGCGGCTTTATTTGAGATTGAGATAGGCAATAGCGGTGGCGCAGCCGTCGATCTTGAGTTGATCGTCGAACCGCCAGAGCGGCCCCCCGGGCAAACCCATGATGTCGCCCTGGCAGGTGAAGACATAATCGTCGCCGACAGTGGAGAGCGGCTTACAGGGCGCATCGCGCGGACGATTGAAGCAAATGGTGCATCCCGCGCAAGATTTGTCTTCGCCTGGCATTCGCCGCACTGGCGCGACAGCGGCAGAGAAGCTCACGTTCACCAATACAGCGCACGCTACGAGAATGCAGCCGCAGTCGCTGAGGACGCGCTGGGGCGATTCGACGCCCTGATTGGAAGCGTGTTGGCTTGGCAGAGCGCCATCTACAAAACCGATCTGCCAGCTTGGCTGCGCGACGGCTTGGTGCAGAGCCTGTACAGCCTGTCCAAGAATACGGTGTGGATCGCCAAGACGCGCAAGGACGAATGGTGGGATGACATCGGCTGGTTCACCCATAACGAAAGCCACACCGGCTGTCCCATCACCGAGACGATGGTCTGCCGCATGCACGGGCATATGCCGGCTTTGTTCTTTTACTCCGAGTTGGAGCGGACAACGCTGGAAGCCTTTAAGCATTTTCAGATATCCGATGGCGAAGTGCCCTTTTCCTATGGCATGGATACCTCCATGCGCGACCCGCGTTATCACTGCCAGCATCCGCTGAACTCCGGTCAATACGCCCAGATGATCTACCGTCTGTATCTGCGCAGCGGCGACCGCGACTTGCTGGCGCATTTCTACGACTCAGCCAAACGAGCGATTCGCTATCAGTTCTCGCTAGACGATGACGATGACGGCTTGATCAACGATCAGGCCCACGTGACGCCGGGCGAATTGTGGCCCGCCAATCAGTTCTATGATATCTGGCCCTGGTGGGGCACATCGGCTTATGTGGCGGGCACCTGGCTGGGGACGCTGTCTTGCGGCGAAGCCATGGCTGCCGCCATGAATGACGCTGACTTCGCCGCTGAATGCGCCGATTGGCTGAAACGCGGCAAAGCCGCTTACGAGGACAAGCTGTGGAATGGCGAGTACTACCGCCTGTGGCACGATCCGGCTAACACGGGCGGCGAAGGACCGGACCTTGATGTCTCGTTGGGTAATCAACTCATGGCGCAGTGGTGCGTCAAGATCACGGGCTTGCCCGATGTCTTGCCTGCCGACAATGTCGTCTCCGCTCTCGGCGCCGTCAAGCGCCTGAACATGGCCGCCACCGAACATGGTCTGGTGAACGGCGTCAACCCGGATGGCAGTCGCTACATTTCGAAACCGGACCCCGACCGCTTCCCTGACATTCTCCCCAATAACGATCACTCGACGCAGGTATTCGTGGGCGAAAACTTGTGCGCCGCGATGAACTTCATCTATCACGGCCAGCGCGAAACGGGCTTGGAGATCGCCAAAAGAATCTACGAAGCGATCGCGCTGACGTCTCGCAGTCCCTGGAAGCAGCACTGCCTGATTGACGCCGATACCGGGTTGCCGGTTTGGGGCGAAGACTATTATTCAGACATGGTGATCTGGGCGCTGCCGATGGCTTGTTACAACCAGAATATTGAAGAATTTACGCAGAGCGAGTTCCTGCGTGAACTGATTTCAGGGTAACTGGACTTATTGTCGGTGCGAAGCCCAAAGCCCGGCGCCTGGACGCGCAGCGATCAGCAGGCAGTGCCTGAGCGCTGAACCGGGATAATTGACGGGCATCAAAGACGGAGAGCAGTCCGGTTTCCTTAGTATATTAGTCGGCCGCAATTTCGAGGCAGTTTCGCTTAAACACGCCATTGGATGTTCCGACAAGCGGCCTCTGCCTATGGAGTCGCCATTCCTACAGGTCATTCTCCAAAGCTAGCAGCAACAATCGCTTCAATCTCTGATTGCGCATGCTGGATGCCTCAAGATGCTGGGTCAGGCGCCCCCGCATATCAGCAATGATGTCGGCGTACAGCGGATCATGAACCAGATTGTTCATTTCGAAGGGATCTTCCTGCAGGTCATACAGCTCATTCATGTCGTGAAGCGAGAAGACATACTTGTAAGGGTCGTGCAGAATCATCCGTTGTGGAAACAGGTAGCTATGCCCAAGGTGCTCACAGATTAACTCGTCGGACCAGTCGGCGTCATCCGGTGTCTGGCACAGGGGTAACACGCTGCGGCTGTGCATGTAGTCTGGCACAGTGATGCCGGCGGCGTCCAGCATGGTGGCGGTCGCGTCCATGTTGGACACCAATTGATCAGTTCGTTGGCCGGGTTCTATTCCTGCGGGCCAGCGAATCGCCATGGGCACGCGCGCGACCTCTTCGATAAAGGTGGAGGATTTATCCCACAATCCGCCGTGGCTGGCCACCGCATCACCGTGATCGGCCAGCCAGATCACGATGGTGTTTTCCGCCAGGGACAGCTCATCCAACGTATCCAGTACGTTTCCGACAGCAGCGTCGGTCTGATATCCCTGGGCATAACAGCGAGCGAGGATCTCTTGCCAGGTGGACCAGTCGGGCCAAGCCTGGGAGCTGCGATGGGAAATTTCCTTGTGGAACTGATAGCGGAAGGGTCTGCCGTTTAAGTCGTCGCGGAAACTCGGATACTCCGGAATCTGGGAGGGATCGACCATGTCGGCATAGTCCGCCGATGGGTAATAAGGCTGATGCGGTCCCCAAAGGCTGACCACCAGACTAAAAGGCTGATCGGCGGCGGCAAACTCGCGCAGTTTTTCACAAGCCAGATGGGCGACGAATTGTTCTTCGTGCGCTTCCGGCGGTCCGGCGAGGATGCCGGAACCGTTCATGAACTTCCAGGGCGACGGATCGTGCAAGACGATTTCCTGCCCCCGCCACTCCGGATAATTGACGTTGTACTCGATTTGGGCGCGGGCATCGCCCAAGCCGCGTTCTTCCGCATAGGACTTGTAGGCGTCGGACATGTAAATCTTGCCGTAGTCGGGCAGGCTCCAACCTTCAATGCCGTAATCGATGGGCAAACGCTGGCGGCCGCAGTGCCATTTGCCGACATAGCCGTTGCGATAACCCGCCTGCGACAAATAATGACTGTAGAGCAGTTGACCCGAGTCAAGATCGGCTTGGTTCCCGAAGACCGACGCCTCGGTGTTCATGATGATGCCATGCGAGCTGGGATAGACGCCGGTCATCATGCTGCTGCGCGCCGGGGAGCAGAGCGGGCAGACGGAATAGGCGCTGCCGAAGCGAACCCCTTCGGCAGCGAACCGTTCGTAATTCTCCCATTTGTAGTCGTATTCGCCTTCGCGATCGTGCCCGTAAAATGCCTGATGATCGGCGATGATGAAAACGATATTGGGCTGTGAGTTTGTCATGCTGATCTTTGTCCCTAATTCAAATGCGGATGCGAAATGGATTGCCTCATTTTAGCGAGCCGACGGTGATGCCTTCAATCAGGTTCCGCTGAAACATAATATAGACGATGATGACCGGCACCGCCGTAATATTGATGCCGGCGAAGGACAGGGCGAAGTCGGTGAAATACTCGTCCTGGAAGGCGGTCAAGCCGAGCGGCAGGGTACGCTTACTGTCTTCGTTAATCAGCAACAGCGCCTGGAAGAATTCGTTCCAGGTACCCATGAAGACGAAGATTCCCAGCGCCATCAGCGATGGCTTGGAGAGCGGCAGCAGAATGCGCAGGTAGAATTGGAAACGGCTGCAGCCGTCCAGGGCGGCGGAATCTTCCAGTTCCTGCGGGAAGCCCTGGAAAAAAGCCCTCAGCATGAGAATAGCGAATGGCAGGCTGCCAGCCACGTAGACCAGGATCAAGCCGAAGCGGCTATTAGCCAGATTCAGTTCATACATCAGAGAAAGTAGCGGTCCAAGCTTGGCGGATAGCGGGAAGGCCATCCCGATCAAAAAGACAAAGAAGATCAATTGGTTGCCGCGAAAGCGCATCTTGGCAAAAGAATAAGCTGCCAGCGAGCTCAGAAACAGCACGATGGCTACGCTTGTCACAGTGATAAAGATGCTGTTAAAAAAGTATTGATCAAAACTGGCGCCGAACCAGGCGTCAATGTAATTCTGAAAGCGCCATTCCTGTGGGAGCGCCAGGGCATTCTCGCGGATCTCCTTGTTCGATTTGAGCGCGCTGGAGAAGACCCAGATGATGGGAACCAGCGTGATGACAGTCGCCAGTGTCAGCAACAGGTAGAAGGGCGCCCCGCGCAACCGCCGCTGCATTCTGCCGCTTAGGAACTCCATGAGCGCGCTTCCCGCCACTTGATGAATCCGGTCGAGATGCAGACGACAATGACCGTGTTAACGGTCGCGGCCGCCGTCGCCCAGCCCATCTCAAAATTGCCGATCATGCGGAAGACGTAAATATCAATGACATCAGACGAGTAGAAAGGTCCACCGCCCGTGAGAATATAGATGACGCCAAAGATGCCCATCGCCGTAAATATGCGCAGCGTGATGACAAATGTGAATACGTCATACAGGCAGGGGATGGTAATCTGGAACATCTTTTGCCGGAAGTTGGCGCCATCGACCCGCGCCGCGTCAAAGATATCGGTCGAGATATCTTGCAGACCGGCGAGAAAAATAACCATCGAATAGCCAAAACTGGCCCAAGTGTAGGCGATGAATGTAGAATAAAGCGCGATTTTGGGATTGCCCAGCCACGATTGCGTGAATGCGCCCAGACCGATCAATTCCAGGGTCGGGTTCAGCACGCCGGCAAAAGGATGATAAATCCACTTCCAGACATAAGCGATCACCACGCCGGAGAAAATGGCGGGCAGGAAGAGCGCGGCGCGGAAAAACACGCGGCCCCGGCGGATTTCATAGATGAATACGGCAAGAAACAGACCCAGCGATACAGGAATGACTACCGCCAGCCCCAAGAAGATGAAGTTGTGGCTGAGCGCGTTCCAAAAGCGGTCATCATTGAGGATGAAATCGTAGTGGTCAACGCCGGCGAATTCCGTCGTCGGCGCCAGCAAGTCCCACTTGAAGAAGCTGAGAAAGAAGGAGGCCAGCACCGGACCGAGGTTGAAAACCACATAGATGATGACGGCCGGCAGAATAAAAAGATAAGGCATTAGGTCAATGCGAAAGCGAGGACCGGCTGCGCGTTTTCGCGGCGCGCTTAGCGTTTGCAGCATATCTGTTTGTCCGTTTGGGCTAGTCCCATGTCGAAAACGTGTAGGGGCGTATTATCAGACTCTGTTGAAAAACTAGGTTCAGTGAGTGTACATCGCCGGATATAGGACCGAAAAAGAATCAAGCCCTTGGGCAAGATAGCTTGCCAAGCGCTTCAAATTGACTGC
>DAOULD010000014.1:0-16190 GCA_034420635.1 Anaerolineae bacterium | reverse complement strand
GTCGCCCGTCGATGCGATGACGCGGTTTCGGGCGACCAGATTGGTCGCCCCTACGGGATTCGATTATTTTGTAGTTTTCTATATTTCATCAAATTATTCGCACGACTTACTTGCATTTACTTCTGAATCTGCGTAACAAAAGGGATAGTGACTTGTCACTGAAGACCATTTACTGAAGACCATTTGTAGAAAAAAGCGCGCAATTTTCATTTTGAATGGCTTTTCTCTGTGCGCTCTGTGCCTCTGTGGTTATATTTTGGTTTGAATTAGTGATATATTGATGGACTATGATTTTGAAGCGATTGCCCTGAATCACTTTTCCCCACGCTGTACCATAATTCCTATTCGCGTTACCATACCCACCGTATTTCAAATAACAGACTATCAAGGACAACTCAAAATGAGCGAAAAACTTGGATTCATCGGCTTGGGCATCATGGGTCGCGGCATGGTCGAGAACTTGATGAAAGCCGGATTTGATGTCACGGTCTGGAACCGCACGGCGAGCCGCATGGCGCCCTTCGTGGAGCGCGGCGCGTCCGCTGCAGCCTCGCCCAAAGCGGTGGCGGAAGCCTGCGATATCATCATCATCTGCGTCAGCGACACCCCCGATGTCGAAGCGGTCATCCTGGGAGACGAAGGCGTCATCCACGGCGCGTCGGAAGGCGATCTGGTCATCGATATGAGCACCATCAATCCGGTCAGCACGGTCGAAATCGCCGAGCAACTCAATGCCAAGGGGGTCGCCATGCTCGACGCGCCCATCAGCGGCGGCAGCGAAGGCGCGGCCAATGGCACGCTGAGCATCATGATCGGCGGAAGCGAAGCGGATGTCGCCCGCGCCAATCCCTGCTTCGAAGCCATGGGCAGCACCATCACCCACGTCGGCGAACAGGGAGCCGGGCAGACGGTCAAGCTCTCGAACCAGATCCTCTGCGTGGTCAATATGCTGGCAGCCAGCGAAGCGCTGCTCTTCGCCCAGGCCGGCGGCGTCAACCTGGAAAAGATGCTGAGCGCGGTGACGGGGGGCGCGGCCGGCAGTTGGATGCTGGCCAACCGCGGACCGCAAGTCATCAACGATTATTGGGAGCCTGGCTTCTCGATTGATTTGCAGCAGAAGGACCTGCGACTGGTGCTGGGGGCTGCCGACAAGATGGGCGTGCCGGTCATCGCCACCGCCCTTTGCTTCAATCTCTATCGGACGCTGCAAGCGCAGGGCTTGGGTGGCGACGGCAATCACAGCATCGTCAAGGCGCTCGAGGCCATGGCAGGCATTCAGGCGCGCTTGTAAAGGGAACTGCTGAAAACGATTGGCAAGAACGATGTTTATGTCGCCCGCATGGATTAGAGGCGTCTCGCTATGCTGGTGAAGCCATATACGCCCGACAGGCTCTGGAGCGCGGATGAGTATCTTGCCTGGGAAAGCGAGCAGCCCTACAAGAATGAGCTAATAGACAACCGCGTCTGGATCATGTGCGGCGCCAACAGGCGACATAATCTCATCAGTGTCAACTTGATGGTCGCCTTGCATCCCTTAGTCGATGAACAGGGCTATGAGTTGCTTGGGAGCAGGATGTGCCTGAAAGTTGACCCCGATTCAACTTTCGTCTATCCGGATATGACCATCGTGCGTGGCGAGCCGCGCATGAGTTGCCGCTTGAACCAGCACACTTTCGAGGACCCGGCGGTTGTCTTCGAAATCCTGTCGCCGAGCACTGAAAAGACCGATCGTACGCGGAAAAGGGACTTATACCTGCAACTGGAGTCGCTACAAGCCTACATCTTGGTTTCACAGGACAAGCCTCGGATCGAGTCCTACAGCCGGCAAGACGATGGCTGGCTTTATCGGGACTGGTCAGGCTCAAAAGCGAGCCTGGAGATAGATGCCATCTCCTGTGAACTGCCGCTTTCTGACATCTACAGCAAAGTTCGACTTGAGCGGATGGAGGACGACTGAGTAGCCTGGCTATCTTCCGAAGCGCAGTTTTCCGCCATTACCGAAAACCCAGCTAACACGCAACAGAATTCAATTGTAAACCAGCGCCGATCCGTGCATAATGCGGGACACAAGATTAACCCTACCAGGAAAGGCGCGAACATGAACCCAATACGAGTGACAGTCTGGAGCGAATACCGTCACGAAAGGCACAGCGAAGCGATCGCCAAAGTCTACCCCGACGGCATGCACAAAGCGATCAAGGAAGGGCTCGAACCCTACGGCTTCAACATCAGGACCGCCACCCTGGACGAACCGGAGCATGGCTTGACCCAGGATGTGCTGGACAATACCGATGTATTGACCTGGTGGGGCCATACCGCGCACGATGAGGTTCGCGACGAGATCGTCGACCGGGTGCAAGAACGCGTACTCAATGGCATGGGCTTGATCGTGCTGCATTCCGGGCATCTGTCGAAGATCTTCCGCCGCTTGATGGGCACCGGCTGCATGCTCAAGTGGCGCGAAGCCGACGAGAAAGAGCGCATTTGGGTGGTCGACCCTTCGCACCCGATCTGCGACGGCTTGCCCGAGTACATCGAAATCCCTGAAGCGGAAATGTACGGCGAACACTTCGACATCCCGGCGCCCGACAATCTGGTCTTTATCAGTTGGTTCGAAGGCGGCGAGGTCTTCCGCAGCGGCTGTTGTTATCAGCGCGGGCAAGGCAAGATCTTTTACTTCCGGCCCGGTCACGAGACCTATCCCATGTACTATCGCGACGATATTCGCAAGGTCATCGCTAACGCCATCAATTGGGCGAAGCCGGTTTCCAACCCGACCATGGTCCGCGGCAACATACCGGAGTTTATGAAGTAAGCCATCACGCTGAGCCGCTCGGCGCGTAACCGGCGAAAAGCACTTCCCGCGCTCACACAAATTAACAAGGCTTCTCCTCGCGCGAGCAAGGAAGTATGTCAAATAAGGAGAGAGCAGGAGATGCAGTGAGAACACTAAATGTTGGAATCATCGGAACTGGCAATATCGCGCCGGCATATATACGCGGCTGCAAGCCCTTTGAGGTCATCAATGTCCTGGCTTGCGCCGACATTCTGGCCGAGCGCGCGAGGGACTTCGCCGCGGAGCACGGACTGACCGCGCACAGCGTAGAGGATTTGCTCGCGAATGATGATATAGATATCGTCCTTAACCTAACCATCCCGGCGGCGCATGCCGAGGTCTCCTTGCAAATCATCGAGGCGGGCAAACATGCCTACAGTGAAAAGCCGCTGGCGCTCAACCGCGCTGACGGCGCGGCGATCATCAAAGCCGCAGCCGACAAGAGCCTGCGCATGGGCTGCGCGCCCGATACCTTTCTCGGTGGCGGGGGACAGACAGCGCGCAAGGCGATCGACGACGGCAGGATTGGCGCGCCCGTCGCCGCGACCGCGACCTGGATGTCGCACGGGCATGAGTACTGGCATCCTAACGCGGGTTTCTATTATCTCAAGGGCGGTGGACCGCTATTCGATATGGGACCGTATTACCTGACGGCGCTCGTCAATTTGATGGGTCCGGTCGCGCGAGTCGCCGGGCTGGCGCAGATGACCTTCAGCGAGCGCATCGCCACCAGTGAAGCGCTTAGGGGCCAGATTCTGCCGGTCGAGGTCAACACGCATGTCGCCGGCACGCTCGAATTCGAGAACGGAGCCATCGCTACGGTTATCATGAGTTATGATGTCTGGGGGAATCATCTGCCTAACATAGAGATCCACGGCGCCGAGGGTTCGCTCAGCGTACCCGACCCCAACCGATTTGATGGCGAGGTAGCGGCGATCAAAGGCGGGGCACGCGAATGGGTCGATATCCCGCTGACGCATACCCCCAATATCGGGCGCGGCGCAGGTGTAGCGGATATGGCTTATGCGATCCAGTCGGGACGTCCGCATCGCGTCAGCGGCGATCTCGCCTTCCACGTGCTGGACATCATGTGCGCGCTGGAAGAATCGTCAGAGCAGGGTCGGCACGTCGAGATTACAAGCACGCTGGATCAGCCGCAAGCGCTGCCCGCAGGCTTGCCCGACGGCTTGCTGGACGCGTGAACTCTACCCCACCCCCTCCTCCCAAAGCATTGGAGCGGGGGCTTACAGCGCAGAACTTGAGCTTTCGCAACAGCGCGCGGACTTGAGACAAGACATAGGGATGTATACACCATTTGAAAGAGGAGGGATTTTGCGAACGTTGAAACTTGGCATCATCGGAACCGGCAACATTGCGCCGGCGTATATCCGTGGCTGCGAGCCTTTTGACATCATCAAGATAACCGCCTGCGCCGATATCCTGGTCGACCGCGCCGGGGCATTCGCCGCTGAAAATGGTCTGGTTGCATACAGCGTGGACGATCTGCTGGCGCGCGACGACATCGACATCGTCGTCAATCTGACCATCCCGGCGGCGCATACCGCTGTCTCGCGCCAGATTATTGAGGCTGGCAAACACGTCTATAGCGAAAAGCCCTTGGCTATCAACCGCGCCGATGGCGCAGACGTCATCGCGGCGGCGAAATCAGCCGGACTCCGCGTCGGCTGCGCGCCGGATACCTTCCTCGGCGGCGGCCTGCAAACCGCTCGCAAAGCGATTGACGACGGCAATATCGGTCGGCCAATTGCCGCGACCGCCGTCTTCATGGCTCACGGACCCGAGGCTTGGCATCCCAACGCGGGCATCTTCTATCTCGAGGGCGGCGGTCCCCTCTTCGACATGGGTCCCTATTACCTGACCGCCTTGGCGCACCTGATGGGACCGGTGGCGCGCGTGGCTGGTTCGGCGCGCATCACCTTCCCCGAGCGCATCGCCACCAGCGAAGCGCTGATGGGTCAGGCGCTTCCGGTCGAGGTCAACACGCATATCGCCGGTACGCTGGAATTTGAAAGCGGCGCCATCGCCACTGTCATCACCAGCTTCGATATCTGGGGGCATCATCTGCCGAACATAGAAATCCACGGCGAAGCGGGTTCGATGAGCGTGGGCGATCCCAATCATTTTCATGGCGCGATACACATCGTCAAAGGCGGGACGCGCGAATGGGTCGAAATCCCGCATACCCATACGATCAACATTGGGCGTGGCGCGGGCTTGGCGGATATGGCTTATGCGATCCAGTCGGGACGTCCGCATCGCGCCAGCGGCGATCTCGCCTTCCACGTGCTCGATATCATGTGCGCGCTGGAAGAATCGGCGGCGCAGGGTAGGCACATCGAAATCGAGAGTACGCTTCCTCAGCCGTCCCCGCTGCCGCCCGGCTTGGCGGATGGCGTGTTGGATGTGTAGACGCTTCACCCCCGGGACCCTTCCCCTAGCGTTAACGGATCGAGGCAACCCGGCGGGTCGCCCTTTCCAAGCCCTGCAAATTTACCTGTCCCAAAACACGCTTCACATCGCTCCGACGATTTCAGTTGAGCTATAATTCATAATTTGTATCGACTTGGAATTGGACAAGCACATGGTCGATTATGTCATCGTGGGCGGCGGCATCTATGGCTGCGCGGTCGCCTGGGAACTGGCGAAAGCGGGGGAAGAGGCGCTGCTGCTGGAAGCCAAATCCATCGCCAGCGGCGCTTCCGGCGGCTTGGGCGAACGCGGCGTGCGCGCTAACGGACGCGATCTGCGCGAATTGCCCTTGATGCGCCTGGCCTACGATATTTGGCCCGACTTGCACGAGCGTATCGGCGGATTCACCGGCTACCGGCGTTTGGGCCACCTGCACTTGATCGAGCGCGATGCCGACCTGGCAGGCGCCCCCGCGCAGGTCTGGATGCAGAATCAACAAGGCATTGAGTCACATTTGCTGGAGGCCGGGCAACTGCGCGAGCAGGAGCCACAGCTCAGCGAAAACGTCATCGGGGCTATCTACTGCCCGAAGGACGGCGTGGCCGATCACAGCGCGACCACGCGCGCCATGGCGGAGGCCGCGCGTGAGGCAGGCGCTCAAATCATCGAGAACGCGCCGGTGACCGGCTTGCGGCGGTGTGGCGATACTGTCCTGGGCATACGCGCGACCATCGACGACCAGGACAGAGAAATCGAGGTGGGCAAGCAAGTCATTCTGCTCTCGAATGCCCATGTCGCCGGTTTCGTCCGTGACAACATCGGCATTGAGTTGCCTGTCTGGGGCATGTGGCCGCAGGTGATGGCGCTGGCAGCCGATATCCCGACGCCCATGACACACTTGATCGGTCACGCGCACCGTACGCTCGCCATTAAGCCGCTGCCCGACGGGCGCGTGATGGTCTCCGGCGGTTGGCGCGGACGCTGGGACGAGGCCAGCGGCCAAGGCGAGCCGGTCGCTGAGCAAATCGAGGGCAATCGGCTGGAGGCGGTGGCGGTCTATCCGGCGCTGGCGGATCTAGCGGTGGATGAGGTCTACACCGACCGCGCCGAGATGCTCTCGGTCGATGGCATTCCCATCATCGACTATTTGCCGGGCGCGGCGAATATGCTGGTGGGCGCTGGCTGGTCGGGGCATGGCTGGGCGATCGCGCCGGCGGTGGCGAAGCTGATGGCGCGCTGGGCGCTCAGCGGGAAGCGGCCCGGGCTGTTGGGTCCGTTTGGGTATGAGCGGTTTACGAATCCAGTACAATTTACTCAATAGTTTACGACATGGATTCAAAATGGAAGATGAATCGAGTTTTATGCAGACACGTCAGGAAATTAGACGAGCCATAAGAGACGGACACAAAATTAAAGAGTGTCTGCATCCTGAAGCACCTGATAATTGTGAAGGCGGCATCATCAAAGCGCATACAGTTCAAAAAAGCGGAAGCTTACGGAAAATCGCCGAAAAAAGTCACGTGCTGACACCTACGATAGATATAAACTTCAATTTCAGCATGGAAAAGATAGGAATAAACAAAGCGTCCACATTTACTGGCTTCTGCAAGTTTCACGATAACAAACTCTTTGCTCCGATCGAGGACCGTCCACTTGAACTGAACCGACGCCATGCGTTTCTACTTGCATATCGGTGCTTAAGCAAGGAGTTATACAACAAGCGGAGAAATATCGAAATTGATATCTCAAATAACTTAAATAATTCTAAAGTAGCAAGTTTAATTGGGGAAGCAGATCGCAGCTTCAAAGCAGATACTAGTCGCGCTCTTGAAACTGACATGTCAGTGTTCGATAAGATGCAAAATGCGATAAAGAAACACAATTATAGGGAAACTAAATATTTTGCATTCGAAATTGATACTGTACCCGAAATCATGTGCAGTGGAGTTACAAACGCGAACTATGATTTCAACAAAACTAAGTTACAGGATGTGGCTGGATCAGACCCTTTAGAATTGATTTCATTATCACTATTGCCATACAGCAATCATGGGGTTGCAGTCTTTGCGTGGTACGGAAAGAGTAAGGTAAACAGAAAACTCATCGATTCTCTTATTTCCTTGTCCAATAAGCACATCCTCGATGCGATAGTACGATTCATTTTCCACTATTTTGAAAATTTCTTTGTTGCGCCGTCCTGGTGGAACCAATTACCCGATAACAAAAAACACAGTCTTTCCAAAAGATTTGAGAGTAGTTTTGATCCTAAGACGTTTCCATACGTCGATATGACACCCGACGGAATAGAGTATGTAGATTGGAAAGTGACCGGTATCAAAACCAATCTCAAGCTCTAGCCTTCAAAAATTCGGCTGCTCAGCCGACTCGACCGGATCACTCCCGCGCAAAAAGTCAAAATCACAGCCCAGCGGCGCTTGCTCCACATGCTACCAATGCGCCTGCCTATAGTTGCAGGGCAATCGCTTCAAAATCATAGTTCATCAATACACCACCAATTCAAACCAAAATATAACCACAGCGGCACAGAGCGCACAGAGAAAAGCCATTCAAAATGAAATTGCGCGCTTGTTTCTACAAATGGTCTTCAATGACAAGCCATTATCCTCTTTGGTACGCAGATTCAGAGGAGTTTTGCCTTGTAATAAAACTTAAACTTTGTGTTCTTCGTGTCTTTGTGGTGAAAAAAATTTGAAGCGATTGCCCTGCCTATAGTTGCGCCTTATCTGTCACAAGGCGAGAATTGCGTTATAATCTTACCAGACAAGAAACGTCCGCGAGGCGGCAATGGATATCCAGGAGAAACTCTACACGGTTGACGATGTCTGGCGACTTGCGCAGTTGCCGGAAAACGAACTCAAGCACTTTTATCTCATTGATGGGGAGCTGTTCTGGGAAATGGCGCCAGGATATAGGCATGGGCGACTCGAAATTCTCATCGGACATTACTTGTTGATCTACGCCGAAGAATATGATTTGGGCGAAGTCACCGGCGAAGTCGGCTATTATCCCGCCAATGACCGCAATACCTTGCTCGCGCCCGATGTCGCCTTCATCAGCAAGAAGGTTGCGCCAGCAGACAGTCACGAGAAGTTCGTTGCCCGAATGCCGGATTTGGCGGTCGAGATCTCGTCCCCCAGCAACACGCTTGCTGAACTGCGCCGCAAGGCCGCGGTATACTTGGCAAACGGAACAGAATTGGTATGGCTTGTCCTGCCAGCGCGGGCCTCGGTCGAGGTATGGCGCATGGGACCAGACGGAGAATCAGCGAGCGAGATTCTCGACCAAGACGGCAGCCTGACCGGCGAGTCCGTCTTGCCCGGCTTCGCGCTGGAATTGCAGCGGCTTTTCCCGCGCTAAAACTTCGGCTGCTCAGCCGACTCGACCGGATCACTCCCGCGCAAAAAGTCAAAATCACAGCCCAGCGGCGCTTGCTGCACATGCCGCAGGTACATCTGCCCGTAGCCGCGCTGGTATGCCGGCGGCGGAGCGCTCCAGCTTGCTCGGCGTCGTTCAAGCTCGTCCTCGCTGACGCGCAGTTGCAGGCGGCGCTCGGCGACGTCCAGTTCGATGATGTCCCCATCTTCGACCAGCGCCAGCGGACCGCCCAGCGCGGCTTCCGGCGCGACATGAAGGACGATCGTGCCGTATGATGTGCCGCTCATGCGGGCGTCGGAGATGCGAACCATATCGCGTACGCCAGCCTTGAGCAGCTTCTGCGGGATGGGCAGATTGCCGACTTCGGGCATGCCGGGTCCGCCGACGGGACCGGCGTTCTGCAATACCAGCACATGGTCTTTTGTCACGTCGAGCGCGGGATCGTGCAGCCGCGCCTTGAGATCCGCCAAGTCTTTGAATACCAGCGCGGGACCGCTGTGACTCAGCAATGCCGGGGTCGCTGCGGCATGTTTGATGACCGCGCCATCGGGGGCCAGATTGCCGCGCAAGATGCTCAAACCGCCTTCGGCTGCCAGCGGATCGTCGAGCGAGCAGATGATTTCGGGATTGCTGACTTGGGCATCGGCGACATTCTCCGCCAGCGTCCGCCCCGTGACCGTCAACGCGTCGCCGTTGAGCAGCGGCAGCAAAGCCTTGAACACGGCGGGAATGCCGCCGGCGTAGAAGAGGTCTTCCATCTGGTATTGACCGGCCGGGCGCATGTTGGTGATCAGCGGCGTTGTGCGGCTGAGTTCATCAAAGCGCGACAGGGGCAAGTCGACGCCGGCGCGCCCGGCGATGGCGGGCAGATGCACGACGGCGTTGGTGCTGCCGCCCAGCGCGTGCAGCAGTCTGATGGCGTTGTCAAATGCCTCGGGACTCAGAATCCGCGAGGGACGGATATCCGACTTGACCAGTTCGACGATCTGGCGGCCCGCGGCTTGCGCCAGGCGGGTTCGGCGCGAATCGGCGGCGGGAATGGCGCCATTGCCCGGCAGCGCGATGCCCAGCGCTTCCATGAGCGAATTCATGGTCGAGGCTGTGCCCATGACCATGCAGTGCCCGGCGCTGCGCACCAGATTTTCCTCGACGGCCTGGTATGTCTGCGCCGTGATGGCGCCGGCTTGGAACTCGGCGGTGTAACGGCGGCAGTCGGTGCAGGCGCCCAGGATCTCGCCGTTGTAATGCCCGTTGAGCATGGGTCCACCGCTGAGCATGATGGTCGGGATGTCGGCGCTGGCGGCGCCCATGAGGGCGGCGGGCGTGGTCTTGTCGCAATTGGTCAGCAGGACGACGCCATCAAGCGGATTGCCGCGGATCATCTCTTCGGTGTCCATGGCGGCCAGGTTGCGGTAGAGCATGGATGTCGGGCTGAGGTAGATTTCGCCCAGGGAGATGGTGGGGAATTCCAGCGGCAGCCCGCCGGCTTGCAGGACGCCGCGCTTGACCGCTTCGGCGAGCGCGCGCAGGTGCGCGTTGCAGTTGTTGAGTTCGCTCCAGGTGTTGCCGATGCCGATGAGGGGGCGGGACATGTCGGCGCTGTCGTAGCCCAGGGCGGCGGTGAAGGCGCGGTGGGTCAAGCCGGCGACGCCGTCTTCGTTGAAGAAGGTTTGGGAGCGGGATTGGGTCATGTCTGGTATCCTCAGTTTTCATTGTTTTACCACAGCCGCTCGGCGGCAGCGAATTTGGCTGGCATGGTAGTGTATCGATTTCGGTTGAAACAAAAAATCTTAACCACCGAGAGCACCGAGAGCACCGAGAATAATCCTACAGTATTGTTGCTCTCCATATTCTTTGCGCATTTGTGGTGAAATGAATGATTTGAAATTCAACCGATTTCGATACAGTACCGCTGTCATTTGCGTCGGCTGGCGGCGCAAATTTGCCCTGAATAGGACTCCAAAAGTCCCATAAATGACCCACAAAATCCCCCTAATTTTCTAAAAAGTATACATACAGTATAGATATAGTAGGGTTTTCGAGTGTATCCCTTTTTTGGTTGGTGGGCGGCGGCGACTACTGGCAGTGGGGAAACAGGTTTGGCGTCCATAGGGATCAGGGTAGCAGGGATTGGGATGCAGGTGGCGACCAAATGTTCGGGTTTTTTGGGGATTCACCACAGAGGCACAGAGAGCACAGAGGTTTTTTTCAGCACAAACGTGTAGCGGGTAGGCGTATGCAAATGCACTGTCATCGCATCGATACTTTCCTCAATCCTCTGCAGCAGGATCGTTCCTTGTTCATGTTCTTGGTACAGAGACTTGGCGGCCTCCTCGTAGGAAGCATACACGCCGAGAACATCATGACCCTTTATCGCAACATATTTCCCAGCGCCGTGCTTTTCAGCGAGATCAGCCATAATCTCAATGAAATACCGGTATTCCTTTTCCAGCGGTCTCATTTTCCGCCTCAGACTTATTGTTTCGACGTACAGCAATTATAGCAGAAAATTGCTGCTCATCACGCACCTTTCAGCACGCGCAGTCATCCTCGCTCAGCTCATACAGCGCGTACAGCAGTTCGTCAATCTCCCGATCCCCCGCCGCAATAAGCTGGGTCGCGCGGCTGTGCGGGGCTGGGGGATTTCGCCACAGCTGCCCGACGGCGAATACTTGAAGTGAGGGAACAGGTTTGGCGTCCATAGGGATCAGGGTAGCAGGGATTGGGATGCAAATGGCGACTAAATGGTCGCGTTTTTTTGGATTTTGCCGCGGAGGCACAGAGAGCACAGAGATTTTTCTAGTGTAGAGTAATGGTGATTCAATGACTAAAGATGGTCGGCCAGGAAGTTCCTCACACCGTTTACCATAAGTTCGACGTCATCCCGACTAAATTCATCAAACTTACCATGAGCAGCGGAATTGCGAACTTGCACCCACCCGCGAAGTTGCTGGGCTTTCAGCTTGTTGAATGCGTTCGCCTTCTGCAAGTCTTGGATTAGTGCATTGAGCGCTTTTGGCCGACCATTGGGCTTATCTGTCGGCACCTGCGGAGTCTGCCTATCGCACAGGCGTCGAAGCGCATCCTCTAAGAGAGCGCCACACAAAACCGCGGCCGGAACATGGTCGTATTGACCAGGTTGTCCTTCATCAAGTAAGCCTTCAACTTGTATCATATAGTCAGCTGAAATGTTTGCGACAATCCTTTCTTCTAAACTGTCCAAAAAGCCATTTTGGTAGTCGTCTTTTAAACCCTGCAACGTCCCAACAAAGTATTCAAGATCAGAAGGTACACGACTTCCGTCTATGCGGTTCTTAATGCCATCCGCAACTTCGCGTCCTCTTTCCGAATCACCCAGCAGAACGTTTATCAAGCTAAGGAGCTTTACCACAATTGATTGAAACTCAGACACATGTCCATAATAGGTGGGGCCGATAACATTCGAGTTGGCCTGTCTACGGTCATACACGGCACCATATTCTTTCATCTTCGGAATAAGCTCGTTCGCCTCGGTGATCAATTCGTCAAAACGACTGCGGATTTTCTGATCCAATTCTGGGGGTAACGGCAAAGTAGGCCTCCTTACCTATCACGATTTGCGTTTGTGTAGAAACTCAAAACTGTAGGACAAATAAAAACTGTCAAAGTTTCTTGTCAAAAAAGATTATTGTCAATTCGTCAAACATCCTTGACAATTAGTCAATAACTTATATGATACTTATAGGTTAAAGGTTGTTTGGAAAGGTAGCCCGCCTCAAGTGTTAAACTCAGATCTCTACTATCTGAGTTTAATGGTTTTGCGGTTACAGTGAGGACACTTCACCGCGCTTAAGGTAATCGGTATTGGAATTCTGCGGCTAAACTTTCTGCCGCACCGACAAAATACCCGGATGTGAATTACCATAGGTACCGCCTTTCTCTAGATTATTCGGGATAGTTGTAAATCCCGAGGCGAACGAAGAGAGGCGGACTACCTACCGACCAAACAACACTGCAAAACATGGGGGCTTCGGCCCGATCACCGGAGCTTCTGTGTTGTTGCTAGTTGGATCAGTCGGCAGAAGCTAGGCTAGCAGACGGGGCGGTCGTTGTCAATCCCCGGTTCAATTAGCAGCTCCCAATGCTGATGGCAAGGCAAGGGCGCGATCTCACCCGCCCGCCACCACACGCAGTCATCCTCGCTCAGCCCATACAGCGCGTACAGCAGTTCGTCTATCTAACCCCCCTCAGTCCCCCCAAAGCATTGGGGGGAAGCTGGTTTGCCCTTAAGGCGAAGTCTGCTCACAGCAGCGACGCTCGCCTTCCCCAATGCGTTGGGAAAGGGGCCGGGGGATGGGGTTAGCCCTCCACCACAGCAACCTCATCCTCAGTCAAATCGAAGAAGTCTAGTGCCCGGGCAGGTTCATTTCCGCGCGGCGGTCATGCGCTGAGTGTAGCCGGGAATGTGGCGGGGTAGGCGACTAGATGGTCGCGTATGGGGGAGTTCACCAGAGAGGCACGAAGGTCACTAAGATTGCTCCCAATGCGGGTCAAATCAAGTGCGGATTATCGACAACCACAATATTTGCAGGTAACATAAGAATATAATTGACACGTCATACGAGTTGCAGGATGTGCCTATCTTTGATTACAATTTGGGTACATGTACATGCAGGCAAAGATGCGCGTGAGAAAGGAGACGAGAATGCAAGCAGAAAGCATTATGCCGCATGGATGGGGCAAGGCTCACGAAGATTTATGGGTGGATTTTCAACAAAAAGTAATATATGCTTTGGCTCCTACATTAAAATCACTGATTGGGGACAAGCCAGCTATGGTTACAGAGAGTATCGAGATTCAGATGCTTCACGAAGGGGAAGATGTAGCAAACGCAACGATGGAAATTGACGACGCCATTTCCGTTTTGCAGGGGTTTGCAGGTGCCTATGTGCGCATCGCAAACACCGAAAACCCGGACGTCGACCATCGGATAACTCTCACGGGCATCAAGGAAGGTTCCATAGTTTTTCTATTGGAAGTGATCGCTGAAAACCCAGAAATTGTTGCGGCCGGGCTAGAGGTGGTAGCAAACCCAATAGCCGCAAGAACGCTCGAGATTCTGTTTGAAGTGATAGCAACCAAGCTGCACGTCGCGGGCAGAAAAGCCATAGTAAATGTGGAGGGAAACCAGATTGGACTCACGAATTCGTCCAATGTTACAAAGTATGTATCACAGCAAGTATACAACTTTTACGGGGATAAGGCAGTCAACAGAAACCTAGACACTCTCACAAAGCCATTAGCAAAAGAAGGCATTGATGCCGCAGAATACAAGGCGCTGCCTGGCAATGATAAAGTACTTAGTCAGCGCGTCGAGTCCGAAGACCGCCCATTGTTTGAGGCAAAGGACGGTGCCGAAATAGAAGTTGTACAACAAGAACTGGTGGTAACGCTCGCCACGTTGACAAAAAAGTCAAACAAAGGCTGGTTGTATACGCACGACAACGATCGGGTCCCTTTTAATTACGTGGGAGATCATCCTGAAAGGCTACACACTGTATTTGGAACTTATTACGGCAAAATTAAAGCGCAGTGTGAAGTGATGATACGTGATGGTTCAGACGTAACGTATGTAACTATTCACGACTTTCAAACTATGCAGAACGACATGTTCAACACTGATGCCAACAGCTGACCTTGCCACAGCAGCCGTTGCCGCTTACAGCTTGAAGCGTAAGCATATCACTGGACATTTGGCTTCAGGCCTTCAGCCGCCTCTTTATTGAGAGGCAATAACAAAAAGGGGCATGGGCCTAGAGTGCCGTTAGCCCTCCACCACAGCCACCTCATCCTCAGTCAACCCATACAGCTCGTACACCAACTCGTCAATCTCACGGTCCGTCCGCTCGATCCGCGCATTGACGATGCGGCGCGCCTCGCCGGTCAAGTCGGGCAACTGCTTGTGCCAGTCCAGCATTTTGTCGACGGGGGCGATCATTTTGTCGTGCCGGGCGACATCGGCGGGGTCGTCGAAGTCGATTGTTTGGACTGTAAGCTGTTCAAAGAATCGTGATGCGCAGCTATTCCAAACACCAGTATGAACTCAGATGAAGCTCGCTAAAAGCAGGCATCACCCACCCAGCGCGTCAAACGCCGCTTGCCGACTCTGCGCCGCCGCCAACTGCTGAGCTTGCAGCGCCCGCGTCAGATGCGCCAGGTCGTCCGCGATGGGCATGAGGTCGATGCGATTGGCAGTGTTGATCTTCTCGACCCATTCGGGGCGCAGGGCGTCGATGCCGTGCAGGGCGCCGGCGATGGCGCCGCCCATGCCAGCGATGGAATCGTTGTCGCGGCCGTAATTGGTGGCGCCCATGATCGTGCCCTCGTAGTCGCCACCGGTGACGATCAAGAAACCGAGCGCGACCGGCACTTCCTCGATGCTGTGCGAGCGGCTGGGCGTCCAGTCGTCACTGCCGTTGCCACGCTCGCTTTTGGCGTCATCGGGCGAGGTGTCGTATTCGCGCATGACTTCGCGCAGGGGCGCGATGGCTTCGCGCCAGTCGGTCAGCGACCTGGCGCGCTCGGCGATGGCGGCGATGCAATCGGCGGTGCCGTCTTTGGCAACCGAGAGCGCGGCGTCGATGATGGAGTTGACGGAGGCCTCCGGCTTGAAGGCTTCGGCCACGCAAGCGGCCTGGACGGCAGCCGCTTCCAAGCCGAAACTGACTTGATGGGGACTGAGCACATCAACCGCTTCCTGATAGGCGCTGAGCGGATCGCAGGCGTTGACGATGCCGATAGGCGCGGCGTACATGGCGGCCCCGCAGTTGACCATGTTGCCGACGCCGGCGTAGCGCGGATCGGCATTGGCCAGCCAGCGGATGAAGAGCCATTTCTCGGGATAGAAGAGGCGCTCGGCCAGCGGCATCTCGCGCCCGCGGTCGGGGATCCAGCGAGTTTCATAGCCGATCATGGGACCGATGCGGCGGAAAAACTCGTGGGCGTCCAGGTGGTCGCCATGCTCGATGTAGCAGCGGCTGAGCAACTGCACCATGTGGCTGTCGTCGGTGTAGCGGCCATCGCCGCGGCCGCTCTCGTCGTTGGGCGCGTCCCAGGCTTCCGCCAGGTCGGTAATATAGCCGTAGCGTTCGCGAATTTCGTGGGGCATGCGCCACTCGGCGACGCCGCCCATGGCATCGCCTATCGCGCCGCCGTAAAGGCAGCCCTGGATTTTTTTCAGCAGAAGATCGGGTGAATCCGTCATCAGTTTTTCCTCATTTCCTGCGCGGTCAGGTGTCAATTCACAGAATGATGCGCCAATCAAAGGGATAATTGTAGGGTTTGTCCGCTACTGGGGTGTTTGAAGCTGTTTTAGGGCGACCTGATAGAGTTTGTTGAAATTCTACCCCACCCCCCGACCCCCTCCCCGAAGCATCCTGACGAGAGGACATGTTTCAACATAATCGTTTGTCTGGAATAAGGGAAAATTGCAGATAGATCCCTTTTCGCATGACATAATCGTAAAGAAATTGCAGTCCTTCTTTGAAAA
>DAOULD010000013.1:0-19781 GCA_034420635.1 Anaerolineae bacterium | reverse complement strand
GAGGCACAGAGCGCACAGAGATTTCAAGAAAAAACTTCGTGTTCTTCGTGTCTTTGTGGTTAATTTTGCTTTTGAACGGCAAAGCCATGTAATTTGCCAATAATCTGAAATGCGCGCCCTGCTCCTTGCGCTCGCTTGACATTAACTGATGCGCAAGTTAACCTTCAAGAGTGCGATCCGCAGGCGTCGGCGCAGAATGTCCGAATGCGGTCCCACGTCCGAAAATGTAGGAATTGTCCGTTTATTCTCCCAAAGGAGTCTGACATGAAAGGTAAATCAACCCTTGCCAGCCTCGTGGTGTTGCTGGCGCTGCTCGCTCTAATGCCCCTTGGTATGATCCAAGCGGATGGCCACTGCGAATTTGCGGATGAGGCAATCACTATTGGCGCCTTGGTGCCGCTTTCCGCGCCGGGTTCTGTCGAAGGCGGCATCGGCATGCAATGGGCTATTGAACACGCCGCGTCCGGTATCAACGCGGATTGCGGCATCCAAATTGATGGTGACAATTATCGCTTGGAGATTGTCGTCGGCGACTCGGAAGGAAGTCCGGAACGCGGTCAAGCCGCAGTCGAACGGCTCATACTTGAAGATAATGTTGATGCCGTTGTTGGCGTCTACCACAGCGCCGTTGGCTTAGCCACGATGACCATGTTGGACGAAAACGGCATACCGACTGTATTCTCGGAGCCTTGGAACGACAATGTCAGCGCCAACGGCATCATCGAATATGACGGCAAACCGCCCAGAATAGATGATGGCGTCGACCATATTTTCCGCATTTCCCCAGCCAGTTCCATGGTCGGTCCCGTTGTCGTGAATTGGCTGCTATCGCTAGGTGTAGAAAATGTGGTCCTGATCGCTGAAAACACGGACTACGGACAACCGGCGGCAGCGGATGAAACAGCGCGCCTCGAGGCGGCGGGCGTAAATGTGCAGAAGCTGGATGTCGAACTTGGCACAGAAGATTTCGTGCCGATATTGAGCCGTATCCAAGCGAGCCCGGAAACGCCTGACGCGGTCCGCCTGCTTGTGACAGGTGAAACCTCGCTCAATCTCACGCAGCAGATGGCGGAGCTTGGCATCGCGCCGACCGGTGACACGATCTGTGTTACCAATCAGTATGCCTTTAATTCCGACACATATTGGGGGAACGTGCCGGACGGCAATTACTGCGCTTTCAACCGCGTCGGCATTATTCCCAGCTTGTTCAACGACTTGGGAAGTGAATTGAACGCGGCATTCGAAGAAGCTTGGGGCAAACTCGTACCCAGCTACGCGATGGCATCTTACGACGGCGTTCACATCATTGCGGACGCTATGGAGCGCGCTGGCAGCTATACTGATGCCGTCGCCATAGTCGGGGCCATCGAGGCGACCGATCTTGAGTTGTCACAGGGCCGTTACTACTTCGACTACGGCAGCCACAATCCAGACCTGCCGGAAGGCACGCCGGCCTTCATGTGGCACCAGTGGCCCGATCCTATCGTTACCGTAATGCAGTATTACGAGACGGGTCAGAGCGGGCTGGAAGCGGCTGTGGTCTATCCGGAAGTCTATCAGACGCACGGTACGTCCTATGTCGAGCCCGGCACTTCGCCCTAGCGCCGCGATCCTGAAGACCGCGCGTCTCGATGAGCGGTTTGATGAGCAAATTGCGACGAGAGGTGGGCGCATCGCCCACCTCCTCGTTCGCTGAAGACGAAGTGTCCGTTTGCAGGAACCATTAATATGGGATTCGATTTCACAACCTGGCTCCTTTTGGCAGGACCTTTGTGGGCAGCCATCGGGCTGTATGTCCTGCCGAGGAGCCAGGGCAAGATCAAACGCGATGAGCAGATTGGCGTCTCCAGACTACAGATAGCAGGACTTATCGGCGGCTTCGCTCTGGGACCGATCGGCGTTGGGCTATTTTACTTGCTGCCCGATTTGATACGGCGAGCGACGCTGGTTTTGGGCATTCTGATCGCCGTCTTCGTTTCATCGCAAGTTCTGGTGCGCGTCGGCGATCCGAATGTGCCCTCGGTCATGTGGCTGGTTCTTGCCGGTCCGCTGTGGGCGGCGCTGGCCAGTTATTTTATCCCGCGGCATTATCATGATGTCGACGCCGATGACAACAATGCGCTTACGGCCGCTGCCCTGGGCGGGTTCGCAATAGGTCCCCTGATATTTGGGCTAATGTGGAAGAACACGCCAAAGATCAGCCGCGACTGGATGATCGTTTTGGGCTCGCTCGGCGCCTGGCAGATATACACCTTGTTCGCGATTCAGAACCCCGGCAATCCCTGTGTCCAAGCGCCATTTCAAGTGACATATCTCGCGCAACAGACTGCGAATGGCGTCGTGATCGGCTGCATCTATTCGCTGATGGCGGTAGGTTTGACGCTGATCTACTCGGTCCAGGGCATCGTCAGCTTCGCGCATGGTCAACTGTATATGGTTGGCGGCTATTTTTCATTTTATTTTCTGATCCACGCCGGGAACATCCTCAGCGAGATTACTGGTACCGAGATTTCCATCAATCCGATCTGGGGTATCCCGGTGGCGGGATTCATCGTTTTCCTGATGGGCGCCGCATTTGAGCGCAGCTTCTTGAAACCGATGCACGATGGCTTGATCGAGCGCGCGTCGGAATACGCGATTTTGATCACCTTCGGCTTCGGCTTCGTGATCGAATACACGACCCTGGCGATTGCCGGTCCCTTCCCGCAGCGCGCGAATCGCTTTATCGAGATCCGGCGTTTCACTTTTCCCAGGACGCAGATTACTGAAGACTTCGCCTTCGGACCGCTGAACATTATCGGCGATCGCGCCTTCGCCATGGTTGTCGGCATCGCTCTCATTTTTGCCCTTCTCTACTTCTTGCAACGGTCATGGACGGGCCGCGCATTGCGCGCCACCAGCCAGGACAAGCAAGCCGCCGCGGTCACGGGCATCAACCCCACCAACATGAATACGCTGGCATTCGCGATGGGCTCCATGCTGGCTGCCATGTCCGGCGCAGCCTTGATCCCGATTTTCGCCTGGGTGCCCTGGGTGGGCGCGGAGATGGTCGGGCGATCTTACGTAATTGTCGTACTCGGTGGTTTGGGTTCGGTGCCAGGAGCCTTGTTTGGCGGCATTATCGTTGGCATCGTCGAGGCGCTCGGCGCAGGCTGTCATCCAGATCCCAGCAGAGGAGCCGCCTATAAAGAAGCCTTTGCGCTACTAATTTTTGCCTTGGTCTTGCTCTTGAAGCCAACTGGATTGTTCGGAAGGGAGCAGATCTAAGCATGGGCCTCTTCACGCGCTTGGAACGAGCCATTGACGACGGTATCGGCCGCCGCAAGCTGGGATACGCGCTATTGGGTCTGGTGATCATCTTCTTCCTGTGGTTCCCCAACGACACCTCCCAGTCGAACTATGCCAAGACGGTGTTCATCAGCGGGTTCTTTTACGCCATCATGGCATCAAGCTGGGCGCTGCTGGCCGGGATCGCGGGACAGTTTTCCTTTGGGCACATGGCTTTTATGGGGATTGGGGCTTATGTCGCCGGCCTGATCGCTCGCGACGGCTTGATGTTCGCTGCCTTGGGCATCGCAATCAGCCCGGACTCGATTTCCTCCGTCGGCGCGATTTTAGTTGGCACCGTCGTTGCCGGGCTGGTCGGTTTGCTAATCGGATGGCTGCTATTGCGGCTGCGTTCGGCCTATCTGGCGCTGTTCACCATTGCCTTTTCCGAGCTATTTCGCATCGTCATGCTAACGGAATACGACTACACGGGGGGATCCAACGGCTTGTCGCTTCGTCCGCTTCTTCAAGTGGCGGACGTCGATACCGCGCGCCAAATCGAATACTATTTGATGTTTGGCTTGCTCATCGCCTGTCTCTTGGTCATGTATCGAGTCGCGCGTTCGCCTATCGGCATGTTCTTGCGGGCGATGCGAGAAGATGAAGACGCGGCTTCAGCCCTGGGCGTCAATGTCGTTCGATACAAGATTCTGGTCTTCGTATTCACCAGCATGATCGTTGGTTTGGCAGGCGCGATCTTTTATAGCGATGTAGGTTCGGAGCGCATCATCCCCGAACAGTTAGAAGTCCTGCAGATGTCGCTGATCATCGCCTACGCGGTAATCGGAGGCATGGAAAGTCTCATCGGCGCGGCGGCAGGCGCCTTCATTTCGCGCTATTTGCTGGAAGCCATGCGCGAGGTGGTCATCACCCTGCCCTTTGGCTTAACGATGGCCGATGGCTCCGATGCCTTTGTTTGGGAGACCGGCGCCTGGCGCTTTGCGCTTTTCGGTCTGGTCATGGTTTTCACCCTGCGCTACATGCGTAATGGATTGCTCTATCCGATTTTCAACTGGTTCAGCGGACGCGACCTGATCATGAAGGAGACAGTCGCCAAGCGCAAACATGACGAAGATGACGTAGCGATGCTGGAGGACCAGGATGAGTGAAATCAACCTGGAACTGAACAGGATCGCCAAGCGCTTCGGCGGCAACCAGGCAGTTGATCATGTTTCATTCAGCGTCACCAAGCCACAGTTGATCGGCATGATCGGTCCCAACGGCGCAGGCAAGACGACCTTGACCAATCTGATGAGCGGCATGCTAAAACCCAGCAGCGGCACGATCTATCTCAATGGCCGGCGGATCGACGGGCGCGCCCCCTACGATGTAACCCGGGCCGGCTTGGGACGTACCTTCCAGATTACGCGCGCGCTTAACCGTATGACTGTAATGGAAAACATGATGGTGCCTGGCCTGGCTCACGAGCCGGGGGCGCGCAAATCCGACCTGGAGGATCGCGCGCGGCAGATTCTGTCTTTGCTAACGATTGATCATTTGACCAACGAATACAGTCGCGCGCTCAGCGGGGGCCAGCGAAAACTGCTCGAGTTGGGTCGTCTTTTGATGCTGGATCCGTCGGTGATCATTTTGGACGAGCCATTTGCCGGCGTTCATCCGCGGTTGCAGGAAACGATCTACAACTACATCCACCGCGTGCACGAGGACGGCAAAGCCATTATCTTGATCAGCCACAATATGGGCGCCGTCTTTGAATTGAGTCAGCGCCTGATCGTGCTCAATTTCGGCGCCTTGATTGCGGATGGAGAGCCTCAGCAAGTCAAGAATGATCCGGCCGTGATTGACGCCTATCTCGGCCACGATGAGGATGACTAGCTTATGCTTGAGATCAAAGACCTCTACGTCGGCTACTACGAAGATCTGCATATCTTGCGCGGGCTTGACCTTCGGGCGGAAAACGGCAAGATGACGGCAATTCTGGGCGCAAACGGCGTCGGCAAATCAACCCTTTTGAAAGCCATATACGGCTTCCTGAAACCGCACAGCGGCCAGGTCTTGCTCAATGGCCGCGATGTCACCGGCACACCGACCCACAAGCTGATTGACCTGGGCATCAGCTATATCCCGCAGCAGCCGGGCGTCTTCAAGCACATGAGCGTGCGCGAGAATCTGATGATGGGCGCCTGGACATTCCAGAACGACAAGAAGCGCATGGAAAGCAAAATCGAAGAGAATTACGAGCGCTTTCCCATTTTGCGCGAAAAACAGCACGATCACGCCGGCAGCTTGTCCGGCGGGCAGCAGCGCATGGTCGAAATCGGACGTACCTTGATGACCGACCCCGAGGTAATCCTGGTGGACGAACCGACCGCAGGCTTGGCGAAGCTGCTGAGCGAAGAAGTCTATCGCATGTTAGTCAACCTGCGGGATCAAGAAGGCTTGACCATATTGCTTGTCGATCAAGAGATTCGCGAGGCGCTCAAGATCGCTGACTACGTCTACGTTCTGGAATTGGGACGCAACAAATTCGAGGGACCGGCCTCGGATTTCGACGATCTCGAGAAAGCCTTCTGGGCTTAATCGAAGGAATTAGCCCTTCAGCCCCGTCATCACCACACCCTGAATAAAATAACGCTGTGCCAGGAAGAAGAGCACGATCACCGGCAAGGTGACCGCCGTCGACGCTGTCAGATGAATCATTGTCCGGGCGATTGAGCCCGGGAATTGCCAAGACTAGCTTGAGCGAATCCAGACGCGCATCTCGCCCAGATCACGATTCGCCCACAAGAAATACGGTATCGCCTTGAAACTGAATGCCACCTCATTATAACCCGCGCGGCTGTGGTGACGATACAGCGCCGCGCTATCCTCGGCCGGCTCAATGCGAAGCGCCTTTCCGCTAATCACCGAGACGCCGCCAAACAACTCGCTGTCAAAAGACACATCCAGCGCAGAATTCTCCGGGATGCAAACGTTAGCTAGGCGCGATCCGTTATCGACTTCTTCCAGGCAGTACACCAAGGGTCCCCGCTGCAGCGCGATCTGACCGGCCGTCTGCCTGATGTTCGGATGCGGCATGACGCGCTCGACCGGCATCGACAGCATCAACTCCACCGTATCTCCATCAGACCATTCGCGCGACAAGACCACATAACCTCGCTCAGTTGACGCCGTCTGCGCTTCGCCATTGACCGACAACTGATAATCGTAACACCAGTCGGGTATGCGCAGCGCCAGTTCAAAAGATACCGATTGCGCCGATTGCACTTCGATCTGTATCGACCCGTCCCACGGGTATTGCGTCGACTGTGCCAAACACAAATCTGTACCGCCGACATTTAGCGACAGGGCGTTGTCGTGATACATCTGCGCGTAAATGCGATCGCCCGCCTGCGAATAGGCGTACTCCCCGATGCTGGCGATCAAGCGCGAGATGTTCGGCGGGCAGCAGGGGCAGTGAAACCAGGGCGTTCGGCGATGATGCCCATTGTCCATCGTATCGTCCCAGCGGCCTTGCGGGTTGACCCCCGGGTAAGCCGCTAGCGGATTGGCATAGAAGAATTGGTCACCAGAATAGGAAAGTCCGCTCAAGGACGAGTTGTAAATGGCGAGCTCCATGACATCGATGTAGCGGCTGTCAGGATCGAGATGGAACATGCGATGCGCCCAAAAAGCCAGCGCGATGGCGGCGCAGGTCTCGCAGTAAGCGGTCTCGGTCGGCATATCATAGGCAAAAGTGAAACCCTCGTTGTGATGCGACGGACCCACACCGCCGTGCACATACATCTGATGCCGCGTCAAGTCGTCCCATAGCAAGCGCGACAGCCTAAGCAGGTCTTCGTCACCGGTCTCCATGGCGACATCGGCGATACCGGCGTAAAGATAGCAAGCTCGTACCGAGTGACCGTTCGCCTCCGTATGCTCGCGCAGGGGCAAATGCGCCTGACAATAGCGATAAGTTCGCGCCCAATAGTTTTCCGGGCTCTCGCCCCGTTTCTCCGCCTCGTGATCATAATAGTGCGGCGCTTGTCCGCGTTCGTCGATCAAGTACGACGCCAAATCCAGAAAGCGCTTCTCGCCAGTTTCGCGGTACATCTTGACCAGCGCCAGCTCAATCTCCGGGTGACCTGGGTAACCGCGCCGTTTGCCTTCCTCAGTACCAAAAGTTGCGGCGATGTGATCGGAAAATCGCGCGAGCACATCCAGCAGTTTGCGTTTGCCGGTGGCTTGATGGTAAGCCACGGCCGCTTCCATCAGGTGCCCGGCATTGTACATTTCGTGATTGTCCCGCAGGTTGGCCCATTCTCCTTCGGGGAAGTGCACCGGGAAATAAGTGTTCAGGTAGCCGTCATCCCGCTGAGCGCCTGCGATAGCATCAATCAGACCGTCTGCCAGCGCTTGCAGTTCCGCGTCCGGATGGGTGGCGAGGCTATAGGCAGCCGATTCCAGCCACTTGCCGGAATCCGAATCCCAAAACACGCGGACGCCGATTCTCTGATGCGAGGGCGGCGGCACGGCAGGTCCCCCCATCGACCAGGATGCAATTCGTCCGGTTTCTTCCAACTTGCGGTAGATCGCCGGAATCGTGACCGCGCGATTGACTGATTGCCTTTCGCCCCAGAAGCCACGGGTGATGGACACCTGCTTTAAGGGAACGGGCGCGATGCGATCGCCTGCAACTGAACTCATAGAGATTCTCCAAATTATATCAAAAACAACAATGCCTAAGCTTGCTTTGACAAAAGACGAGCAACAAACTTACAGTGAATTTGAAAAAGGATAAAATCATTTCAAATTTTGGTAAAGCAGTATATCCAGCTGACAAATCACATGCAAGTCAGGCTACCATGTTGAAAGGCGATTGCCATGCTGATCCACACACGATCGCTCGCGCGCAAGGTATTTGAGATCTGGCGTAGCCCGGGTCGCTTCACCAAGAACCCCGATATCGTAGTCACCCCAACGGGTCGTTACCTGTTGATCTACAGCGATGTGGACGCGCATTGGTCGCTGAAGAACCAGATCTTGACCTTGCTGGCCAGTGATGACGGTGGCGCCACCTGGTACAAACATCGCGAGATTGATCAAGCGGATCTGTCCGCCGGCGATGAACGGCTGGTGACGCCGCGGCTGAGCCTGCTCGCCGACGGGCGCCTAGTCGTCATTGTGGATCATGACGACGATGAGCACTTCCATGAAGATCAACAACCCGGCAACTGGCTTTACTGGAGCGACGATGGCGGCGATACCTGGTCCGAAGCGCAAAGAGATAACGGCATCGGCGGCTTTGAACCCGACCGCGTCATGGATCTGCCCGACGGCGCGCTCGGCGTCACATCGCACTTAATGCGCGGCGGGTCGCAAGAGTTCGCGCAGGTCCTGTGGACCTCGGAAGACCGCGGCCGGACCTGGACCGAAAGGAGCACTATCGCGCATGACGGCTACCATCGCTTCTGTGAAGGCGCGCTTGTGCTTATAGACGCCGGACGAAGGCTGGCATGTGTCATGCGCGAGAATCACTCGGGCGGCATCCCTTCATTCGTCGCCTTTTCCGATGACAAGGGACACAACTGGACCGAGCCGAAAATGCTGCCCTTCGCGCTGCATCGACCCTACGCCAAACAGCTCCCTGACGGACGGATCATGGTCACTGGCCGCAACGTGAACGGCGGGCTGGGAACCTACGCCTGGGTTGGCGACCTGGAAGCGGAGGCTGGCAGATACGCGATCGGCGGTCCCCGACGAAAGTATGCCGCCGAATTAAAAGATGGCGCGCTGATCATTCACAACCAGCCCGAACATGAATGCCGCTATACCCTGCTCCCGCCGGAGTCATCATTCAGCGCTGTCGATTTCGAGGCGGAGTTACGCGTCGACGCATCCGCCGGACATGCCGCGGTCGCCTTCATGTCGATCTCGCGTCTGGGACAACTGCTGCGAATCGCGCCCGATCATATCGCGATTTCTCGCGGACGGCATCAAGCCCGTCACCGCGTTGACATGACTGAGTATCATCGAGTGGGTATGCATCACCGGCGGGGTTGGCTGCAAGTCAAGCTGGACGGAGAAACTGTATTGAGTAGCTGCGTCTTCCGCGAAGAGAGGCCCGCGAGCGACTTCCACGGCGGCGATCCCATGCGGCGCAGTCAATTCGGCCAAATCAGCGATAGCGGACGCAGCTACTGGCGGACGGTCTCGTACCGGCTGGAAAACCCCAACCTCAATGACTTCGCCTGGCGCTGGGAGGCCTCATTTGGCGAATATCCCGATCAATACCAGCGCGAGCGCATGATACAGATTCACGCCAATCACCCCGCGCAAAAGCCCTGGCCCGATCATGGCTATTCATCGTGGATTCAGCGCGCGGACGGCAGCGTCTACCTGGTGGATTACACTAACTTTGGCGATGTCGCCGACACCGCCCACCTGATCGGGGTCAATATCGAACCGGAAGATATCGCATAAGGCCGATCTCGCGGCACGATCTTCACGCAAAGACGGGCCTCCGGTTGCAAACGCGTATTCCGCAGATGCGATCACAACAGTCGCGATGGGATGCTATTGCTCCAACAAGCGGAATCAGCGCATTTTGCTACATTTGACAGGCGCGATATAATCTTATGCAGGCAGCGGCCGCCAAGCTCAACGGCCACATCATTTGAATCTTTGTTGGATGACGAGAAGGGGGACATAAGAATAAGAACTGAAGGCATCAACATAAGCAAGAAGCCGATTAATCCAATTACTAGAAGGAGAAAGAAAATGATACGCGGATTACTTGCCCTTTTACTTTGCACAGCGCTCGTTACCAACGTGATGGGTCAAAGCGATGAGAAACCCTACGAAGGCACGACCCTCAATTTTCTGTACTTGGCTACCGCTTTTACGAATGGGCTCAAAGAACTGGAACCGGAATTCGAAGCCTTGACCGGCATAAGCGTTGAATTCGAATTGCTGGACGAAGAAGGTTCCGTACGCAAGACCCAACTGGAATTGGCGAGCGGAGCCGGCAACTATGATGTTGTTGGCATTCAGAGCGGGAATATACCGCTTTACGCCGAGAATGCCTGGGTGACGCCGGTTGAAAACTTCTGGGACACGGACGTTTCGGACCCGGAGGCGTTGGACCACGACGACTTGATCGCTTCAACAATGGCCGCCATGCAATGGGATGGCGTACAGCAATGCCTGCCCTTCTTTGCGGCGACGATCATCATGTACTATCAGATTGACATATTTGAAGCGGCCGGCATCGAGAGTCCGCCGACAACTTATGACGAATTGCTGGAGATCGCCCCGCTGCTTCACAGCGATGAGGTGCCGTTAATCGCCCTGAGAGGGAATCCGCCGGCCGCGCATGGCAATATCTGGCATTTCAATTCCTTCTTCCATGGTGAAGGCGCCAAGTTTTTCGCCGATTTCCCGAACGACCTGACGCCAACCGTCAATTCACCGGAAGCCATCAGAGCGCTCACCAACTTTGTGACCCTGAAGAACAACTATGGACCGGAGGGCGTCGCCGCATATCAGTACCCCGATGTCACCCGGGCGATGCAACAGGGTACGGTTGTGATGGTCATGGAGGGGGCGCCATTAGCGGGACGTATCCTTGATCCCGAAGAGTCGAAGGTATCCGGAAATCTCGGCTTCGCAGTCGTGCCGGGCGGCGCGGCTGGTCCCAAACCGTCATTTGCGGCGCACGGGATCTGCGTCACGGCCGATTCAGAGCACCAGGAAGCGGCTTATACCTTCGTCGAATGGGCTTTGAGCTTCGACACGATGAAGAAGATTTCCCTGGCGCTGCCACAGATCGCGGTGACGCGGGACAGTCTTTGGGAAGATGCGGACTTCATCGCCAAGTATGACTATGATTTCGGCGCTGGATCCTTCCTTAAAGCCTTTCAAGACAGCCTCGCTGCCGCGCCCTTTGACTATTACCCAGCCTTCGCGGGATGGCCCTTGATGGGTGATATTCTGGGGCAGGCGGTGCAAGAAGCCGAAATCGGCGCCAGGACGCCGGAAGACGCGCTCAACCACGCCAATGAACTGATAACACAGATGCTCCAAGACGAGGGATACTTGCCTTAAGATTGGCGTACAAGCGGACGGCTCTCGGGTTGAATCAAGGATCTCGAGAGCCGTCCTTTTTATGTATTCGGCGATTGCGCCAGTAACCCTCGGTATTCCGCAAAGACTTCATCACGACAAGTCGAGCAACGGTCAAGGGGCGCGAAATGGCATCGTATGAGCCTATACCGCAGCGAGCATATTTGAAGTATCTCTCGCCGTCGATCGTCGTTCTTCTCTTGCTTACCGCGCTTCCCGTGCTCTTCACGCTCTATCTGAGCACCTCGTCCCTGTCATTCGCCAGTCCCAGACCGGGACGATTTGTCGGCTTGCGGAACTACGACCGACTGCTGGACGATATTCGTTTTCTGCAAAGCATTCCCGTCAGCTTGCTCTTCATCGTCGTACCCGTCGCCCTGCAACTGATTCTCGGTTTCATTGTTGCCGTCATCATGAATGAGCGGCTGCCCGGCATGAGGTGGCTGCGTTACCTTCTTGTCGCGCCGATGGTTATTCCGCCTATCGTGACCGGCTTGACCTGGCGCGTTTTGTTCACGCCAAAGTTGGGCAGCGTCAACTATTTCCTGAGCCTCGTGGGCTTGGATGGTCCCAGTTGGTTGACGGACGCCAATTGGGCTCTCGTCGCCATCGTCATCGTCGCTGTCTGGGGCTGGACGCCATTCGTCGCGCTCATGTTTCTGGCGGCTATGCAGTCCTTTCCCGATGAATTATACGAAGCCGCCGTTATTGACGGCGCGACCTGGGTCCAATCTGTCAGGCACGTTACCCTGCCCTTGCTGAAACCGACTCTCACCTTTATCGGCATCCTGCGCACCATGGAAGCCCTGGGGATTTTCCCGATCATATATATTGTGACTGCCGGCGGACCGGCCGCGGCGACCGAAACCGTCAACTTCTACGCATTCGTAAGCGGATTCAGTTATCTGAAAGTCGGTTACGCCTCGGCAATAATCGTTGTTTACTTTTTTATGCTCTTGCTGATCATTGGTCCTACGATGCGCATCCTGCTACGTAATTTCCAAGTAGATTCATAACTCATGAAGCGCCGATCGAAGATTACAACAGCGAGCCTCTACGTCGTCGGCATAATCTATGGGCTGGCAATCCTTGTCCCAATCATATGGATATTGCTGCTCGCGCTCAAGAATGCCCTGGATGCCTTTGCCTATCCGCCCTTGTTCATTTTTGAGCCCACGCTTGAGCATTTCATCGCTATCGTTCAGGATCCGGAGTTCCGTCTCGCCTTCTCCAACAGCGTCATTATTTCAACCGGGTCCGTCGTTCTGGCGATGGCATTCGCGATACCGGCGACCTTCGCCATAACCATTATGCGAGGGCGGGCGCGGCGAAATTCCTTATTGGCCATCCTGCTCATCCGCATGGTGCCGGGCATGATTTATTTGCTGCCCTATTTTGTGATCTATTCTCGACTCGATTTGCTGGACACGCATATCGGCTTGATCATCATCTATCTCATTTTCTGCCTGCCCTTGATTGTTTGGACGCTCATACCGGTCTGGGGCGCTGTTCCGCTGGAATTGCGCGAATCCGGCATGATCGATGGCGCCAATCTATGGCAGATTCTTGTTTTGATAGAACTGCCGCTGGTTCGTATCGGTATTATCGCCTCCGGGATTGTCGCTTTCATTTTTGCCTGGAACGAATTCTTATTCGCCCTGGTCATCACTCGGCGGAAAACCGTAACGCTGCCAGTTATAATTACGCATTACATGGGCTACGAAGGTTATGAATGGGGCAAGATTTCGGCTGCCGCAGTTATCATCATGACGCCTGTCGTTGTCTTTGGATTTCTGATTCAGCGCTATATGATCACCGGCCTGACCGCGGGAGCAGTCAAAGGCTGACGGGATTATCCAAGAGATGACAGAACCGGAAAAGGAAAGGCAATGAAATCAGAATCGCCTAACATACTTTGGATCTGCACCGACCAGCAACGCTTCGACACGATCAGCGCTCTTAACAATACTCAACTAAATACGCCCAATATCGACAAGCTTGTGGCGACGGGCGTCGCCTTTGAACGCGCCTACTGCCAAAGCCCCATCTGCACGCCGAGCCGCGCCAGCTTTTTGACCGGCATGTATCCCAGCAGCGTTCATGCCTGCGGCAATGGCAACGAGGTTTGGGCTGAAGCCGCCCCGCTGGTCACGGCGCTTCTGGCGGACGCCGGTTACGACTGCGCGCTAGCCGGCAAACTGCATTTGGCCGGCGCTTACGGCCGCATTGAACCGCGCCCGAAATATGATGGCTACCGGCTCTTTCATTGGAGCCACGACCCGGAAGATCAATGGGAGGCTGGCCACGCCTATGCCGATTGGCTCGGCTCATTAGGTCATGACCTCGGTGAAATGCGCGAGAATCCGCACGATATTCCGCCGGAGTTGCATCAGACGACCTGGTGCGCCGACCACGCCATTGATTTCATGGAAGCCGACCACGGCGGCAAGCCCTGGCTGATGAGCGTCAATATCTTTGATCCCCATGAGCCATTTGATCCGCCAAAGCAATACCTTGATCGATTTGATGTCGACTCCCTGTCCGGTCCCAAGTTCCGCGACAGCGACTTGGAAGCGCAAGCGAGATTGAGTGAGATTGACTTTCAGCATCCCGCTCGCCGACCAGAGGAATTCAACGCCAAGTGGATTCAGGCAGCCTATTACGCCATGATTGAACTCATTGACGACAATGTGGGACGGATGCTGGAATCGCTGGAACGCACTGGACAGCGCGACAATACAATTGTCATCTTCATGAGCGATCACGGTGAAGCGCTCGGCGACCACGGTTTGCTGCTGAAAGGCTGCCGCTTTTATGAGGGCTTGGTCCGGGTGCCGCTCATAATTTCCTGGCCCGGCGCTTTTTTGGAAGGCGCGCGCCGGGACGCCCTGGTCGAATTACTGGATATCGCGCCCACCCTGCTTGAACTGGCGAGCCTGCCAATACCGAAGCGAATGCAGGGCAAATCCTTGCGCAAGTTGCTCGTCGACAGCGCCGCGGAAGATCATCATCGAGACGCGGTGCGCTGCGAATACTACAGCGCCATCAATCCCAACATGGTAGACACTTATAACGGGAGTTTCGCCACGATGATCCGCGACGAGCGCTATAAGCTGGTCGTCTATCACGGGCGCGGACTTGGCGAACTCTTCGACCTGGAAGCGGATCCGGACGAGTTCGACAATTTATGGGATGACCCGGCGATGATGAGCGCCAAATTCGATCTGATGCGGCGTAGTTTTGACGCGCTCGCCCTGGCAACGGATACTGGCGCGGAACAGATTACCTGGTTCTGATGATGGTTCGCGCCTCAGCAAGCGGCTTGTGGCTCAAGCCAGCCACAGCAGGCTCCGCTAAATCAGCCTAGCGATCGCGTCCACAGTTACTCTGGCAATCTCGTATTCGTCGATAATGATCTGAGTCAGCCGCTCGGCCAGTTCGACCATGTCGGTTTCGGGATTCGCTGCGATTACGGTGGCGATCCAATCTTCGGGTATGGCATCCACGCCATGAAATGCTCCAGCAAGAGCGCCGGCGACGCTCGCGTAACTGTCATTGTCTCGGGCATACATGACACAAGCGATGACCGATTGCTTGAAGTCTCCTCCACAATGGACAAAGTTTGACAGCGGCACGACCAGGGTGTGCGTCGCTTCGGAGAATAGATGTCCCCATTCGAGCGTGTCATAAAGCCGCTGCTGTACCTCGATATAATCTTTGGACGACTTCGCGATTTCGATTCCTTTATCCAGGTACTGCAGGTTCGGATCGTACTTCCAGTCCAACTCGCCCCAGCGAGGACCCTCGCGGCGGGCATTAAAAGCCAGATGCGCGTCCTTCGCGGCAGCTACTATACCATCAACCGTAGCGACCGGGTTCATGGCTTCGGCAATAGCCGCCACCATCATCGCGGAAGCGGATTTGGCGTAGCCGTCAGTCAAAAAAGCCAGATCAAAGCCGGCTTGGTAGGCATCATGCGGTCGGCAGGCGGCGATCAGTCCGATGGGCGAATTACTCATGATAGCGCCATTGGTCGGCTCGCCGCTGTAGATGAGCTTGTCGCGTCCCCAAATAGCTTTCAGATAATAATCCTCGAGCAAGCCTTCGTGCATTTCATCAGGCGCATGATGATAGGCGCGCGCCAGGACATGTCCCAATTCGCCCGCTCTCGGCATGCCGCCAGCTTGAATGATCGCCTGGCAAAGCAGGTGTTTCATGCGCGTATCGTCGGTGTAAGCGCCAGCAGCCTTGTGGAAGTGGGCGTGATAGCCAATGTCGCGTTCGTAGGGCATGAGTCGATCGATCTCGCCATAAGCGTCGCGCAGTTTTTCCGGCGTCCATTCTCGCCCTTCCACAGGACCGCCCATGGCGTCGCCTATGGCTCCGCCAATGAGACAACCATAGACTTTTTTGTACAGACTTGTATCACGCACGCTGTCCATGTGCTTCACCCGTCTCTCTTGTGTCATTGAAAGGAAAGGTCCCGGCTCGCTAACCAGCGCGAGCCGGGATCAACACGTTGAGCTATTGCGCTTGAGCAATTAAAGCGGTGCCGCGTTCGGAGATCTCGCGCCCCGCTTCTTCCGGCGTGAGTTCCTGCAATTGCAGTCTCTGCAGCACGCCGGTGGTCATGTCCCAGACTTCGTTCCAATTGCGGGTGTAAGGCGGCGTCGCGCCATAGTCGGTGGAATTCAGCCAGACCGCTGTCTCCTCCGCGGAGAGTGGCGTGAAGAGTTCGTCAGTACGGCTCTCGGTCACCGCTCGGAAACCGGGAATGCCGAACATACCGTAGTTGAGATAGTGGCTCGAGGCTTCTTCGCCGGAAAGGTACTTGATGACTTCCCAGGCTTCCTGCTGATGCGACGAATTGGCGGGGATGCCCCAGGCATCGACCCAATAACCGGTGAAAGTGCCATTGGGACCCGTGGGCACAGGCAAGACGCCCCATTCGAAGTCTTCGATACCGCTTTGGAAGCCGCCCAACCACCAGGAGCCATCCAGGAACATGCCCAAGCGTCCTTGAATGAACAAATTGCCCGCAGAGGTCGCGGAGGTCACCGAGGGCGGCGGCGCCGCGCCATTGACCCACATCAAGTCGTTGAGAAAATCGAGCGCGGCGACGGAGCCTTCGCTGTCCAATGTGATGACCGAGCGGTCGGCGTTGGCAATATCGCCGCCGAAGGCGCGGAAGATCGGGAACAACCAGCCGGGCTCAAACTGCCAATAGAAGCCCCACTGTTGCGTTGCCGGGTCGTCTCCGACAGTTAGCTGCAGCGCAACATCCGCCAGTTCTTCCCAGGTCCAACTGTTGTCCCATTCCAGCGACGGCGCCTCGATGCCAGCTTCGGCGAAGATGGCCTTGTTGTAGAACACGGCTTCGGTATAGATGCCGTGACCGAAACCGAAGACATCCCCCGCGTCGTCCATCCAGGCGCCGAAGGTTGGCGGGTACCACTGACTCTCGTCAAAGCTCTCGTCCGCTTCCATCAGCGGCGTCAGATTGGTGAGAAACTCATTCGCCAGATAGTCGGGCTTTTGCAGCGGCGACATATTGATAATGTCCGGCGGATTGCCCGCGGCAATTTGCGAGACAACTTTCTGCGTATACTCCTGCCAGGAGCCGGGCACAGTCTCGTAGTTGACTTGTATGCCCATTTCGGCGCCCGGTCCCATGTTGAACTGGTCGATGATTTCTTCACATGGCGTACCATCGCGGCAGCCAAAGCCAAGCATGTCCAGCTCGACCATGTCCTGCGCGCCAATCTGAGCCGAGCCAATTATCAGAAGACCGAGAATCAGATAAAGAAGCATCAGTCTCTTAAACATTGTTTGTCTCCTCCTGTAAATCTAGCAACTGAAAACGACGAGATCGAATTGTTTACCGCAACCAATCCCTCCTTTCTCATCTGCCTCATTCTAAAATATAAAATTATCGGGCGGATTGCAAACGAAGGACACAGTTTCTACAGGTAATTTGTAACTCCGGGAACTCGGTTTCCTCGGCGATTCGCGCTTTGGCAAGCTCGGCAAATGGCGGATCGGAAGACACAAGCCGGACATCGTCAAGCCCTTTGAACTGTCGAAAACGCAAAGTATACCCGCGGACGACCGGCGAACCCTCCACCACAAATTGGGACCGCTCCGCGTCCCAGCGAAAATACGTTCCGTCCCAGAGTTGGAAGCGCGAAGCAAGCTGATCGCTCGAGGAGAATATGTCGATTATCAGGTCATCGTTGGCGACGCGAACGCCCTCATCTGTTGCCGGAGCCAGCGTGTCAATATCTTCCGGCAACTGCGGGATAATCGCCGATGCCTTAACAAAGATTGGAATCTGCATAAGCGGCGCCGGCACTGTGACCGTTCGCCGACCCAGGTAGCGCTTTCTATCCCACCAGCTGATCCACTCGCCTTGGGGCAGGTAGACCCGCCACTGGTCTACGCCCGGCTCCAGCACCGGCGCGATTAACAGCGAGTCGCCCAACAGGTATTGGGTATCCAGATCGCGCACGTTTTTGTCGTCGGGATAGGCCAGGTAAAGATGCCGCATGATGGGCTGGCCGCTGCGATGCGCCGCCAGCGCATAGCTATACAAATACGGAAACAGGCTCATGTGCAGCCGCGCGTATTTGCGATATGCCGCGATGGTCTGCTCGGATGTCCAAAGCTCAATCGGATAATAGGCGACCAAATCGCGCATGATTGGGCACAAGGCGCCCAACTGCAGCCAGCGGATCCATAGCTCCTCCGAGACAATGCTGGGATGATCGTCGCTGTGATAATAACCGGCGATGTCGGGACCTATATATGGCGACCCGCAGAATCCCAAATTGAGCGCGCCCGCGATCACGCTGGGCAAGCCGTCGTCGTAACTCCAGTTAATCACCTGATCGCCAGTCCACAGCGCCATCGTATAGCCCTGCGAGCCGGCATATCCGGCGCGGGCATAAAAGCTCACGTCCGCTTTATGACGCATACAGGCTTCATAGGTAGCTTTCTGATAAAGAACCGGGTAGATATTGTGCATTTCGGCGCCGCTTTTGCCATTGTGGAAAACCGCGTCGACCGGTACATCCTCGCCGAAATCGTGCATCCAACCGTCAAAGTCCAGTTCGACGATGATCTGGCGAATAATTTCTTGATACCAGGACACCGCGTCGGGATTGGTAAAATCGATGATCGCCGCCGGTCTGGTAGCGGGTCGCTTGCTTTCCTTGTCGATGGTGTGGAATGGGATTAGATAATCATCGCCTCGCGGATTTTTGACAAAGTAATCCTCCGCGCTGCCGTGAGAATAGTTGTCAGTGCCGACGTATACATAGGGAAACAAATAGGTCTGAGACTTGTAGCCCATGCTTTTCAGGTCGCGATTCAACCCGGCGATATCGTTGTAGTCGCCGTCGTAGTGATGCGGATTGATAGGAAAGCCGATATGTCTGGCTTCATCCAGCGAATCGTAATACCAGAGGGCGGAACAAGGTATATCAGCTTGCCTCAGTCTCGTTGCTTCTGCGCGAACAGCAGCCTCGCTCCCGTTGATATTGCGCAGCACGCCAAAGCTCCACTTGGGCGGCATCGGCGGCTTGCCCGCCAAGTCGGTCAAACCTTGAATGATTTTCATCGGGGCGGGATCGTGAACGAAGTGATAGCGCAGCTCGGGACCCTCCGTCTGGAATGCCCAGCGCTGACGAAAGTCGGAGCAAAGCCGAAAGCGATTCCGATAGGTCGAATCGAGCAAGATCCCGTAGCTGCTGCCGGTCAAGACAAAGGGCTGGGGAAAATATGTCCAATCGCGCCTGCCCGTGGGTCCCGCTGCCGACCATGCCAAGACCTCTTGACCATACTGATTGCAAGCGGTGAAGCGTTCGCCCAAGCCGTAGAATAGCTCCTTGGGCGGACACTCGAGAGCATGCGCGAACCCGAGCAACGAGGTCGTATCCGACACTTGGGCGCAAAGCTGAAATATCGCCTCATCGAGGAAGACGATGCTGATTTTCAACTGTCGATCGAAAGGATCATTGGTCTTCGCCAGGATTTCCACACCGCGCTTGTCCGCCTGCCAGGTGTCGATTTCCATGGCATGGAACCAGAGTCGGCGCTGGCGAAAATGATGGTATTTGCGCCACAGTCTTCTCTCCGGTATTTCCAGTTGAAAGGCCAGCGAACCGTACATCGCCAGTGGCGCGTCCGGGGGATTGCCAGGCAATACCGGTGTGTCGCGGACAAGCTGCTGCCCCAGGCAATCGTAAACCGTTAACGACCACCTCAGGAGGCCAATCGACAGGCGAAGCCTCGAGGTCTTCAGCCAGATCTCAGCGTCAGTCGTCGATATCTCCAGTTGGATATCGCGCGGGTTCGTCGCCAGAGACGGCGTTCGGCTCAAGTCCGTG
>DAOULD010000012.1:0-16434 GCA_034420635.1 Anaerolineae bacterium | reverse complement strand
GGGGAGCGGTTCTTTGCTGTATTCCTGTTGCGACCGTATGCCGGAGCCATTGACCGTGAACGTGCCTTGATGGCGCAGGGAATTCGGTCGATAAGCCCATCCGGTCCGCTCGTCGTACAGAATGGTCGCTGTGTCCACGTTATGGAGATAAGCGTCGATCCCCTCTTTAAGACGATTTATCGGCAATGCGTAGGGCTCGAGCGTGTAGCCCAGGAAGGAGAATTGGCCGTCGGCGTCGACCGTGCCCGCAACGCGAACAATGGCCTCCAGCAGCATCAGCGCCAAAGCCAAACTGATGCAGACTATAAGAAGGTTGATGAGGATTCGTCTGATCAAGACAGGCTAATCCTTGCGTGGTGAACCTACTTGTTGATTTCAGCAGCACAGATTGAGGCAGGCAGCGCTCGCAATCCTATCATGCGCGCATTGCGCATTCTATAGTCAAACGGTGGGGCGCCTTGCCGCTAATACTTTCAAAGGACATGGGGCACGCGCGATTCCTCGTGTAGGAAATGAACGATATGCGTCTTTGACAATCCGTTAACCCACCATTAAAATCTCTTGCAGCCGCGGCTCGTTTTCGAGCCGCATTCTGTCAGCGATCAAATCTCGAAGGCACTCTATGTGGAGGCGAGCCCGCCATGAATGAATATCAATCGGAGAATATTAGAAATGTCGCTCTTGTCGGGCATCAAAGTTGTGGCAAGACCTCACTGGTCGAGGCGCTCTTGTTCAGTTGTGGCGCTACGACGCGTCTTGGCAACATATCCGAAGGCAATATGGTTTCGGATTGGGACGACGAGGAAAAAGACCGTGGGTTGTCGCTTTCCACATCTTTGGTGCCCGTTGAGTTTGACGAAACAAAGATCAATGTGCTGGATACCCCTGGTTTTACCGATTTTCAGGGCGAACTGAAAAACGCGATCCGGGTCGCCGATGCGGTGATTGTGGTCGTGGATGCCGTCTCCGGCGTCGAAGTCGGTACGGAGTTGGCTTGGGAATATGCCCGGGCCTATGAGCAGCCTATCATCGCCGTGATCAACAAAATGGATCGCGATAACGCCAACTTCGAAGAAGTGCTGGAGCAATTGCGCAATCAGTTTGATGACTATAAATTTGTGCCGATCATGTTGCCCATCGGTCAACAAGCGGACTTCAAGGGCGTGGCAAACGCGCTGACGCAAAAGGCGTACTATGAGGCGGGCTCCGAGCGCTCTGATCTGCCGGATGACTATGTCGACGCCTTGGAAGAAGCGCATATGGAATTGATGGAAGCAGCCGCCGAAGCCGATGACGCGCTCTTGGAAAAGTATTTTGAAGAAGAGACTTTGTCCTTCGACGAGATTCGCGAGGGCATGCGCAAAGCCTCGCGTTCGCCCGAGCTCAAGACGGTTCCTGTCTTCGCGGCGTCTTCAACAGAGAACATCGGCACCATCCCCCTGTTGGAGGCGCTTGTCGCCTATACGACGGCGCCGACGGAACGATCGGTCAGAATCACCCGCGGGGACGAACTTGACGCGCTGCAAGGTCCGCATAGCGATGATGGTCCGCTTGCCGCATATGTCTTTAAGACGCTTAACGATCGCTTTGTGGGAACGCTCAATTACTTCCGCATATTCTCGGGAACGATGTCAAACGATGGGCGTTATCACAATGCCAACAGCGGTGAAGATGAGCGCTTCAACTCGCTGTTTGTGATGCGCGGAAAAGAACAGATGCCGGTGCAAACGCTTCATGCCGGCGATATTGGCGTGGTTGCAAAGTTGACGAATACCAAGACCGGGGACACTTTTGCCGATAACGGAAGCGACATGAAGATCGCAGCGCCGGAGTTCCCCGCGCCTTTGTACATGGTGGCAGTCGCGCCGCGAGCGCAAGCCGACAGCGCGAAGATGGGGCCGACGCTCAGCAATCTCTGCGATGCGGATCCCACGTTGCGTTGGCGACAAGATCGAGATACCCGCCAGACTGTACTCGAGGGCATGGGTCAAATCCATCTCGACGTCACATTGAAGCGCGCGGCATCTCTCGGCGTCAACATTGATACGAATATGCCCAAGGTTCCATATCGGGAAACGATCACGGGCAATGCCGAATCCAGTTATACGCACAAGAAGCAGACCGGCGGCGCGGGACAATATGGCCGCGTCGATCTCAAAGTGGAACCTACGGGAGAAGCCTTCGAGTTCGAGTCCTCCGTATTCGGCGGCGCGATTTCGCAACAGTTTGTATCATCGACGGAAAAAGGCATTCGAGCCGTGCTCTCCGACGGCGTGATCGCCGGCTATCCGGTAGAACGCGTCAAGGTAAACGTGTTTGATGGCAAAGAGCATCCGGTGGATTCGAAAGACATCGCTTTTCAAATTGCTGGACGGGAAGCGTTCCGCGCCGCCTTTCGCAAAGCCAAGCCAGTATTGTTGGAGCCGATCATGGACGTCCGAATTACCGTTCCCGAGGCGATGATGGGCGATATCATGAGCGATCTCAACACGCGTCGGGGGCGCGTGCAAGGGATGGATACGGTCGGGTTCAAGAGCGTAGTTACTGCCGAGGCGCCGCTGGCGGAGATGTTGCGCTACGGAAACGACTTGCGTTCAATGACTGGCGGACGCGGCATCTACACGATGGATTTCAATCGCTATGACCGCGTGCCCACTTATGTCCAGGAAGAGATTGTCGCTCAAGCGGCGGCGGCAGCCGAACAGTAAGTCGTCCATATTCGGGCGGGATCAACAGATCTCGCCCGCTTCCTCATTGTTCAACTTCCAAGTCTTCCGCAGTGTTCGAGCCGTTATGCTCGGCAGTCTGCGGTTCCCGCAAGTGTTGGGCGACTGTTTCCGGCAGGATGTCAGCTGCGTCATCCTCTATATCGAGGATGCGCAGAATCTCTTCCCGCTCCACCGTTTCCTTCTCCAGTAATGCCACTGCGAGTTGGTCGAGTTCTTCGCGATGGTCTTCAATCAGTCCGCGTGTTTCTTGGTAGGCGACGTCGATAATGCGTTTGATCTCCGCGTCGAGTTTCGAGGCGGTGTCGTCGCTGTAATCGCGGCCGCTGGCGATCGCATAGCCCAGGAAAGGCTGTTCGGAGTCGTCGCCGTAATTGACCATGCCCACCGAATCGCTCATGCCAAACATTTTCACCATATTACGCGCGATCTGCGTCACTTGCTGGATATCGTTGGCGGCGCCCGTCGTGACGTCATCGAAGACGATCTCTTCGGCAATGCGTCCCGCCAAACCGACGCGGATAAAGGCTTCCAATTGCTTGCGCGATTGATGGAGCGAGTCGTCCTTGGGCATATAGAACGCGACGCCGAGCGCGCGCCCGCGCGGGATGATCGTGGTCTTTAGCAGCGCCATCGCGTCGGGGATCAGGAAGGAGACGAGGGCATGTCCCGCCTCGTGATAGGCGGTAATCTTGCGATCCTTCTCGTTGGACAGCGGCGGTCGCTTGGTGCCCAGACGGATACGCTCGTAAGCGCTTGTGAAATCCGACATGGTGATCAACCGACGATCAAAACGCGCCGCGTTCATGGCAGCTTCGTTGGCGAGATTGGCGATGTCCGCTCCCGAGAATCCAATTGTCGCGCGCGCCATCGATTCCAACTCGACGTTGTTCGCCATCGGCTTGTTCTTGGTATGAATCTTGAGGATATCGTGACGGCCCTTCACGTCCGGCAGATCGACAGTAATCTGTCGATCAAAACGGCCGGGACGAAGCAGAGCGGGATCCAGCACATCCGGGCGATTAGTGGCGGCGATCATGACAATGTTGCTGTCGTTATCAAAGCCGTCCATCTCTGAAAGCAACTGATTCAACGTTTGCTCGCGTTCGTCGTGTCCGCCGCCCAAACCTGTGCCGCGCCGTCGACCCACGGCATCAATCTCATCAACAAAGATGATAGCCGGCGCGTTTTCCTTGGCGCGTTTGAAAAGATCGCGGACGCGGGAAGCGCCGACGCCGACGAACATTTCTACAAATTCTGATGCCGCGATGCTGAAGAAGGCGACATTGGCTTCACCGGCCACGGCGCGCGCCATCAATGTCTTTCCCGTGCCTGGCGGTCCGATCAGCAGGACGCCGCGCGGCACTTTAGCGCCGACCTTGACATATTTCTCGGGCTGTTTGAGAAAATCTACTACTTCTTCCAACTCCATCTTGGCAGCGTCTTGCCCGGCAACATCCTCAAAACGGATTGACGGCATCTCCGGCGTTTTTTCGCGCGCTTGCGATTGACCGAAGGAAAAGATACCGTTCATCTGGCCCTGCGCGCGTCTGCCCATCCAGACGAAAAAACCGATGATCAGCACGAGCGGCAAGAAGTTGATAATCAGCGAAAGCAAGATCGACGGTTCATTTGGCGTGGCATGAATGTTGACGCGATTCTCGTTTGCCAATTGGCGCAACTCGTCGGCGCCGCCAGGAGGCAAGTTCGCGTTGAACCGGCTAATGTTCTGTGTCCGGCCGGATGGACTGGTAACGATCACGCTCCGTGTGAAACGGCCATTGACGCCCGTTTCGCCCTGGAAGTCCAGCAGGGCGACGTTCTGTTGCCGCAACTGCTCATAAACAACCGAATAGGAGACCTCCGGCGTGGAAGTCAACCCGCCGAACAAGCCTGGCGAACTGAGCAGCGCCAGCAACATAACCAGAACCAACAATCCGGGTGAAACCCATTTTCGCCAATTGGGGGGGCGCTGCGGTGGGCGACTGGGTCCGTCGCCACCTTGACTCTCGTCGTTATCGTTGTTTTCCCAAAACTGCATTTAGCGATTTGACTTTCGACAACTTGGTTTATGCCTGAATTATAGCGTATTGCAACTGAGAATTGTGCAAAAACTATCTTAGAAACGAGTGCGGCGGGGCAGGATTAAAGGCTCGTCGCACCATGATAGCACGTAATTGGTCGAATTGCGTGTGGCGATTTCGCTGATCTATCCAAAGGTAATGTTCGAGGCGGTATCTGATGAAACGTGATGAAATTCAACTTCTCATCAGGCGATTGTCAGCTATCCTTGAATAAGGCGACTATCCATATTGCGCTAACGGAATACTAGGACTAATGATGAATCGTCTACAGCACGAAGACAGCCCGTATTTGCTGCAGCATGCCGACAATCCGGTAGATTGGTATCCTTGGGGCGATGAAGCGTTTCAAAGCGCGCGTCTGCGCGATGTGCCAGTGCTGCTGAGCGTGGGTTATAGCGCTTGTCACTGGTGCCACGTGATGGCGCATGAAAGCTTTGAAGACGAAGCGACTGCCCGGATCATGAACGAGCTCTTCGTCAATGTCAAAGTTGACAGGGAAGAGCGTCCGGACGTCGATGACATTTATATGCAGGCAGTGCAAGCGATCGCTGGACAGGGTGGATGGCCCATGACCGTCTTCTTGCTGCCGGATGGGCGGCCCTTCTACGGCGGCACGTATTTTCCGACAATGCCGCGCGGCGGTCTGCCTTCCTTCGCGCAGTTGATGGGCGCCATCAGCGACGCCTATCGCAATAAACGGGATTTGCTGGAAAAACAAGCGGATAATCTGCACCAGGCGCTGCGGCGAGACGTAATCGGCATCGGCCGCGAAGACGACAGCGGCTTGACGGCCGAGCTGCTCACTGAGGCAGCGCGCAGAATGCTGGACGGCATGGACAGAGACGAGGGCGGTTTTGGAACTGCGCCCAAGTTTCCGAATCCGATAAGCCTGGAGTTTCTGCTTCGACATTACGCGCGGGGCAAAGACAAGGAGGCGCTGGATCTGGTTTGCCTTACTTTGCGCAATATGGCGCGCGGCGGCATTTATGACCAAGTGGGCGGCGGATTCGCCCGTTACAGCGTCGACGCGCGCTGGCTGGTCCCGCACTTCGAAAAGATGCTCTATGACAACGCGCAACTCAGCCGTGTGTACTTGTACGCGTGGCAAATCACGGGCGACAGCTTTTTCCGTTCGATTGCCGAAGATATCTACGATTACATCTTGCGGGAAATGACTGCGCCCGAGGGCGGCTTTTACAGCGCGACCGACGCTGACAGCGAGGGCGAAGAGGGTAAATTCTTTGTCTGGACCCTAGAAGAAGTCCGCGAGGCGCTGGCCCCGTTGGACGAATCATTGCCCCGCGCGCTTGAAATCGCCATCGTCTATTTCGGCCTTACGGAATCGGGAAACTTCGAAGGCGCGAATATCCTCACCGTTCCGGAAGAGCCGCTTGACGTCGCGGAGGCTTTGGGCTTGTCATCCGGGGAGTTGCATGATGCGATTGCCCGTATCAGGACCAGGCTCTACGATGTTCGGGGCGAACGGATTCCGCCCGCGCTTGACGATAAGATTCTGACTTCATGGAATGGTTTAATGCTCGCCAGCTTGGCCGAGGCCGCGCGCGCGCTCGCGCGACAAGATTATCTGGATGCCGCGAAAACCGCCGGGGCGTTTCTGCTGGAGAATATGGTCGATGAGCGCGGCCGCTTGTACCGAACTCATAAGGCGGGTCGAAGCAAGCTGAACGCCTATCTCGAAGACTATGCAAATGTGATCGATGGCTTGTTGCAGTTGTACCAATTGACATTTGAAGAACGTTGGTTCATCGCGGCGAGGCGACTGGCGGATCTCGCGCTTGATCACTTTGCGGCCGCGGACGGCGGCTTCTACGACACCAGCGACGACCACGAAGATTTGATTGTGCGCCCTCGCAATTTGCAGGACAACGTAACTCCCTCTGGAAACGCCATGATGGCGAAGCAACTCTTGCGGCTGGCGGCATATACCGGCGACGCGCGTTATGATGACGCCGCGCGCGCTGTGCTTAAGATCTTGACAGACGCTATGCGACAATATCCGCAAGCCTTCGCCGAGTCTCTCAACGCGACGGATGCGCTGGTAAGCGGCATCATTGAAGTCGCCGTCGCAGGTGACAGGGAAACGGAAGAAGCGCGCGATATTTTCGCGCTGCTTAATCGACCCTTTCGACCGAATATGGTCACGGCTTCGGCGCGCGGGGATGTGGATGAGCACAAAAGTATACCCTTGCTCAGTCATCGCAAGATGCTCGAGGATCGGACAACGGTCTATGTTTGCCGGCATTTCGCTTGTCGTCTGCCGGTAAGCACAGCCGCTGAACTTGACGCGATGCTCCAAGAACAGACGCTCGGCGCGTAACCGGCGAATTGTCCACAAGAATGCCGCGGGCACAGAAAATGATATACCTTCTGCCCGCCTGGGCAACGCGGTTTACAAAATTAGAGATCGGATGACAAAGCGCAATGGCAATTCGTAGCGACCGCGTTTTGATTGTCGACATTGAAGCTACTTGTTGGGATGTGAAGCCGCCTCCAGCCGGGCAGCAAAGCGAGATTATCGAAATCGGCTTGTGCTTTTACGATTTGAACGAAGATCATGTTTACGGCAAGCGCAGCATTTTGGTCAAACCGGTCCTTTCGGAAATCAGCGACTTTTGTACAAGTTTGACAAGCATAACATCACAGCAGGTGGAGCAAGATGGCATCGAATTTGCGGAGGCTTGTAGCATGTTGGTTGCCGATTACCTGGCTCGCAAGACGCTGTGGGCGAGCTGGGGCAGCTTTGATCGCAAGCTCTTCCGCAAACAGTGCAGGCGAATGGGCCTTAGCTACCCCTTTGGCGACAAGCACATGAATGTTCGGAAAGTCTTCGGCCAAATCGACGGCCATCGGCGGGTGGGAATGACCGAAGCGCTCAGCATAGCGGGCCTCGAATTTCGCGGCAGGCACCATCGTGGCCATGACGACGCCTGGAATATCGCGCTGCTCTTGCAGCATCTGGCGCGCCGGCATGGCTTGGATCTAATCAGAAAGCATATGTGATCTTGCAAGAGAGACAGGCGTCGCAAGACTATTTTCTTAGCTTGCTGCAAACCGTGATAGGGCAAGCCTTGGGCGCCGCCGGCTACACCCTGGAGCAGAGCCCATTGCAGTGGGGGGGCGGTAGATATCGCTTTGTCAAGGCACTTGAAGGCGGCTGTACAGGTCTGATTGAATTTCAGGTTCTGGTTTACAGCGACAACGCTTGGTCCCAGGATCAACCATCGCGCTTCAACGTTCAACTTGGTCGATCGGACCTTCGAGGCGAAGGGAAAAACGACGCTGACAGATTTTCGATCCGAAGCCTGAGCCAGCTCGTTGTCCGCGACTTCGGCGTCAAGATCTTGCCGGCGGAAGATCACTGGTGGAGATACCAGGATACGGATTCCTTGGCGGGGGCATTGGCCGAGGCGGGACATTTAATCGTGGGCTACGGCATGCCCTGGCTTGCCGGAGAGCTATTGCCTCCCACGGCATGAGAGGGCGCCAGACTTGCTTGACAACAGAGGGCTGCCCCCGTACCATGAGCGGAGTCACAGATCTCAATAGGTTCATGAATATGCAGAGTTTTCGCGCGCTGCCGCTCGTTCTTGCTTGCTTGATGACCGCTTGCAGTTTTGGCAAAGCCTCGACGCCAGAAGCTACGCCCAACAAGGACAACATCATTTATGTGACCGCGACGCCCCATGACCTACGGGCGCAAGCAGCGCCGACGACTCTACCGACGGACGCGCCGCCGACGCCGCAACCTGTAGCCACGATCGAACCGGCCTTGCTACTGCAGTTGGGCGATCAATTCATGCGGGATGGCTATCTGGAGGACGCGGGGGGCATTTACCGCACCTTGCTCAATTATGGCGAGGCAGTCGGAGCGGAGTTTCGGGCGCTGGCTGCTTTTCGCTTGGGCAAGGTTGCCTTGCGCGACGGTTATTTCCAGCAGGCTCTGGATGCCTTTAATCTGTTGATCAGGGAATTTCCTGGCAGCGTTCATAGTCCACAAGCCTATTTGATGCGCGGAGACGCCCATATGGGCCTCTCCAATTGGACGATGGCAATCACGGACTTTGAACAGTATTTGGCGGCGCGCCCGGGTTTGATCGACAGTTACGTCTATGAGCGTATAGCGGACGCGCGGATTGCCTTGGGGCAGACCGACCTGGCGCTGCAAAACTATGAAAAAGCGACCGCCGCCAAGCGTTCGAAGGTGCCGCTTTTGATCTTGCGCGAGAAGCTGGCCGGGATCTATATCAGCTTGTCGCGGGCGACGGAGGCCGTCGCACAGTACGACGCGATTTTGTCAGTTGCGCGAAACGTACCCTATCGGGCAAATATCTCGTTTAGCGCGGCGCAAGCTCTACTTGACGCCAATCTCACGGATGCCGGCTTGAGTCGGATGCGGGGCGTTTTCGAGAGCTATGCGGGGACCGCCACGTCATACGAGGCTTTAAAGATCCTCGAGGCTGCCGGCATCCAGTACGATGGTCTGACGCGCGGCAAGAGCGCTTTTTATGCCGGGGACTATCAGACCGCAATCAATGCCTTCAACACCTTCACCACCTCGCAGCAATTGGAGGCGATTCCGGCGGAACTGCACTTGTTGCTCGGAAGGTCCTACCGGCAGATCGGCAATGCGGACGCCGCCATGATAGCATTCCAGACCGTCGTCGATCAGTATCCGCAGGATCCGCTATTCGGCGACGCGCTGCTGGAACGCGGGCGAACGCGCTTTTTGGCTGGAGATATTCCAACTGCGATCGAGATCTATCTTTCTGTTGCCGATAATTTCGATTATCTGGGGGATGCCGCCGGCGAGGCCCTGTGGCGGGCGGGTTATCTGTATGGCACTAATGGAGACACCAGTCTGTCGCGCCAGGTTTTTACGCGGCTTGCCGACACCTACCCGAGTCATGAACTGACGACCAATGGATTGTTTATCGCAGCTTCGGCAGCGGTTCGAGACGAAGCCTGGTCGATCGCCGAGAATCTGTATGGGCGCATCGCTTCTCTCAGCGACGGCGAAGATCAAGCGGCTGCTTACTTGTGGGTCGGGCGGCTCGCCGCCATGCGAGGCAAGCAGCAAGCGGCTAACGAAGCCTTTGATCTGGCGGTTGCGGCTGCGCCGGATAGTTACTTCGCCGCGCGCGCCGGCGATTTCCGTATCGACCGACAGCCCTTTGACCGGCCATCGTCTTATGAATTCTCTTTCGACATCAATGCTGAAGTTCAACATGCGGAAGCCTGGCTTCGACAAGTTTTTGAGCTGGAAGAAGAGGGCGATCTGTGGCGGATGACTGAAGAGCTGAACAGCGATCTTCATTTGGCGCGTGGACGCGAGCTTTTCGCTGTCGGCGCCTTCGATGAAGCGTCAGTTGAATTTGAGGATCTGGCGAGAGCGCTGCGCGAGAGCGGAGATGCGCTCGGCAGTTATCGTCTGGCGATCCACTTGCGAGGTCTGGGCGCCTTCCGCGAATCCATCATCGCCGCTGCCGACGTCATCATCGCGTCCAAAACAGCTACATTGGGGGCGCCGCGTTTCCTCGCTCGCCTTCGCTTTCCAGATTACTACGTCGATCTGGTTCGACGAGAAGGGGAAGCGCGGGATATTGATCCCCTGCTTATGTTGTCCTTGATTCGTCAGGAAAGTCTCTTCGATACTTACGCCACCGCCGCAGCCGGCGAGAAGGGCTTGATGCAAGTCATCCCCAGCACTGCCAAATATATCGCCGAACGTCTGGATTGGCGCGCCTATCAGCATAGCGACTTATTCCGTCCTCACGCGGGCATCGCTTTCGGCGCGTTTTATATTGACGAGCAACTGGACTTCTTCAATCAGAATGCCGTTGTGGCGCTGGCGGCATATAATGCGGGACCTGGACGCGCCTATGAATGGAATGAGCTATCCGGCGGCGATCCCGATCTATTCATGACCACGATCACCATTGATTCAACCAGAAAATACGTCCAGTTCATCTACCGTAACTACAACATTTATCGCGAGCTATATGGCGCCAACTAGAACCGGCGACAGAACGATTTCGTATAACCAGTCGTATAACAAGTAGATATATAGATCGGTCGCCGAAGGCGAGGCAAATCCTTCTCGACTCGCGCGTGTTTTCAATGATGAGATTGCGTATCGTTTACGTTTATACGAAAATGACATTAGACCGACCCCGTCGCCGGGCATAATGAAGGATCAGCAATGCAGGCGCAGCGCTTACTCGACAATCTGCATGCCCAACAGAAGACGTCGCTTGACGAGTTCTTCGGCAATCCCGTGTTGCTCGACGATCTTCATTCAACGGCGCCGTCTGAGCGCGTGAATCGGGTCGCTGTCCTAACGGAGTCCTTTCTGCCCAAAGTTGACGGTGTTGTTAAAACGACCTATTTGACCATTCGCTATCTTCAAGAGACCGGGCGCGAGGTTTTGATTTTCGCTCCGGATATCGCTGTCGATCATGTTGGCTCGTCCCGGGTGATTCCGCTGCGATCAATCAGCTTGCCGCAGGCGCCGGAAACGCGGATGGCATTGCCGAATCCCGTTGTCGCGCGCCACCTGGAAGAATTCCAGCCCGACCTGATTCACCTCTTTAGCCCGGCGGCAATGGCGGTCAACGGGATGGCAGTCGGCCGCCATCTCAACTTGCCGGTTATCGCCAATTATCAGACGGACTTGCCGGGATACACGGAGCACTATGGGCTCCCGATGTTGTCGGGCCCGGTCAATCGCTGGTTGCGCTATATTCACAATGGCTGCCACCTCACATTAGCGCCGACGCAAACTATCATTCGTCGCTTGCGCGATGAAGGGTATCGTCGCGTGCGGCATTGGGGGCGGGGTGTCAACACCGAGCGCTTTCACCCCGACCATGCTCGGCAAGAGATGCGCCGTCGCCTGCTCAATGGCCGTGACGACGATTCGCTGCTTTGTATCTTCGTTGGTCGTCTGGCGCATGAAAAGCGCGTTGAACTGCTCTATGAAGTCGCCAAAATGGAGCGCGTCGCCTTGACGATAGTCGGTGACGGCGCCTTGCGCGAGGAGTTGGAAGCCAGATTTTCAGAAACCGATGTTCATTTCACAGGATATCTGATCGGCGACGAACTGGCGCAGGCTTTCGCCAGCGCCGATGTCTTTGCCTTCACCGGTGAGAACGAGACATTCGGTCAAGTGATTCAAGAAGCGATGGCTTCTGGCTTGCCATCAGTTGTTGTAAATTCTGGGGGCGCCCCTGACGTCATCGAGGAAGGCGTCACCGGATTGTCCGTCAATCCAACCGAGGCGGATTTCGCGGCTGTCATTGCGTACTTGCGCGATCACCCCGAAATTCGCCTGGAGATGAGCCGTCAGGCGCGGCTGGCAGCGGAACGCCGCCCCTGGTCGGCTTTGATGGGACAGCTCGAAGGATTCTATGATGAAGCGTATTGCATGAACCAGCGTTTCATCAGTTTATTCGGTTCCACCCGCTACCATTTGCCGTTGTCAATACCGGCGCAGTTGGCGCGCCGCCCTCGCAGCGTATCGTAGCGGCCTAGCGCTCGACGAGACAATTGATGACCGAAGAGTCCAGCAAGCCGACGCTCGCGCTGATTGCTCATGACGGCAAGAAAGCCGATATGGTCGCATTTGTTATGGACCACAAACAACGTCTGACTGAATTTAATCTGGTAGCCACCGCCACAACGGGCGCGCTAATCGAAGAAAAAACCGGGCTAAAAGTAAGGCAACTGCTTTCCGGTCCGCTTGGGGGCGATGCGCAGATCGCGGCGGAGGTGGCGACAGGGCAGGTCCGGGCGATTTTCTTCTTTCTCGATCCGCTGGGCAAACATCCACATGATCCCGATATCCAAAGCCTCCTCCGCATTTGCAATGTACACAACGTACCTTTGGCGACTAACATTGCCACAGCCGTTCTGCTGATCAAGGCATGACGGAAACGATCGCGCTCACGTGTTGGTCGAGATGCGAGGCCGGGTGGCTCGTGGACGAGCGCCCGACAAGCAACGGGGGCGTCTTGCAGAGGTATTCCCGGTAGAAGCGGTGTTTTTCGATCAACGAGTTGTTGCGTCCGAAAGCAAATGAGGGGAGACGGTGGCGAAACCCGATCCAAAGATACTTGAGTGGGTAGAGGCCGCGCTGGCGGAGGACCAGGATGCCTTCGCGGAATTGGTCTACTTGTTTCAAGATCCCGTCTACAACCTGTGTTACCGCATGCTGGGCGACGCGGGCGAGGCAGAGGACGCGACTCAAGAAGCGTTCCTGCGCGCCTTTCTCAATCTTCGGCGTTACGATACCAAGCGATCGTTCAAAACCTGGCTGATGTCAATCGCGTCCAATCACTGCATTGATCGCTGGCGCAAGCGGCGGATGCAATTGGTTTCGCTCGATGACGAGCCCACCGCCGCGGCGCTCGCTTTGAGCAGCAGCGACCCGCTTCCCGAACAGGCTGCGTTGAGCGCGGAGCAGAGTGAACTGCTGCAGGGCCTCTTGATGAAGCTCGAAGAGAGCTACCGCTTGCCCTTGGTTTTGCGCTATTGGTACGACTATTCCTACGCGGAGATTGCTCAAGTGATGGACACAACGGAAAGCGCGATCAAGAGTCGTCTGTTCCGCGCCCGGCGAACGTTGGCGGATTTGCTTTCAGATCGTGATGCGCGCGCCAACGGCGCGATGGACGACGAAAACGACAGATTTAACCGTCTGGCCACCCCAAAACCGAAAGGAAACTAGGATGTCCGAAGAGTTCAACCCGCAACCGCTGGACATGATGCAAGAGGCGCTGGACGGCCAGCTTCCGGATGAAATGACGGAGAAACTGCTTGACATCCTGGGGAGAGATCAGACCGCCGCCAAAGAATACGACCGTTTGCAACGTGTGGACACGCTGTTGAAGCGCGCTCCTCAACAGCGCGCGCCTGCGCGGCTGGCGGCGACGATCATGGCGCGTCTTGCGCAGCGCATGCAGGCGGAAACAGCTCTGTCCGATCTGCCTCCGGAAACGCAGAAGTTGATGATGTGGAGTTTGACGGCTTCGATGATGGCGACGATGCCCATGATGGAAGCTGCCAGTTGGCTGGTACTCCATGCGCAACGCGATCCGGAAGTGTTGAGCGAGGTCATGCTGCGGACAATTGGTTGGATGTCCTTGGTTACCGAAGCGCTGATTCTGCTCTTGGAGGGCGCCGAAGATCTAGCAAGGACGCAACCAGAACTGGCGACGGCGACGCTGGCGCTGGCGCCCTATATGCTGGGCAGTATCTTGGATCATCTGGATGAGGCGTACCAACCAAGATAATCAGAATTGTCAAAGAACAACGTACAAAGCCGAGGCTCTGGTTGCGGGAGCCCAGTGCTGGAACAAAACAAGAGGGTCGCCATTGGCGACCCTCTTGTTTGTTCATCAGTTCAAAGCAGGAGATCAGGCGCCGTCGTCCGGGATCATCTCGATCTTGCGAACTTTGTAGGTAACCAGTCCATCCGGAACCTCGACTTTGACGCGATCCCCAATTTGTTTGCCCAATAGCGCCTGTCCCACAGGCGAATCCAAGGATACCCCGCGACGACCGTGCGTGATTTCCTCGGTATCGAGCAAGTCCATCGTGAACTCTTCTTTTTCCGAAGTATCGTATACTGTGACTCGATTGCCGGGCGTGATGGTGTCCGGGTCTTCGTCAGCATCTATGATTTCGGCGCGCGCCAGTACGTTCTGCAAGTGCGATACACGTTCGTCAAGCCGCTCCTTGGAAACCATCGCGTCAAAGAAAACGGCTTCTTCACCCTGGTCGTCTTCGCGCGCTTCGGCGAGCATTTCCGCCACCTTGGAATTTTCCTCGCTGGTTAGGACATTGAGTTCGCGTTGCAGCTTCTGGTATCCCTGTCGCGTCAATTTGATACGTCGTTCCGCCATGACTTGTTCCTTTCTGGCTGCAGTCACCACAGACTATACGGTGACATTCGCAAAAAGTATCATCTACGTCGGGCAATGAAAACATGCCGCGAATAGTAGACGAAGCGCCCTGCCCAAGGGACAGGACGCATAATAGCTATCTTATGGTTGCCATTCTAAGAATTACGTTAACGTGTAGATCTTGCTCCGATTTCCTTACGAATTTAAGGCTAATCTGCTCTTTTCAAATGTCGCCCCAAGCAAACAGGCTGGCGCTGGAACATTATATGGTGACTATTTTGATACAGTTTAAGCGAATTGTCAAATGGTTTCGCTGGAAAGCGCTCTTGGCGACTGTGCTCACGGGGCTGGCAGGCGGGCATGAAGTTGCCGCCAATTGTCAGACACTCCGCTGCATGCGCCTGACAATTGATAAAGCGTGAAGCGAAGGGCGGACAACTGACCAGGACCCTTGTTCAGGCGTATACATCCGGGTTGACGCAATTCGGAAGATGACTGCCCGTGATGCCCGCGATAAGGTTGTCCGCGGCCATGTCGGCCATCTTGGCGCGGGTAGCGACGCTGGCGCTGGCGATATGCGGCACAACTAGGCAGTTGTCCAGGGAAAGAAGTGGATCGTCGAGCGGAATCGGCTCGGGATCGGTGACGTCGAGGCCTGCCGCAAGAATGTCTCCCCGATCCAAAGCCTTGTAAAGCGCCTCGCCATCGATGACGCTGCCGCGCGCCGTATTGATCAGAATCGCTGATGACTTCATTAACGCCAGTGCCCGTTCTCCAATCATGTGCTGTGTTGTCTCGGTAAGCGGAACATGCAGACTGACAAAATCACTTTCGCTCAGGACTCTTTCAAATGATGCTTCTTCCGCGCCGATCTCTTGGATTTTGTCCTTATTCTCCTCGGTATTGACCAAAATCGTCATATTGAAACCTTTGGCGCGTCTGGCGACTGCTTGGCCGATACGACCGAAGCCGATGATTCCCAGCGTCGCGCCGAAGATGTCTTGACCAGAAAGAACCGTAGGATGCCAGGTGCGCCAGTTGCCATCCCGGATGTACGATTGGGCTTCGGGAATGCGGCGAGCCACCGCCATCAGCAGCGCGAAAGCGAAGTCGGCAGTGGTTTCCGTCAGTACACCGGGCGTGTTGCCAACCGGTATCCGGCGCTCTGTCGCCGCGTCGACGTCAATATTGTCATATCCAACAGCCAAGTTGCTGATGACCCGCAGGTTTGGGGCGGCATCCATCAGCCGCGCGTCTACACGGTCTGTCAGCAAACTTAGCAACCCATCGCGATCGCGGATTTTCTCTGTAATCGTCGCGTAATCCGGCGGCATAAAATCTTCCCATACCTCAAGTTCGCAATGCGCGACCAGGCGATTTAGCGTGGCCTCCGGCAAGCGACGCGTGACAAATACTTTTGCTTTACCCATGTCTATGCTCCATCGGCTTGAGTACGCGCGCGATTATAGCGCAGTTCCGGGGACAAGAAAAACTAGCGGCCATATCCCCAGGGCAATCGCTTCAAATTTTTTTCACCACAAAGACACGAAGAACACAAAGTTTAAGTTTTTTTACAAGGCAAAACTCCTCAGTAAATGCAAGTAAATCATGCGAATAATTTGATGAAATATAGAAAACTACAAAATAATCGAAAACATTGTAGGGGCGACTCTGTGAGTCGCCCGCTTGCGCCATCCACTA
>DAOULD010000011.1:0-9628 GCA_034420635.1 Anaerolineae bacterium | reverse complement strand
ACGAAATAAGCCGCGTGTAGGGGCGACATATCATGTCGCCCGTCGATGCGATGGCGCGGTTTCGGGCGACCAGGTTGGTCGCCCCTACGGGATTCGATTATTTTGTAGTTTTCCATATTTCATCAAATTATTCGCACGACTTACTTGCATATACTTCTGTGCCTTTGTGGTGAAAAAATATCTCTGTGCTCTCTGTGCCTCTGTGGTGAATCCCCCTCCCTGTATACATACTATATCTATACTGTTATCCAAAAAGGGGGCAAAATGAGGGTATTTTCCCAGCATTTGAGGGCGAATTGCGCTTCATTGAGCGCTCGCGACCAGGTGTTCGCTATTGTCGTGACAAGATGCGCGTGATTGACGGCAGCGTCATTCGATTGTACGATTTGACCGAATAAGTACTGCAAGCCTGCTTTGGAGTCTTGAGCGATCAAAGAGGCTGAACTAGCCTAAGAGAATGTAAATGAGCAATTGGCGAGGGAATAAACGTGACCGTTGAATCGAAAAGCAAGAACTCCGTCAAACGGACAAGGCTGATTGTTGGCGCCGTGGTCGGAATCGCGGTAGCTGTTGCGGCAGCATTTGTCTTGATCTCCAACCAGAGCGCCGTCAGCACGGATGCCTTTGACTACTCCCAGATCCCCCAGGCGCGGCAGCCCGATGGCGGGTTTGTGCTGGGCGATCCCGATGCGCTAGTGACCATCGTGGCTTTTGAAGACTTCCTCTGTGGACACTGCCAGCGCTACAAGGTACACGTCGAGAAGCTGATTTCGGAATACGTGGCTAAGGGGTTGGCGCGCTTTGAGTATCGCTTCACCCCAGTTGTCGACCCAAGTTACTCCTGGCAGACGGCTAAGCTGGCAGAATGTTCGGAAACCCTGCGCCCCGGTTCCTTCTGGAACGCGCATGACGCGCTTTACGAAATTGCCAGCGCGCGCCAATTCAGCGACAACTCGTCGCGCATCTTCGCCGAGCGAATGAATATGTCCTACGCCGATCTATTGGAATGTACGCGCGACGCGAATCAGGTGAATAAGGATCTGCAGTTGGCGAACCAGCTAGGCGTGACAGGCACGCCCACGGTATTTGTGCGCTATGGCGATGGCGTCCCGCAGCCCTTCCCGTTTGGCAAGCAACCCAATTTCGAGCAGTTGGCGGCGCTTATAGATGGGACAAGCTAGCGACGAGGACAGTCAGTCGCATGCCTTTTCCCGCATATTACGATCCGCGCAAGGTCGGCACAGCCTACCAACCGAATATTTATGATGCAGTGGACGCCGGTGTCGACCTGCGACTGGCCTCGGCGGACACCGACAACCCTCAAGTCGCGCTGGTGCTTGTGGATATGCAGCGCGATTTCCTGCACCGCGATGGGGCGCTCTATGTGCCCGGCGCCATAGACGACTGCCGTCGAATCGTGGAATGGATCTACCGTCATGTCGCGGCGATCAGCAAGATATTTGTATCCTTGGACAGCCACTATCCCTTACAGATATTCTTCCCCACCTGGTGGCGCGATGCCGACAAGCGACATCCAGCGCCCAATACGGTCATCACAGCGGAAGACGTACATGCGGGAAGATGCCAGCCGGTATACGAGCCGGAATGGACATTGCAGTACCTCGATCAATTGGAAAACCAGCACAAGAAGCAATTGATGATCTGGCCCTTTCATACCTTGGTAGGCACGTCCGGGCATAGCCTATCACCCGCCCTCTACGAGGCGATTTGCTACCACACTGCCGCGCGTCAGGCGCAGCCGGAACTTATCATCAAGGGCGAAATAGCAAAGACAGAACACTATTCGATACTTGAGCCCGAAGTCAAAGTGGCGGATCACCCGCAGGGACAACTCAACGTGAAGCTGCTGGGCGAATTAGAGCAATTCGATCTCGTCTATATTGCTGGCGAGGCGAAGAGCCACTGCGTCTTGGAAACGGTAAACTCAATGATGCGCCATTTCCGAGGACAGTCAGATGTCATCAGTCGTCTTCGCATTCTTGAAGATGCCATGTCCTCGGTACATGTCCCGGGAATCGACTTCGAAGCGATGACGAATGAGGTCTTTGAACAACACAAGACGGGGGGATTAACATTGGTAACGACGGGCGAAGGAATTGGCTGAGCCTATGCGAACGGTGGAATGGGACGGCGACGCCGTCAAAATGATAGATCAGCGGGCATTGCCCTGGGAACTGGCTTTTGTTCGGCTGGAAACGGTAGAAGCGGTCGCCGAGAGCATCAGGGATATGACTGTGCGCGGCGCGCCCGCCATCGGCGCTGCGGCAGGATTCGGTATGGCGCTGGCAGCGCGTCAGAGCGCGGCGACGACAGTTGATGCTCTCATTGGCGACCTTCAAAACCATGCCGACCTGCTAAAGTCGGCGCGGCCTACCGCGGTAAACCTGGCCTGGGCGGTCGACAACCTGATGAAAATTGCCCTCAGCGGCGAGTTCAACAGCGCAGATGACATTCGCGAAGTTTTACTAGGAGCCGCGCAGCGGATCGCGGACGATGACGTCGCCGTTAACAGCCGCATGGGGAGCAATGGCGCGGCGCTTGTTCAGGACGGGGCGACGATCCTGCATCACTGCAATACCGGCGCCTTGGCGACTGTCGATTATGGCACCGCCCTGGGCGTGATACGCGCGGCATTTGAGCGGGGAAAACGGATTCACGTTCTGCTTGACGAGACCCGTCCCCGTTTACAGGGATCACGCTTAAGCGCTTGGGAGCTGGAACAGCTTGGCATCAGCTATGACATTATTCCAGATACCGCCGCCGGCTACTATATGGGCAAAGGCGAGGTCGATATCATCCTGGTTGGCGCCGATCGCATCGCCGCAAATGGCGACTTCGCTAACAAGATAGGCACCTATCAGCTGGCGATATTGGCAAAGGAGCATGGCATACCCTTCTACACAGTTGCCCCAACCTCCACTATTGATTTAAGTTTGAGCAGTGGCGCCGATATTCCCATCGAAGAGCGCAACCCCGGCGAAGTCACGACGCCTTACGGCAATCCGATCGTGCCGGAGACTTTTCGCGCTCGCAATCCGGCATTTGATGTCACGCCTCAGCGCTATTTGACCGGCATCGTGACGGAAAACGGCATCGCAAAGCCGCCCTATAGCAAAAGCCTAGCGCGAGCCGTCGCCGGCGAGCAACTTTAATCGAAGTCAGCCAGATTGACCCGCTCCAGGTCGGGATTGGCGCAAGGGCGCCGTCCCACTTTTGCCATATCCAACCAGTCTCCCGCCAACTTCACGCGAACGATATCCATCGTGAAATCCGAGTTGGTGCGTTTGTCGTTGTTCAGCAAGCTGGATCCGACCCCGTAACTATCGACCGGAACGCCTTCGCGCTCAAAGCGGGCGATCTTTTCTCGATTGAATCCACCAGATACGACGATTTGCGTCTGTCGGCAAAACTCGCTCGCCACCGCCTGAAGGCTTGCCGGTACATCCCAGCTTTCCCAAGCGCTGTTGATGGCTTCGCGCGCGATACGCACCAATTGCGGGCTGACGCCCGGTTCCGCGCCTTCTGGCAAGGACCTGTCGCGCAACTTCGCGCTGGTATCCAACCGGACCCCGTGCAAGGTCCAGCGCTTCATCTCGGAGCAATTGCCCGCCTTGTACGCAGCGACATAATGTTGCCAGTAAGCCGAGAGGGTAGCGCGCGCGGCCGCTACCGTATCGTTATTGAAATCCGCCAGGAGAATTCGCGGACTCTCGACGGGTATGTGGCGCGCGAACTGGATCATTGTCTCGACGCTGTCCGCCAAAAAACAAGCGATCATCGCATGGGGCACCGTGCCAAGGCCCTTGCCGCTCCAAAGAGAGGCTTGCGCGTCCGTGCTGACCAGGGGAGGGACCTCTATGCCCGTATCCAGATGATAACGATGCAGCGCCAGCCAATAGGCATAGCCGTCTATCGCCTGTACCTCCGGCAGGTCAAAACGCGCCGGAAAGAATAGTATCGGCTTTCCTCCGGCGGCTTCCAGCACTTCGTAAACATTTGTAGCGATACGACTCGCCCGCGAAAGCACGCCCAACATCGAGGTTTCCAGCAGCGCGAAGTCACGATAGCGTCCCCGCACCTCCACCACGGTCAACACGTTTTCGGGGTCTCCGTCATAGAAGGTGACCACGCCATCCTGCACCGCGTCAATCTCGAGCTCTTGCCAGGTCTCGACCCAGGTATCGTTCTGGTCAAAATAGCCCGTGGCATAACGCAATTGCGCGAGCGCATGATCGACGCCGGCTATCAGCGCCGTAGGCGAGCGCCGATTGAAGATCTGCGCTTCCACCTCGATGTCCCCGACCAGGAGTTCATCCGCGCCGTCGGCGCCGCGCGGGTTGCGCCCTCGGTACCGGTATCCCTCGGTCTGAAGACCGTTGAGAATGAGCGCGGCGTTGCTGAAGTACTTGTCCGCATAAAACCCGCGGCGCAGCGCACCCACGTTGATGCCGAATCTGTCGGTTCTCAAGCGTTTCTTATCGAATATCGACATCCGTCGCCCGTCTCCCTTAGCGCATGCCGCCTGGCGCCAGCGTGAGATTTCGCCCCAAGTATATCATCTCCCTCCAATTGACAGTCGCTCGCGTTCGCTGCTTCTACACATGTGATTCAGAATTGCGCTATAATCCTCCCCTGCGATTTCCGCGTCACAGGAACGGAATAGAGCCATGCGAACAGTCATCACCGGATCAATCGCTTACGACTATCTGATGCGCTTTCCCGGCCGCTTCAAAGAGTATTTCATTGCCGATGCGCTCGATCACATCAGTCTCAGTTTTCTGGTCGACGACATGACCAAACATTGGGGAGGCGTCGCAGCCAATATCGCCTTCACCATGGCGAAGTTCGGTATTCGCCCCAAGCTGATGGGCACGGTCGGTCGCGATTTCGGCGACTACAGGCATTGGCTCGAAGACAACGGCGTCGATTGCAGCACTGTGGTCCAGATTGATGAAGTCTTTACCGCCTCGTTTTTTTGCAATACCGATGAGGACAACAATCAGTTGGCCTTCTTCTACGGCGGCGCCATGAACCTCGCCAGGCACTATTCGCTAGCCGACGTCACAAGCGAAACTCCCGATATGGTGGTCGTTTCGCCCAATGATCCGGCGGCCATGGTCAACCTGACCGATGAATGTCGCGCGCGAGGGATTCCGTTTGTCTATGACCCCAGCCAACAGGTGCCTCGCCTCAGCGGCGACGACCTCAAGCGCGGCATGCTCGGCGCGCGCCTGATGGTGGTCAATGCTTATGAGGCAAGTGTCATTTGTAGCAAAACCGGCTTAACGCTCGCTGACCTGCGCGATCAGATCGAGATTCTGATTGTTACGGCAAGCGAAAATGGATCCACCGTTTACGCCGCGGACGAGGCAATGGAGATTCCAGCATTCGCGCCAACTAAAATCGTCGATCCGACCGGCGCCGGCGACGCCTATCGAGCCGGTCTGATGGCGGGTATCGCGCGCGGTCTGCCACTGGAGACCTCCGCCAAAGTTGGCGCCCTGTCCGCGACCTTTGCGCTGGAGCAAATTGGCACGCAGAATCATGATTTCACCGTCCCGGGTTTTGTCGAGCGTTTCCGCAGTCTCGCCGATGATGGCGGTCGCCTGGATCGCTTGCTCGACGCTTGACAAGGGCGCGACCGTCTCAATTATCAACGACAGGCGCCCGCGGATATGATACAATTATTGCGTTTTGGCTAGATGCACAATTCGGGAGAAGACATGAGCATTGCGAACGACATCAAAGACGTGGAGTTGGCTACCGGCGGACGCTATCGTATCGAGTGGGCGGGCCAGGAGATGCCCGTTCTCAAACAGATACGCGAGCGATTCGCCAAAGAGAAACCGCTTGCCGGACTTCGTGTATCGGCTTGCTTGCACGTCACCACTGAAACAGCCAACTTGATGCAGACGCTGCAAGCGGGCGGCGCCGATGTCGTGCTCACAGCCTCCAATCCCTTGTCCACACAAGACGATGTGGCCGCTTCCCTTGTGGCCAACAACGAAATCCCTGTCTATGCCATCAAGGGCGAAGATAACGAGACCTATTACCGGCACATTCACGCCGCGCTTGATCACAAACCGCATATCACCATGGACGACGGCGCTGACCTGGTGGGTACGATTCACAAGGATCGTCGCGAGGCTCTTGATGTGATTATCGGCGGCACAGAAGAGACGACGACCGGCGTCATAAGGTTGCGCGCCATGGCAAATGACGGCGCCCTCGAGTTTCCTGTCATTGCCGTCAACGACAGCGCGACCAAACACCTCTTTGACAATCGTTATGGCACTGGTCAGAGCACGCTGGATGGCATCATACGCGCGACGAATATATTGCTTGCCGGGCGCGTCGTCGTCGTTGCAGGTTATGGATGGTGCAGCCGCGGGATTGCCATGCGAGCGGCCGGGCTGGGCGCCAATGTCATCGTCACCGAGGTCAATCCGCTTCGCGGGCTTGAAGCTGTCATGGACGGCTATCGCGTCATGCCTATGGCTGAGGCGGCAAAGATCGGCGACATCTTCGTGACCGCAACCGGCGACATCAATGTCATCGACACCCAACATTTCAAAGTGATGAAAGAGGGCGCGATCATCTGTAACTCCGGTCACTTCAATGTCGAGATCAACCTGAAAGGACTTTCGGAGATGGCTTGCGGTCCTCCAAACCTGGTCCGTCCCTTCGTTGAAGAGTACAGGCTGGATGGTCGCTCGATCTATGTCCTGGGCGAGGGGCGCTTGATCAATCTCGCCGCCGCCGAGGGGCACCCCGCTTCTGTGATGGACATGAGCTTTGCCAATCAGGCGCTGGCTGCCGAGTTCATGATCAATAACGTCAAGACCTTGGATAATCATGTCCATACGATTCCAGCGGACGTGGATGCGGAGATCGCGCGACTCAAGCTGAGCGCCATGGGCGTTGAAATCGACGCGCTGACAGAGCAACAGGAAGCGTATCTCAATCAATGGGAAGAAGGCACTTGACGCAAATGCCCGCGGACGGGCAAGTTCGACCAATGCGCCGATTCGTTGTATAGTTTAGGTAGCGAGGTTTTATTCGCAGCGCGAAGAAAAGGAACAGGATCATGAAAATTAGATTAATTCGTATCGTCCTATTTGTATTATGTCCTGCCCTCCTCTTAGCGGCTGCGCCATCGTTGGCGCAAGAGGGCGCAAGAGCGCGCTTTGTCAATGTAGCGCCCGGTACGCCATCGCTCGACATCCTGGTGAACGGCGAGTTGGTCGAATCCGGCCTGTCCTATGGCGAGTCGACCGCATACTTGAACGTGCCTTCGGGGAACATTGACTTGCGAGGCCTGGTCTCGGGAACGTCCACCGTACAGCTTGGGCATAGCGCAGATCTTGCGGCCGGCACTGCGGTGTCCTTTTTGATATCGTCGGCGGCTTCGCCTCGATTCCAAGCAATTCCAGAAAACCTGGGCGCGCTGGATTTTGGCGCAACGCGGCTGTCGATCGTCTATGCTATTGCCGACGGATCGCCGGTCGACATTGTCTTCCGGGAAAACGGCGAGATCTTGGGCGAAGGCATTAGACCTGGCGCTGTAGTCGGTCCCTATGAATTGAGAGCCGATGTTTATGACTTGGATCTGGTTGTGGCTGGGGACGCCAGTAGCGCGTCAATTCTCGATTTGCGTATGCCGGTATCAGCCGGGACCAGCCAACTCGCTATCATCTATGGCGCCACAAACGATCCGCAAGTGTTGACCACGGCGGCTCCCACGGCGGCGACAACTGACAGCGGTCTTGTACGATTTCTTCACGCAGTTCAAGGCGCGACTCCGTTCGCGTTGAGCGTCGACGGTTCGCTGATCGTCCCGTCTCTCGCATACGCAATGCCGTCGGAGCACATTGCCTTGCCCAGCGGATCGCATCAAGTTGCGCTAAGTATCGGTGGCGCGGAAATCACTTCAATGACGTTGAACGTTGCTGCCGGCCAGGCTCAAACCGCTGTTGTTATGGGCTCGCCAGCGAATTTGAGCATGTCATCTTACAGTGACGATCTCAGCGGCATTGACAGGTCTTCGGCTTTGGTGAGTTTGATCAACGCCATTCCAGGCAGCACCGTCGATCGCCTGACCCTGTCGAGCGGCGCAACAGCCGCAACGGACGTGGCATATAGGAGCGCGAGCGGCACGGCAAAAATCGTCACTGGCAACCAAGGGCTGTCGCTAGATTTAACAATCGGCGACGATAGCGGAACAGTCAACCTGCCAGCCAGCCGCTTCAACGGCGGCTCTTATTACAATCTGATCGCCCTGCCTGGCAGCGCATTCTCCGGTCCCCAATTGCTCATTGCCGAAACGAGCATTCTGCGCGGTCTCGACGTTGAAGTTATGATGATGGAGGGAGAAACGGCGGCGGATGCTCCGTCAACGGAACAGACAGCAGAAGAAGTATTGCAACCGGTCGTCATCACGGCTGCTGAAATTGACGGTCCGACCGCTCGCGTGAATCTCAATCCCGGCGTCAACTTGCATTTGCGGCAATATCCTCATAGCGATGCTCTATCGCTTGGGCTGGCGCCAAGCGATACGACCTTGATCGTATTAGGAAGGCGCGGTCTAACAGAATACTACGGCGAGGAACCCGCCGATGAACCGGTAGATCTAAGCGACTTTGATTCCGATCCTGCGGAAGAATTGGAACAATGGCAAGACCTGGAACCCGCCGAAACCTGGCTCTTCGTCACCTATATGACGCCCGATGGCGGCACGATTGACGCTTGGGTTAATGCCCTGTTCCTGCAAGTATCAGACGAAGACGGAGATCCGCAGCGTCTGGCCGATCTGGAAATGATACGGCAGAATCAGGCGGGATTATCCAGGGCTACGTCTATCGGTCCGCCGCAGCCTCTCGAGCGCGTCGGCGCATATGCGTTTAACCTGAACGCGGGCGTGCATCTTAACATCCGCATGGCGAACGACATCAGTTCCGAGAACTTGGGTCAAGTCGCAAATGGAGATCCATTACGCCTGATCGGTCTGGACGAAGCCGACGAATGGGCATTTATCGAATATGCCGCGATGGACAACGTGGTCATCAGCGGCTGGGCAAGTGCTGACTACGTTCAAATCCTGCTCGACGGGAGGCCGACTAGCCTGGAGGCGCTGCGGGAATACGACGATTCCCTGATTTCACTGGTGAGCGATTCAGCTCGCGGCGGCATCAATTTGGCGGGCGATGCCGAAGCCCCGCCCGCGCCGACCAAGGATCCCTTCCTCGGCGCCGTTATCGCTACGGTCAACTTGAACCCCGACGCCAATCTTCACCTGCGGAGGCGACCCAATGCGAGCACCGAATCACTGGACCTCATTCCCTCCCGCACAAGTCTGATCGTCGACGGCGTCACCGAAAGCGGAGAATGGTACAAGGTCAGCTATGAAGGTGTCGCGGGCTGGATATCCGCCCCTTACACCGTGCTGTCCTTCAACGATCGTTATATGCCTATGGAAGAAATGCTTGGACGTCTCATGCTCTTTGACGACCTTGGCAACGAACTGCCAGAGGAAACGATGGACGAGATGGCTGACGAGATGATGGACGAGATGTCCGATGGTATGATGGACGAGATGTCCGACGAGATG
>DAOULD010000010.1:0-10221 GCA_034420635.1 Anaerolineae bacterium | reverse complement strand
GGGCGACCAATCTGGTCGCCCGAAACCGCGCCATCGCATCGACGGGCGACATGATATGTCGCCCCTACACGCGGCTTATTTCGTTGCATGACTTACTTGCGCTTACTGAGAGCACAGAAAAAGATTTTTATTGAAAATATCGGCTTATTTGTCAAATCAGATTTGGTGACAGGTCAAAAGTTCTGCTCATAACTTTTTGGATTAGATTTAGAGGAGCTTTGCCCTGTAAAAACTTAAACTCTGTGCCCTTCGTGTCTTTGTGGTGAAAGAATAATTTGAAGCGATTGCCTTGTCGCAAAGTCCGCTGTCAATAGAATGGCTCTCGCTTTTGCGCTACACTATCTGCTATGGGTATCATGCATAGAGACAAACCATGAGCAAACTGCCGTTTCGTGATCGCCTGCAAATGTCCCAGCCGCTGCTGGCGGATGGCGCGATGGGCACGATGTTGCATCATGAATCGGAAGCCCGCGCCGACGCTTGCTTCGATGCGATGAATATCGAGGCGCCCGAAGTGGTGCTTTCTGTCCACAAAGCTTATATCGAAGCCGGCGCCGATCTGATCGAAACCAATACTTTTGGCGCGAACGTTTTCAAACTGAGCAATTCCGGCCGCGCGCCCTTTGTCGAACGCTACAACCGGCGTGGGGTCGAGTTGGCGCGTTTGGCGATTGCGGAAAGTGGCAGGGACGGTCTCTATATCGGCGGTTCGGTCGGTCCTTTGGGCGTCGGCGTTTCTCCCTATGGCCGACTGTCGCAGGAAGAAGCGATTGCGGCTTATACCGAACAACTGACCGCATTGGTCATGGCGGGCGTCGATGTCATCGTCTTTGAGACCTTCAACGAACATCGCGAGCTGATATTGGCGGTCAAGGTATTGCGCGACATAGATCCGAACCTGCCCGTGATCGCGCAGAGCACCTTTTATCACGAGAACCTCAGTTACGCCGGTTTCCCGCCAGCGCGGGTGGCAAATGATTTGTACAAGGCGGGCGTCGATGTCATTGGCGTCAACTGTGGCAGCGGGCCAGCCGGCATCGCCGAGGTGCTGCAGCAGATGTCTTACGCCATACCCGAAGCGCGCTTTTCCGCCATGCCAAATGCCGGTTTCCCCGAGGTGACAGGCGGCAGAATCCTCTATCCGGCAAGCGCGGAATACTTCGGCGATTGCGCCGCGGCGCTGGTCGAATTCGGCGCCTCGATCATCGGCGGTTGCTGTGGCACGCGGCCCGAACACATCGCAGCCATGCGCGCCGCGCTCGATGATCCGTCCGGGCATGTCGTGGACCTGCACGTGAGCGATGTCTATGTCCATCACGAAGTGATGGATCCCGATCATCCGACCGAGTTGTCCGATCGCTTGACCGATGGCTTGTTTACAGTAACCGTCGAGATGGCTCCGCCCCGCAGCTATCATACCGAGGCTTTGTTGCGGGCGGCGCGACGATTGCGGTCGGCGGGGACCGACTTGATTAACGTGGCCGATACGCCCGCCGCCCGCATGAAAATGAGCGCCTGGGCGGTGGCGCATCTGCTGCAAACGCAGATCGGTATCGAAACCGTCTTGCACTTCCCCACGCGTGGGCGCAATATGCTGCGCGTGCAAGGCGATTTGCTGGCTTCGCACGCCCTGGGTTTACGCAATTTATTCGTTGTCATGGGCGACCCCACCCGGATCGGCGATTTTCCCGATGCCAGCGATGTCTATGATGTGGCGCCCTCCCGTTTGATTGATGTCATCAAAGGGGGCATGAATCAAGGCGTTGATATGGCTGGGCACAGCATCGGCAAACCCAGTAATTTCACCGTGGGCTGCGCGCTGAATATGGGCGCGGACGATATCGACCACGAGATAAGAATCCTCAAGAAAAAGCTGGAAGCCGGCGCCGATTTCGCGCTGGGACAAGCTATCTTCGAGCCGGGGCGGATTCAGCGCTTCCATGAACGTTTTTTGCAGTTGGAGGGCCGTCCCTTCGAACTGCCTGTGCTGATGGCGATCATGCCCTTGCACAGCCCGCGTCAGGCTCGTTTTTTGCATAACGAAGTTCCCGGTATCAACATCCCCGACGATATCATGAGGCGCGTCTCGGGGGCTGGAGACGACGCGCCGAGGGTGGGTGTAGAGATCGCTCAGGAATTGGTGGATCAAATGGCGGGCATGGTGCAAGGCGCTTACATCATTCCTTCCCACAGCGACTACGATCGCGCGGCGGAAGTCGTTGCTTATATCAAAGGCAACGAGAGGACATAGCTGACGATGAGCCGCCGGGCGCAGGCGAGACAGAGGAAGGGAAAGGGAGCGGGATCTTCCCGAAGAGCGGCCAAGACCGTGGTCCGCAACTGCGGAATCGGCGAAGTCGACCTGCGCGTAGCGATCATCGACAGCGACCGCTATGCCTTGAACGCGATAAACGCTTATCTCGCCTGGGATCGTCGGACGCGAGTCGTCTTGAAGACGGACTCGCTGACGGAGCTTTTGGCCAAGCTAAACGAATGGCGCGCGTTTGAATATCCTCATGTGGTGATTCTCGATGCCAATTATATAGATGGTGTTGGCGGTTTGTTCTCCGCCATAAGCGACCTGCGCCAGTCAATTCCCGGCGTGATGGTGATATGTCTGGCTCAGATAGTTGACTTGAACGCGATCTATGAAGCTATCAATGGCGGCGCGCGCGCTTTTTTCCTAAAGGATGACGTAAGGCTGCATATCGGTTGGGCGCTCTATTTTTCGGCGATTGTCGACAAGCGCTGTTTCTTCATCAGCCGCGGCTTGGTCGGCGCCTGCAAAAAACTTAGCCACGCGCGCTTAGGCGATACAAAGCTGCTGCCCGGACCGCGAAACTACCCGGGATTAACGCCGCGCCTGCGGGAGGCGATCATACTCTATGCGATCGAAGGCATGCGTCCCCGCCTGATCGCGAACGAGATGGGCATTAGCGAGATCACAGTTCGCGATTACATCAAGAAAGCTTATCGAATCCTCGAATCCGCTGACGACGATTGCGACTATCCCGCAGACATGAGCCAGCAGGAAGTCGCCTTCATGCGCTTAACCGCGCTGGATGCAATCGGGATCGAATGTGATTAGACAGGCAGGAGCGAGATCGGGCGCGCCTTTGGATCAGGTTATCTGCGAACAGGTCTCTGATGGATCTGGATCCTCTGGTTCGGCTTTGTTGCCGGTTGCTGGGAGCCGCGTATTCCGCACCTGTTTTCGGGTCAGCAATACCGACTGATCGTCTTCGCTTTTCAGCGCCTCGGGTACTTGAACGTGCTCCTCTTCGAGGTAGGTCGTGAGCGCGCCGCTGAATGACTGCACTGGCGCCCGATCGCCATATTGATGGCGCAGGTCGAGCAGATTGTTCATCAGCCACAGGAAAAGATCGCCCTCGGTACGCGCTGTATGCTTGCCCTTGGCTAGCTCGAGTACGTGGTATTTGCGAATCAATTGGATAGCCGGCTCATAGACATGATGATACCAATCGGCAGTCACTTCTTCCGTCGTCAAGGGATGGCCTTCGACTTTTTCCTGGACGCGTTCGTGCAGGAAGATATAGCCCATTAACTCGTGGTAACGCGCCGCCACGGTAAGTTCAATCGACTCGTGATTCGGCACCGCGCGCGACAAGCCCGTTTCTTCCAGGAAGTTGGCATAGGCTTCCGCAGCCTCGATTTCCCGATCGCTCATTTTCGGCCGCAGCGGCACAGTCGTGGGCAACTCGATCACATGCGCCTGTATCGTCTTGCTGCCCAATTGGTGCGCCACAGACACGCGGTGATTGCCGTCGCGGACGAAATAGACTTGGCCGACCTTGTAAAGCTCGATTGGCGGCGGGCCTTCCAGACTATTCGCCAGCGCGTAGATCCGGCTCCAGCGCTCTTGCATCTCGGCTTTCTTCGGCAGAAATGACGCCGTAAAGTCCTTGTAGCGCCCGACGCTGCCCGCGATTTGATTCAGCGGCACATCATGCACGCCCTGATAATGTTCCTCGTGCAGATGCAAGCGGCTGCGAATCTCGTCAAAGTTCAGCAATTCGTTATGTTTGCCGGTAAAATGGTGCAGCATCTCTTGCCAGAACGCCTTGTTGCGTACCGAGCGGAATTTGCTTACCCCTTCGTTGTAGCTGGTGCGGAACGTATTCTCGTTTGCCATCCTGTCCTCTTTTCGTTCCAGTGATATCGTTTGCGTTGGCGACATCACCGTCCGTCTTGTCAAGACTGTTGGCGATCCGTACCTCATCGTCTGTCCGTACAGTGAGTCCCCAACAGTGAAATAAATCACATCAACAACTGACAGGGCAGCACTTCTACGGCATATACACACTATAACATATCTTCTGTTGAAGTCTGTAAAAAACCGCAATGGACCTGTTTGTGGTTCTAATGATCGCTGCCAAATAGCGAAGGAATGGGAAATAGAGGAAAAATCTTTTGAGATGTTATGATATTGACGGGCTGGCATCGCCCGATCTTACCTCGATTAAGGGGCAATCCGACTTGGACCAGGCTACCCGTACCCGCTTGAACCAGATCAATCAGGCATTCTATGCGGTGGTGGCGAAGGAATTCGACGCGACGCGAAAGCGAGCCTGGCCCGGCTGGCTCCAGGCGCTTTCCAAAATCGACTCGCCGATCCAATCTGTGATAGACATTGGCTGCGGTAACGGTCGCTTCGCCCTGTTTCTTTCGGAGCATCAGTCGACCTCTTTTGATTACACGGGTATCGACAGCAGTCAAGGTTTGCTCAGGTTGGCGCGCGCTAGCCTCTCCAGGCTCGAGCGGGCGGGGATACGATTGATTGAACATGACCTGGTTGAAGATGAATTGCCGGATATGCAGGCTCAGCTAGTCGTCCTCTTCGGCGTCTTGCACCATGTGCCGGGTTTTCGGCAACGCCGAGAATTGCTTGTTCGCTGCTCGGAGTTGCTTGGGCCGGGCGGCCATTTGATTTTCGCGGCTTGGCGCTTCTATGAAGAAGAACGCTTCCGCGCCCGGATCCTGCCCTGGGATAGCGACTTTCCTGTGGAAAAGAACGACTATCTGCTGGATTGGCGCCGCGGCGAGCGCGCCCTGCGTTATTGCCATTACGTTGATGACACCGAACATGACGACCTCGTCGCGGCAACAGGCCTGTCATCCAAAGCCGATTTTCGCGCCGACGGGGCGAGCGGAACGCTCAATCGTTATACCGTGTTGAGTAGGGAAAAAGAGGGATGAACAGAGGAACACCCCTCTTCTATTAGCGAAAACTAGCAGCCGCCGCGCCTCAGGATGTACGCTGCGGTCGCGCCCTGATTGTCGCCCTCGTTGGTCTCTGCCACCTGATTGTGGATATCAAGGAACAGGTTCACGTGGTGCTCTTCCTCATAATGTTGGTTCTGCGTTAGGCGACCGAAAGCGGACCTTGATTGTCCCGCAGGAATTGGAGAGAAACCAATCGGCGTCGTTACTTGCCCTGCGCCCGTACCCATCCGCGAGTCCCTAACTTCAACGACGAATCCCCCGGCATCGCCACTGCCATTGTTATGGATCGTGACATGAATGGTGTAAGTCTCGTTGCAAGTCGCCGGGTGCGGCTCCATCCGTATCTCGCCAAAGGCCAGGTTAGGACCGCTGGCGGGCGCAGCGGGCGCGGCGGGCGGCGCTTCTACCGGTATAGCCGTCGGTATCGGAATGGGGGTCGGTGGCAGGGGAGGCGGGGCGATGCGCTCCAGATTACTCAGATCGCCTTCGGTCCTGACGATGTTTGGATGTATGAAACCGCGGACTCCGTTTTCCAGTTCGATGAAGTACCAACTGGTGCCGCGGCTGCTCGTGCCAAGGACTTTGGCGCTTTTTCCCTCGAGCAAGAATCCGACGATCTGATAGAAGGTATTGTCCCCGGCGCGGACATTGCTATTGACCTGAGCGACCACGCGCGGCGAATCGTCGAGGGGTTCCTCAACGGGTTCCTCAACGGGTTCTGGCTCGGCCGTCGGATCCGGCTGTGTCTCGACTTCCGTCTGCATCGCTTCTTCGACAAAGGACGGCGGATTGTTCTCGACGCGGATCGGGCTTAGACGCGCGTACATGGGACCGTCCCCGGTGTTTATGTTCAAGCGCAACTCATAAAGACCGTCACGCGCCATCATCGTGTTCCAAGTGCCGAGAATATCGTCTACGACGCTCGATCGCTGAGGTACGGTTGCCGGGGACCAAGGTTCCTCTGCTTGGACATCCGAATCCATCATGTCAACAAGCAGTGGACGGAATTCGACGAAATAACTCAAGACACTCGGCAAGTTCACCGTCCCGCGAATATCAATGCTGTCGCGCACCACGTATACCGGGGGTGGGAAGCTGATATTGACGTCGGGATTCACCATCATTTCGTCGTACGGTTCGATCATGCTGTTGCCGTCCTGGCCTAGCGCCAAGGGAACTAACAGCAACATTACGATTATTAGGAATCCTGGAAACCTTGCTCGCATCACTTCACCTCCTGAAAAATAGGCTTAAGCCGCCCGGAGCATATCCACTCGCCAAACGACGCGTCAAGCACGTTGGCCGGATTATCTTTTCTGGCGCCGCCTGGCAATAGATCATACGCGCGATCTACTATGGCAAGCTTTTGTCTTTGCACAATTTATGATAAACCGAAATGAAATTAGCTGCCCGCCGCATTGCCTACGAATCCGCATCGGAGTTCATAATTGAGATTATTGATATTGCTTGTGCAGGAGCGCTTGGCAAAGCCAGAGACCCTTTGTCAGGACCTCATCATAGCCCGTAAAGATGATACAATAGCCGCCACTAACCGTTGCGCAGGGCGACTATGGATCCCGTTGTTGTTGTTCGTATTCAAGATCTGCTGAAGACTTATACTGAAGGCGGCCGCCGACGTCTCGTGCTCAATTGCGTCAATATCGATATTGTCCAGGGCGAATTCTTTGTCATGCTCGGCAAGAGCGGCAGCGGCAAGAGTACCTTGCTCAACATGCTAAGCGGCATCGATAGTCCCGATGACGGTCGAGTGCTGATCGACGGCGTGGATATCACGGCAATGAGTGATACGGAACAGACGCTGTTCCGCCGCGACTACGTCGGCATCATATTCCAGTTTTTCAATTTGATACCGACGCTGACTGTCTTGGAAAACATCACGCTGCCACAGGAACTCCGTCGCGACCGCAGCAAGGAGAATGAAATGCGCGCCCGTGAATTGCTCGAACGCGTTGGCTTGGCGGACCGCGCGGATTCCTTCCCGGACAAGCTCAGTGGCGGCGAGCAGCAACGTGTTGCCATCGCCCGCGCGCTGGCGCACGGACCGAAGGTATTGCTGGCGGACGAGCCGACCGGCAATCTTGACGAAGATACCGGGCAACAGATCTTGCAGCTTTTGCTGGAACTGACGCGAGAAGCGGGCAAGACCTTGATTATGGCGACCCACAACCCGGAGATTGTGCCCTTCGCCGATCGTGTCTGCCGCATTCACGAGGGACGGCTCTACGTCAGCGACAGCCACGCTTTTGATAGCGTGGCGGGAACCGCCGAGGCGGTCGCCGAGGGCTGAGACATCTTCTGCGCGATGCAGGACATCGCTGCGCTGCCAGCCGAATTTCATAGAAGAATATGATATGCGATTTGTCTGGGAAAAAGGTACAATATTCTTGAGCGCGAACGATCGCTGTCGTCAATGGCGGCGGGAAGCGCTTCAAAAGCAAGCGTTGGAGCAGGATCTTCGGAGGAGCGCAGGGAAATATATAAAGATATGAGCGGTGTACAATCCGAAGCGATACAGTCGATTTGATGGTAAACCCGAAAAGAGGGATACCGCATTCGCGGGGAGTTTCGTTGCCGCCCCATGTTTTAGCGCAGGTCTGATCTTGAAAGAAACCTGGGGCATCGTTTCAACCGAGCAGGCGAAAGGCAGACGCCAATGATCGACCCAGATAGCCCGAACGCCGTTCACGTGATCCTTACAGAGTTGCGTGATATCAACAAAGACAGGCGGCGCGCGGCAGTCATCAAGCTAGGCATGCTTGGCGGCGACCAGGCTGTGCGAACGCTCATGGATATCGTGGAGAATCAGCAAGAAGATTTGATCGTGCGTGGACGAGCCGCGCTCATGCTCGGCAAGCTACGGGACGATCGCGCGGTTACTGCGCTAATCCGCGCCCTGGACGCCCCCGGGTTTCAGACCCCCTACAACGCCGCGATCGCGCTGGGCAAGATCGGTGATCCGCGCGCTATTGACGCCCTCCTCAACTTCGCCGATAACAGCCGCGACAAGACAAGAGAGGCCGCTTTGCAGGCGCTGCGCCAATTGGGATACGAATTCGAACGCCCGCTATATGCGGACGCGCAACCCAAGATCTGATCATCGGCGCGAAGCGCGCGCGACCGCTTAACTGGACCCAGCAGCAGCAGGCTCCCGCATACGCTGTCGATGGAGAGGCGTTTGTCCATTCAGAACCAGCTTGCCCGCCCAAGTTCGCTCCTAGCCCTGTTAATGCTGATAGCCTATGGCTTTCGATTGCTCCTGATCATCAATGGCGGACAGCTATTCCATCCGGACGAGCTCCGCTACTACCGCGCTATAGAAACGACAAAACACATCTACAACGCCGACTTCAAAAATGCCGCCAAAACACTTTTGAAATACGAGTTCCATCAGGGTATTGCGCTTGCCAAGCTTGTCCCGGCATTGTTTCATCGTCTAATCCACAGCGTTAACCACGACGACAACTTGCTGTGGAAAGATCTATGGCATACCCCGCCTCAGAATTTCCGATTGCCCGCGCTGATCTTTGCGCTGCCGTCTGTTCTGTGCATTGGCATGATTTATCTGATTGGGCGAAAGGCTGGCGCCAGCGAAGGGGAAGCGCTGTTGAGCGCCTATCTGCTAGCGACTTCCCAATCATTTTTCTTCTTTGCCAAGCATCTTCTTCCCTATGACATCGCAATTCTCATCGGATTGATCGCTATTTACTTTGCGCTTCGCCTGCGCGCCTGGCGCGTCATGAACGCGTTATTTGTCGGATGGCTGGCGTTTCTCGTTTTCTGGATCTACAACGGTTACGTCACCTTGACCATCGCCATAGGCATTCTGTATTGCGGCCTTCTGGCCCCGGACCCGCCCGACGCCTTGCGCAGAGCCTTTGGCATGGCGGGCGGCGCCCTGCTGTTCTTCCTCCCGATCGTCCTTTTCAACATGATTTTCCTGAACGAAAATGTCTTTCTGCAGATGATGACGTTTTCCGAAACGGTCGATCACGGGTCGTTTTCCGAAGGCTTAATCTTCCCGTTTCTGTATTTCCGCGATGTTGAAGGCTTAATGAGTATCCTCTGGATATTCGGGCTGGTCTTGGCCGCCTGGACATTGCGTAGTCGCTGTCTTTCCAATGACCGTCGGCGAGCCTGGATCTGGTTTGCCTGTCTGTTCAGTCTCTATCTGATGCTCTCGCTATTGTCCGCGGGTTTGCAGCTTTTTGTTGTCTACGGCCGTGTGGTCCGCTCGCTTGTGCCATTTATCGCGATGGCATGCGCCTATGGCTTTTCAGCGTATCTTTTGCGCTATGGACGCGGCGCTCTCACTTCGTTAGTCGTCGGCCTTGGCGCCTTGTCGATAGCCAATTTTGTTCCGGCGATCGCGCAGCGGTATCCTTTGGAAATCGCTTGGGAAGTTTATCAGACATATGATGATGTCTCGTTCGAGACGACCGTTGAAACAAGCGAGAATCCGGTATTCACTTGGTGGGATCTCCGGCCGGAGGCGCCTGGCGCCCGCTACCGACTGTTCAACGCCGCCAATTACTATCCGATAGAAGACATCCGCGGCGACCTGCCAGAGGGCAAAATACTGCTGGAAATCTCCCATCCCTTCAACTATAAACCGTGGCAATACGAAGGCATGACCCCGGAAATGCGAGAAATAGTCAACCGGAGCGACTTTAAGATTTGGTTGATCGACACGGCGCCGTCCTCGGATTGAAGCGGGAATATTACAGCCACAGACCGTACATGGGAAGTATTCAGGCGAAGGGTGATATAAGTAAGTGCAAGTAAGTCATGAGAATCTGAAAAAGCGACGAGGTGTAGGGGCGTTTCGCTGAACGCCCGAAAACAGTTAGTGGAGGAAATGGGCGGCACAGCGTGCCGCCCCTACAGCGCACGCATTTTTTCGTACGACTAACTTGGAATTGCTAAGGACACAGAGTTTAGGGAGTTTGATGACTATTC
>DAOULD010000009.1:0-2830 GCA_034420635.1 Anaerolineae bacterium | reverse complement strand
CGCAATTTTCATTTAGAATGACTTTTCTCTGTGCCCTCTGTGCCTCTGTGGTTATATTTTGGTTTGAATTGGCGATATATTGATGGACTATGATTTTGAAGCGATTGCCCTGTATACCCTGCCTATTCGCTAGGGCAATCACTTCAATTACTTTTCACCACAAAGGCGCAAAGGACACAGTGTTTAGGGAATTTTGACAACTATGCCTCTAAATCCGTCGCCTGAATATGGCAAAGTCGCCAGCGAAACTTCATCCGTCGCTCAAGAGCGCGCTTGAAATAAGAAAAGACCTTTTGTTTCGTTGTTTTTCTCGGTGTTGCCGGGCAGTGTCTACGCGACCCTCGGTGTCCTCGGTGGTTAATAATCAGTCCAATTTTGCATCATGCCAGTCGCCATCAGTCTGAAGCGATTGCCCTGCCTATTCGCTTGACAACTTTCCTCTGGCGAAATTAGACTATAGTAACTAAATTCCTGTTAGATAATCTAAGCGCTCTTTGAACTGAGTCAGTTCCAGATTGCGACAAAGTTTTATTATGGATGATTCTGCAAGTATATTGATCCCGACGCAAAAACATTCGCTCGCCGACAACGCGACCGTGAAGATTCGTCAAGCCATACTGGAAGGTGAACTGGCGCCCGGCGAGCACTTGCGCGAAGAAGTTCTGGCGGAGATGTTGAGCGTCAGCCGCGGACCCGTGCGCGAGGCGCTAACCCGTCTTGAGCAAGAAGCGCTCGTTGTCCGTGAACCCAATCGCGGCGTATTTGTCTGCCAATTGAACCGCAATGATGTCGATGAGGTCTACAGCTTGCGCCTGGCATTGGAGAAGCTGGCTGTGCGCCTGGCCATCGAAACGCCCTGTGAAGCTGAGCTTGCAGCCATGCAGCGAACGGTTGATCAGATGCGCGCCAAGGCTGCGCAAGGCATCTCCAGCCACGAAGCCGCCAGGCTCAATACCGCCTACCACGAACAATTATGCGCGGCCAGCGGCCACCGCCGTCTCCTAGCCAGTTGGACCAATCTGCGTTCGCAAATCTATCTCTTTTTGCTGACGCGTTCCGAACTCAACTCGGAGTTCTTGAAGACCTTTCACGTCATGCACCAGGACATCCTCGACGCCATAGTCGAAAAAGATGAAACCAAAGCCACCGCCTTGCTCGAGAAGCACTTTCTCGCGGCTTACAACGAGGTCACTGACCACTACAGCCGCTCGGCCGCAGCCAAAAACTCCGCCGCGCTCACACGAGACAATTAGCCTTCTCGTCGCCTGCGCGACGCGGTTTAATAAAAGAGATTTTAGCAAGTAGCCCGCGCCGCAGAACTTGCCAAAACGGCGCGGCGATAATCAAGAATCAGTCATTTTCTGTTCAAGCGTATCATCGTTACGCGCGCTGGAAGAGGACGAGCGCATGAAAATCCGTGATATTCTCGTGTATGAATTGACCGCCCCGCGGGATCCGCAACCGGGGCGCCAGCTACAGTGTATGCCCTTGCACATTTATCCCGATGTTGAACATCCCGATCCGCCAAACAAACCGACGCCCGGCAGCATCAGCGCTATGTACGTCGAGGTGCAATCTGATGAGGACCTTTCCGGCCTATTTGGTCCCATCGACCGTCATCAAGCCTTTGTCATCAGCAATGATCTGCGCGAGTTCTTGATCGGACGCGACGCGCTGGCAACCGAATACCTCTACGACCTCATGATACGGCTCAACCGACATGGGCGCTCCGGCCTGTTCATGACCGGCGTCAGCGCCATCGACTGCGCGCTTTGGGACCTGAAAGGCAAAGCCTGGAAACAGCCGATCTATCGGCTCCTGGGCGGTCCAACACGGTCCTCTGTGCCCGCCTATGCCAGCATGTTGGGCTTCTCCATTGAGCCGCGGGAAGCGGCGCGACTTGCCAAAGAGTACCAGACCAAAGGCTTTCAAGCGCAGAAGTGGTTTTTCCGATACGGTCCAGCCGCGGGCGCGGAAGGGATGGCGAAGAACATAGCGCTGGCTGAAGCTGTTCGTGAAGCGGTTGGTCCCGACTATATGCTGATGTTCGACGCGTTCATGAGTTGGGATGTAGCCTACGCGACCAAGATCTTGCGAGCGTTGGAATCCGTCAATCCAACCTGGATGGAAGAACCGATTCCGCCTGAGCGCGTCGCCGAGTTCGCCAAGCTGAAAGCTTCCACGTCCGTCCCGATAGCCACGGGCGAACATGTCTATACCCGCTGGCAAAGCAAGGAACTCCTGGTCCAAGGCGCGGTAGATTACTTGCAGAATGACCCCGATTGGACCGGCGGAATCACCGAACTGGTCAAAATCTGTTCCCTGGCTTCCGCATTCGAGGTGCCCGTTGTCGCGCACGGCCATTCCCTGCTGTCCGCGCTGCATGTCGCCGGGTCACAGTCGCCGGCCGCGGTGCCGATGGTCGAATACCTGATCAACCATCAGCCGAACAAACAGTTTTTCCACAGAACCCAGTTCGCGCCGGAAAACGGCTCCATCAAACTTCCGCAAGCCTCCGGGCTCGGTATCGATCTGGACGACGCCAAAATCGAGAAACGCGTCGCAATCAGCTTTTAGACGTAGGCGACTTAAACCAAGTATTACCAATAAAATAATGCGAAAAAATCTCATTTGTAGCGAAAGTTCTGGATGTGATCCTAGTTCCGCCAAATGCGCTCCCCCTCCCTGATGCTTCGGGGAGGGGGCCGGGGGGTGGGTGTAGTGGTCTCGAAAAACTGGACACCTAGTAAAGAGAGTATACTAGCGTGACAGAAAGGGAGGATGGGGCATGGCAAGACAGCGCAAGTACAGCCCAGAAACCAAGGTCAGG
>DAOULD010000008.1:0-20429 GCA_034420635.1 Anaerolineae bacterium | reverse complement strand
CCGTAGGGGCGACCAACCTGGTCGCCCGAAACCGCGCCATCGCATCGACGGGCGACATGATATGTCGCCCCTACACGCGGCTTATTTCGTTGCATGACTTACTTGCGCTTACTAAGGACACAGAGTTTGGGGAGTTTGACGACTATTCCTCTAAATCCGCTGCCGGAATATGCCAAAGTCGCCAGCAATACTTCATCCGTCGCTCAAAAGCGCGCTTGAAATAAGAAAAGACCTTTTGTTTCGTTGCTTTTCTCGGTGTTGCCGGTCAGTGTCTACGCGACCCTCGGTGTCCTCGGTGGTTAATATTCAGTCCAATTTTGCATCATGCCAGTCGCCATCAGTTTGAAGCGATTGCCCTGAGCAGATGGGCTGACAGTTGAGCGCTGTGCTGATATCGTCTATACTGCGCGCACCCGCACACTCGAAGTGATCGATGGCATTGACGCTTTTTGGACTCCTGTACCTAACTGTTTTGATCTTTCTGGCGAACGCGGCAAAGGGACCCGGCATTTCACACCGGTACTTGCGCGTTCTTCAGGCAGCCATGCCCGTGGTCATCGCGGTCCAGTGGCTGAGCAGAGTTTCTACGTCCGGCGCGAACGACCTTTTTCAATGTTCCTATTTGGGTTTCGCACTCGCATCGATCGCAATCATGCTGCTCTTGATCAGATTCGAGTCACCCTGGCGCCACGTCGAGCGCTTGATAGGCGTTTCAAGCCTGATCGCTTCGCCGACATTTGACAGCCGGCGACCGATTCACCGCCTGGCGCTCCTGCTCCTGATATTCGCGCTTGCCGTACTCTATTGGAATGCGAGCGCCGAGGGCGGTCTGCAAAAACTGCTCGACGTCTATGCCAGCACTGAAGATGCCCTGCTCAACCTGACCATCGATGCTGCATTGTATGTTTTGCTGGCGCTTTTGGGCGTCGGCTGGCTGCTTCGGCGAGATTGGACGAGTACTTGCGAGCGCCTCGGCTTGCGATTGCCTACTCCTATGGATTTGCTGTTTGGCATTGCGCTTGGCTGCATTTTGTACCTTGGGGTCTCGCTGCTCATGTTAGTATGGCAAAGTATGGTATCCGCAAGCAGTTTCGAAGGGCAGACGGCGGCGGCGCGGCAGATTTTCGATTCCTTTAGTAGTTCGCTCTTCTTGGGAGCGCTCTTGGCGCTTTTGGCCGCAATAGGCGAAGAAACTCTGTTTCGCGGCGCGCTTCAGCCCGTTTTCGGCGTCGTGATCGTTTCGCTTTTCTTCACAGCGATCCACCTGCAGTATGCCGCTACGCCGGCCGCGGCAATCGTGTTTGTAGTCTCGCTCGCATTCGGATTGGCGCGCGCCTGGCTCAGTACCACCGCGGCTATTATTTCGCATTTAGTCTACAATATGATCCCGTTTCTCTTGGCTAGTCTGGCATAAATCGACGAACCTGCGGACAACGAAAAGCAAATGACAAACCTCTACGCGCTGACCCCCTCGGAACTCAACAGCCTGGTCGCCGAGTTCGGCGAAAAGCCCTTTCGCGCCCACCAGCTCTGGAAATGGATGTACGACAAGCGCGTGGATGACTTCGCCGCGATGACCGATCTGCCCAAGCGCTTTATTGACAAACTCGGTGAAAACGCTTCGCTTGGCAGCTTACAGTTGATCGCGCGACAGAACAGCGCCGATGGTACAGAAAAGCGGCTCTATCAATTGGCGGACGGTCAATTGATAGAATCCGTCCTTATGCCTTATGAGGACCAGCGCAAGACCGCCTGTTTATCGACACAAGCCGGCTGCGCGATGGGCTGTGTCTTCTGCGCCACGGGTCAGATGGGATTCGCGCGCAACCTGGCGGCGGAGGAAATCTTCGAACAAGCGATGCTCTTCGCGCGAGAACTGGCGGCGGAGGGCGAACGCTTGAGCAATATTGTGCTCATGGGTATGGGCGAACCTTTCCACAACTATGAAGCGACCATGCGCGCCATCCGTCAATTCATGAATCGCTTGGGAATCGGCGCGCGACATATCACCGTCAGCACCGTGGGATTGGCGCCGCAGATCCGGCGCTTTGCCGACGAGGGTCTTCAGGTCAATTTGGCTGTGAGCCTGCACAAATCAGAGGACACCCAGCGTTCCGCGCTGATGCCCGTTAATCGCCGCTGGCCGATCGACGAATTGATCAGCGCTTGTCGTTACTACACAGCCAAGACAAACCGGCGCATCACCATCGAGTGGGCGGCTATCGCCGGCGAGAATGACAGTTCGGACGAGGCGCACAAGCTGGGACGTCTGCTCGCCGGGCTCTTGTGCCACGTCAACATCATTCCCTTGAACCCAACCGACAGATACCGGGGCGCGCCAGCCGAACACGAGCGTATCGACAAGTTCAGGAATATCCTGAAACACTATGAAGTGGCCAGTACCGTACGCCTGCGGCGAGGCATTGACATTGACGCCGGCTGCGGTCAATTAAAAACGAATCTCATCGAACTCGACCAGATCAGCGGCTGAGGCTTTCGAGGTCGCGTGTTCCCAGCGCTTATAGGTCTCCTATTCTCAACGCAAAACAGATCAGTGAGTCCCTGTCTGCGATAGCGTATCCGGTCCGGGGCGCATTTCAATATTTTGGCAGGATGCCCTAGGACTTGTGAAAGAATATCGCCCCTTAACGAGTTCTTCACAGGAATTAAACACAGAGGACACAGAGACCACAGAGAAATGATTTATGACTTCGTGTTCTTCGTGTCTTTGTGGTTAATTATGCTTTTGAACGGTAAAGCCATGTGCCTTGCCAATAATCTGAAATGCACCCCCCGGACGGCGCGCTTTTGCAATAACGCCGCGCAACAAGTAAGATGGTTCTGTGCGTCGGTCTCAAGATTCGGGGTCCCGATATGACATACAAGCCGATCAAGATAGCGCCTTCCCTACTGTCGGCGGATTTCACGCGACTTGGGGAAGAAGTGAAGCAGGCGCAAGGCGCTGGCGCCGACTGGATACATATTGACGTGATGGACGGGCAGTTTGTGCCCAATATCACCATGGGACCTCTGGTTGTAGAAGCTGTGAAAAAGGTCGCGCATATCCCCTTGGACGTTCACTTGATGACAGTCCAGCCCGAGCGCCTTATCGGACGGTTTGCCGATTGCGGAGCCGATTCCATCACCGTGCATGTGGAGGCTTGCACGCACCTTCATCGCGTTCTGGGACAGATCAAATCCGCCGACTGCCGGACTGGCGTCGCGCTGAATCCTCACACGCCCGCCGCGTCGCTCAGCGAGATCCTGCATATGGTCGATATCGTCAATGTGATGACCGTCAACCCGGGCTTCGGCGGTCAAGAGTTCATCAAGGCGATGACCGCCAAGATCGCTTCATTGCGCGCTATGGTTGATAAGGGTGGGTCAAATATCGATATTGAAGTTGACGGCGGAATCAATAGCGAGACGATCCTCCTGGCTGTGGGGGCCGGAGCCAATGTCATGATCGCCGGTACTTGCGTATTCGGGCATGCGGGAGGCATCGCCGCCGGCATCCAGGATTTGCGTCAAGCAATCGCGAGTCTTGATGCCTGATGTCTTCATGTCGCGGCAAGACCGGCGTCGATGGCAAAGCGCTGAAACGAGCCTTGGCAAGCGCCATTGGCCAGTTTTCCCAGCACGTTGAACGAATCAATGACATGAATGTCTTTCCGGTCCCTGACGGAGACACGGGAATAAACATGCACCACACGCTCCAGCGCGCCTACAGCGAAATATCGGACCTCGACAATTCGGACGTTGCCGAAGTATCCCGGCAATTCGCCTATGGCGCGTTAATGGGCGCCCGCGGAAACAGCGGCACAATCCTTTCGCAGTTGCTGAAGGGATTCGCCGAGCAACTGCGGACGGCTGAAGCGCTGGATACGCCCGAATTCGCCCTTGCTTGCAAACGCGCGGCGCAATTTGCCTATGAAGCGGTAACAAGCCCGGTAGAAGGCACTATTCTCACCGTCGCGCGGGAAGCGACGGAAACTCTCGAGCTTCATGCGGACGATGGACTGGCGCTCTCCGAGGCGCTGGATATTCTGGTTCGCGCAGCGCAAGTATCGCTGCGTAAAACGCCAGAACTGCTGCCGATACTAAAGGAGTCCGGCGTCGTTGATTCAGGCGCCTTGGGCCTGGTCTTGTTCCTGCAAGGACTCGCGTCTAGTGATGGCAAATTCGATGCGTCGGAGAAAGCGGAATCTCCTGTTGCGGCGGGTCCGGGCGTCGCGATGGATTCGCCCAGAGACGCCTCCTACGGCTACGATGTGCAATTTCTCATGCTCGGCAAAGACCTGAATATCGCTCAAATCCGTCAAGATCTGGAGCAAGTGGGCTGGTCTCTGCTGGTGGTCGGCGACGACTCCACGGTCAAGGTCCACATACATGTGGACAATCCTGCTCTGCCCATTGACTATGCGGTGCGATCCGGCGCAACACTGGATGACATCGTCATCGAAAACATGGAATTGCAGTTCCGGCGACGACCGCGGCAAGAGATATCAGCGCCGCCAACGAAACATCAGACAGCAAGAGCGTACGGAGTGATCGCTGTCGCTCCAGGAGAGGGATTAAGGGCAGTCTTTGAGGATCTGGGATGTGAAGCGGTAATCCCCGGCGGCCAAGGCAGCAATCCCAGCGTGGAAGATTTCCTCGTTGCTATAGATAGCGTAAACGCTGCGAGCGTGTTCATCCTGCCAAACAACCGCAATATCATCATGACCGCCAGACAAGCTGCCGAAACCGCCGATGAGATCCGCGTCGATGTCCTGCCCACGACGTCCGTCGTTGCAGGGATTAGCGCTCTAATCGCCTTGCGTTCATTTGAAGACAGCGGTGAAGACGGCGGCGGCGATTTGGACTCAGCCATCGACGAAATGGGAGCCGCAGTCCAGCAAGTCTGTTCGATAGAGATCACGCGGGCAACCAGAGATTCTCGTCTGGGCGGCTTGGCAATACGCTGTGGCGACTTCCTCGCTACCGGCGACGGCCAGATTCTGGTTGCCGGCGCCACAATCGAGGCATCCGTAGTCGATGCCTTGGCCAAAGTCCTAAAAGCCGAACATGAACTGGTTACCTTATATTATGGTGACGGCATCCAAGAGCGCGAAGCCAGGAAATTGATTGAGCGTTTATCATTTTTCTATTCGGAATTAGAATTTGATCTGGTCTTCGGCGGACAAGACCTGTACCCGTATTTGATCGGCCTTGAGTGATGCCTCGAATCCATATAGTCACCGATAGCGGTGCGACATTTTCCAATCCGCGCCTGATAAAACATTACCCGGTTACGATCTTGCCCAATCGAATTGAAATCGAGGGGGTTCGCTTTCAAGAAGATATCGATCTGGAAACTGAGCAGGCTTTTGAACTTCTGGGAAAACTCGCGGGGACGCCGACCGTCATTCCGCCGTCGGAAAACGATTATGCCGAACTGTACGCTCGGCTCTCGCACTTTTGCGATGTGATAATTTCCATTCATCCATCGCGCGACTTGAGCAAGAGTTGGCAAAACGGCCGCTTGGCTGCGCAGCAGGTTGGAAACGACTGTGAGATCGCGGTAATTGATTCGCAAAGCCTCTGCGCGGGCCAAGGTATGCTGGTACGCGTCGCGGCGCGGGCTGCTCACGACAAACTTGGGGTTGAAGAGGCGATTCAGGCGGTGCGTACGGCGGTCAACCGCATTTATTCAGTCTATTGCATACACAACCTGGATTACCTGCGCTTTAATCAGATCATGAAACCCTCTCATGCGATCTTGTGCGCGCACATGGGCATCAAGCCATTTGTCAGCTTGGAAGACGGCAAGATCATCGTCATTGAAAAGGTCCGCAACCAGCCGCAAGCCATCGAACGATTGGTCGAGTTTTTGGTAGAATTTAACGAATTGGATGACGCAGTGATGTTGCAGCACCAAAACCAAATCAGTGAAGAGACCCGCATCATGCAGGATCGGTTGGCTCTGGAATTCCCGGGCCAGCATTTTCCCTTCACTATGTACAGTACAACGATGGCGACCTGGCTTGGTCCAACCGCGATAGGCGTCGCGGTATTGGAAAAAGAAACGGACGATTTGGACTATGACTTCTAAACGGATTCAAGTTGCAGCCGACAGCGTCTGCGACTTGCCGGTCGAGATCGTCAGATATTTGGATATTCGGATCATTCCGACCTATGTCAATATCGACGGCCAGAGCATTCCTGATGACGGCGCGGGGCTTGATCGCCAAGCCTTCTATCGCCAACTGCCCTCCATGACGGCGCAGCCTACAACCTCCGCTCCATCCCCGGGAGAAGCGGAGGCATTCTACCAGAACATGCTAAACGATGGCGCGGAAAAAATCGTGTCGATCCATGTGCCGGACAGGCTGAGCGGCGTGCTCAATACGATGCGCTTGGGCGCGCGCGCTGTAGACGCGGAACGGGTAACGCTCGTCGACAGCTTGCAACTGACATTCGGAATAGGATTCCAGGTTTGGGCAGCTGCCGAATTAGCTGTCGAGGGCGCGTCGTTGAATGACATACTGGAAGCGATTGAACGGGTACGCCAGCATACCGAGGTATACGCCATTATCGATACGATGCAATACTTGCAGCGGAGCGGCCGCGTTAACTCACTTGTCGCCGGCATCGGAACATTGCTCAAGATCAAGCCGATTGTCCGCGTCGCCGACGGCGATATCACCTCGCTGGCGCGTTCGCGAACCTGGTCTCGCGCGGAAGCAAAGTTAAAGGCGCTCACGCAAGCTCAGGCGCCCTTGGACCGTCTCGCGGTCTTGCACATCGACAATCGTGTTGGCGCCGAGCGTTTTTTGGACTCTATCCGCGAGATTGCGCCAGAGGAGACGCATATCATTGAAGTATGCCCAACTTTAGGCGCTCATATTGGACCGGGCTCGATCGGCGTGGCGACCTTGAACCAAGACTGGAGAAACTAGTACATGCCTTCCGCACTGGAAACATTGGTCAAAATCTTGAAGTTGGAACGCGAACAGGGCGGCAATGATACAGCCGTAGTCGGGGGTTTGAGCGACTATTGCAGGAATTGGGAGCCCGAAGCGCGACGACAAGCGCGTAAACCAGCGCATCAGATACTCATTGACGAGATCATGGATTGTCTCAGGGACTATGGGGCGATCGAGCCGGAAGACAATCGCAAGGACAGGTTAAGTTACGTACTGGATCGCATTACCAATCGCGTCCCGCCACCGCCGGAATACAGCGACAGATTGCGGACCTGGGCGGAAAAAATGGCTGCGGACAAGCCCAGCGACTCGCGCGGACGACGCGGACGCGATCACTCCGACCGGCGGCAGGCAAGGCCGCCGCGGCCGCGAAAGGCTGGCTCGTCATCGCAAAAGCAGGACTTCCGAGATGATGATGCGACTTGGGATGAAGACTATACCGGCGGCTCGCAGAGCCAGGAATTGGACATCAAGCCACTGCCCCGTTTAGAGCGCCCGCCGCGGATACCGCGCCCCGACTGGAGTTTCGAAGAGGCGCTGGCCCTCTACGACAAGCTCGCTGCCCCGACCACAGACGTGAAAGGCATCGGCAACAAGCTGGCTGAATCCCTCAAGCAGTTAGATCTGCATACCGTTGGCCAATTGCTCTTTCACTTCCCGCGCGACTATCTGGATTACACCGAGCTCAAATGTATCCGCGAACTGGTTGCAAATGAAACGACGACGATCGTCGCCACAGTCTCACATGCGGGATCAGCAATCGGCGCAAACGGGCGACAGGATTTCCTGGCGCGGGTGACTGACGGCTCTGGCGCGCTCTCGATTCGCTTCTTTGGCCAGCATTATCTCTCCGGCAAAATACGGCCCGGCAACCAAATCGTACTCAACGGAAAGGTGACCGCATACCGGGATCGCCTGCAAATGTCGAACCCCGAATGGGAGCACGTCGACCTGGAGAACCTGCAGATTGTCGGCATTGTGCCTGTATACCGACTCGGCAAAGGCATGCGACCGCGGGTCTTTCGGAAAACCATGAAAGCTCTCAGCGCGGACTGGGCTGGCAGCTTGCCTGACCCCATACCGCAGTCTGTCCTGGATCGCGCGGAATTGGCGGATTTGGGCTGGGCCATGCGCCAGAGGCATTTTCCCTCAGGCTGGGATCACTTGCGCCATGCCTATCGGCGCTTGGCATTTGACGAGCTGCTGATGCTGCAACTCGCCGTGCTTGGCAATCGTCGAAAATGGCAGTCCGCGCAAATCCCCGCGCTGCCGGTATCTGACGAGGTCTTGGCGGGTTTCATCAAGAACGCCTTCGAGTTCGAACTGACAGCGGACCAACATGCTGCTATTGCGGACATACGCAAAGACATGGCAAAGACCATCCCGATGAACAGGCTCATACAGGGTGATGTTGGCTCCGGCAAGACCGCCATCGCGATGGTCGCAATGGCGATAGCTCTATCAAACGAAAAGCAGGCGGCTTTAATGGCGCCAACTGGCGTCTTGGCAGAGCAACACTACCGGACGATTGCAAATGCCGTAGAGGCCTTTCCTGGAAGCAATCGACCCGTGGTTGCCCTGCTCACCAGCGCCCTTGCCAGTTCGGAACGCGAATCTGTCTATCGTGGCCTGAGCGACGGCTCAATTGATATTGTTGTCGGCACGCATTCCTTGATCCAGGAAGGACTTGACTTCAAGGAATTGGGGATCGTGGCGATTGACGAGCAACACCGCTTTGGCGTTGGCCAGCGCGCCAAACTGCGGGGCAAGGGCGGCAATCCTCACCTGCTGGTAATGACGGCGACGCCGATTCCCCGTACGCTGGCTCTGACGGTCTACGCCGATCTGGATTTGACGCTCGTGAAGGAGAAACCGCCAGGACGGCGGCAGATCATTACAAAACTCATCGACCCGGTTGCGCGGGAACGTCTGCACGGTTTCGTGGTAGCACAGTTGGAACAAGGTCGGCAAGCATTTTTCGTGCATCCCCTGGTCGAAGAATCCGAGTCCGTCGAAACCGCCTCCGCAACAGAAGCGTTTGAAAGCCTGCAAAAGGTGTTTTTCCGCTATCGCGTCTGCCTCTTGCACGGACGTATGAGTTCCGCCGAAAAGGATCGACTCATGTCGGAATTCAGCGCGGGCCAACATGATGTGATGGTCACAACTTCGGTAGCGGAAGTCGGCGTCGACGTCCCCAATGCCTCGGTCATTGTCATTGATGGCGCCAATCGTTTTGGCCTGGCGCAATTGCATCAATTCCGAGGCCGGGTCGGACGCGGGGAACACCAGTCATATTGCTTTTTGATCCCGGACCGCTCGTCGAACGTCAACATGGACCGGGTTCACGACATGCTCGAGGGCGAGGCGCTACAGGATCTGCTCTCCATTGCCGAGAGGCGCCTGGTCGCGATGGCTCAAACCAACGACGGTTTCGCATTGGCGGAATTGGACTGGCAATTGCGGGGCGGAGGCGACTTGCTAGGCTGGCGGCAGAGCGGCAAGGATGTTTTGCAATCCTTGCAAAAGTTTTCGCCAGAGTTGGTACAGTTGGCGCAGCGCGAGGCGCGCACGATTTATGAAGAAGACCCGTCGCTGACATTGCCGGAGCATCAGTTGTTGGCTCGCCGTATCAGCCAACTTTTTGCTGAGCAAAGCGAATTGAGCTGAGGAGGCTCGGACATTTTGCTGCGCAAAACTCGGTTGTACATATCAAGGTACTCGTATTACCTGCGCTCGATATTCACCATCCTGCTGGGCATGTCGCCTCGAATAAAGATTATCGCAAGTTTCTTGGGACTGGAAAACGCGGTATTCACGATCGAACTCAAGGACGATTTGCGGTTTAACGTGCGTTCCAGAATGGACATATGGATCGCCAAAGAGACCTGCCTGGACCGCGACTACGAAAAGCATGGCGCCGGTTTGAAACCCGGTTGGACGATCGTGGATATAGGCGGTGGAATCGGGGATTTCGCCATTTTGGCCGCGCGGACCGACGGCAGCTCTGTACACGTCTATGAACCCTTTGAAGAGTCTCGACAACTATTGCGCGAGAACCTGAAGCTCAACAGCGTCAACAACGTGATTTGCTACCCGGAAGCCGTCGGCGCTGATTTTGGCTTGAGCCGCATGGACACAAGCGCCCCCCACCCAGTCATGTACCATATGGTCGGGGATACCGTTCAAGCGGCAAAAGAGGTATCGACCATTCCTCTGTCCGAGGTCATTCGGCGCAGCGGCAAAGACGTTATAGATTTCATGAAAGTAGATTGTGAAGGCGCGGAATACGACATCTTCTTCAATGCGGACGACGCTTCGCTGGCATCGATCAATCGTATCTGTATGGAGTACCATAACCACCTCACCGAATACAGGCACGAAGATCTGTGCAATCTTTTGCGCGGCAAAGGTTTCACAGTGACCACAGCGGGCAATCCAGCGCATGACACCATAGGTTTCCTTTACGCGAAAAACAACCGCATCAACTCTCGCTAGGTTGTTTTTGGGTTATAATCCCCCGAAATACTTGATTGAGGCGGATTCTATGTCAATTCTGTTGGCGCGCTTTTTTGAATCCCATTAGAATCATGTCGTGCCGTAGGAGCAGCTAGATGTCGGGAAAGGGTATCGCGGTATATCCAGCGTCATTGGACCCCATACATTACGGACATATTGATGTCGCGATTCGAGCGTCCCGGTTCTTTGAGCAAATCATTGTCGCGATCTATGCCAATCCCAAGAGCAAATCGGTACTGTTTAACATTGAGGAGCGCGTTGAACTTGCGCGGAATGTATTCGGAGACTATCCGAAGATCTCAGTAACGCAATACAGTACGCTTACCGTAAATTATGCACAATCGATAGGCGCCATTGCCTTAATACGTGGATTAAGAGTATTTGGGGATTTTGAGTTTGAGTTTCGCATGGGTATGGCAAATCGAAAATTGGCGCCGGAATTGGAAACAATCGCCATCTTGTCGGATGAGCAATTCATACACATTAGCTCAAGCACAATTCGAGAAATTGCGGAACTGGGGGGTGACGTCAGTTCGATGGTGCCGCCAACTATTGAACGCGCGCTCAAAGAGAAGTTCAGCTAGCGTATTTGTAAAGGACAAAGTCATTAACTTTCAGTGGGGAGGAAGCTGATGGACATTCAACATCTTGTGGATCGCTTGGAAGACCTTATTGATGAAGGGCGTCATCTTTTTGGCACCAAGTACACTATGGTTGACGAAGAACGCGCCCTCGAGATTATCGATCAAATGCGGATATCGATTCCGGAAGAAATCGAAAAAGCAGCGCACGTGACCCAGCAGCGCGATCGCGTCTTGGCGAAAGCCAACGAGGAAGCTGCGAGGATTGTTCAACAGGCGCGGCAGCACAGCGAAGATTTGATTGATCAGCACGAGATGGTGAAACAAGCGAAAGTTCGTGCCGAGTACGTGATCGAACAAGCCAAGATAGAGTCTGCGAAAATCACGGACGAAGCTGACGCCTACGTTCTCGCTCAACTCAATCAACTCGAACATCAGTTCACCCTTAGCCTGGAAGAAATCCGCAACGGCATCCACTTGATGCAATACGAAGAATCCATGGCAGTGGAGATTGAACCTGAACAGCAGGCGATTCCTGTCCCGCGTCCGGAAGTCAATCGCGAACCGATTAACTTTGACAGACCTGCGCAGGCGCCGATCGGCAATCACATCTAACTGTCGCTTTCCATTGATTAATGCAGAAGCGGGCATCAAAGGGCTGATGTCCGCTTTTGTTGCTTAGCACTGACAAAAGATCACCCTGCGGTTCATCGTCGGTTATTGCATCGCGCCAACTAATGCGTCTGATCCTCGTCGCTGTCTTTTGGGTCTCAGGAATCAGCCTAGCGAGACATTTTGTCAGCCTCGGTTTTTCGTCATGGCTGATACTAGCTGTTGCGGCAACGATTCCAGCCTTTCTACTGCGGCAACATCGCCGCCGCTGGTTCGCGATCGCGCTGGCGGCGTTCGCCGCCGGTGGCCTGCGCCAAGTATCAGTCCCCCGCAGCAGCGATATCTCGCAATACAACGGCAATTCGGGAACGATCACGGGAATTGTCATAGACGAGCCGGTCTTTCGTGATGATCGCGCGCAACTGCGTGTCCATGTTGATGCCATTTACGTCCGCAATAACTGGATCGAAACCAGTGGCCTGGCTCTTGTCGAAACTGATCGAACCGTGTCGCTTGCCTATGGAGATCAGATTCGGGCGACCGGTTTCCTGGCTATCCCCGCCACCTGGGACAGTTTCTCATACGCCGACTACCTGGCTCGCCAAGGTGTATTTTCGATCATGCGCAACGCCGGCATCGAGGTCCTTGGTTCCGGATATGGATCACCCCTCCAGGCGCTACTGATTCGAATCAAGCAAGCGTTGCGCGGCAACATAAATCGCGCCCTGCCCGAGCCTCAAGCTGGGCTGCTGGTCGGCATCTTGCTGGGCGACGAACAAGGGATATCGCCGGAACTCGAGCGCGACTTTCGGCGGGTGGGCGCTTCCCACATTATTGCCATCAGCGGTTTCAACATGGTGGTGATCAGCGCGATCGTCATGCGCGTTTTCAGTAGCGTTTTGGGAAGCAACAAAGCCCCGGCCGCGCTGGGCGCGATTCTGTTCATCGCCGTGTACTCGCTGATGGTAGGCGCCGGCGGCGGCATTTTGAGGGCGGCATTGATGAGCAGTCTCCTGGTCGTCGGGCAGCAACTTCGACGCAATACCTTTGTGCCGACCTCCCTGGCCTTCGCAACGCTCTGCCTTTCCATGCTCGATCCTAACGTACTGCTGGACATCGGCTTCCAACTCAGCTTCTTCGCGGTGCTGGGTCTGGGCTTGTTTGCCGATCCCTTGTCGAGACTGTTGCGTAGATGGCTGGAGCGACGCTTTAAGCCCGCTACCGCAGAACTCTTGCACATCGCGCTTAATGAACCGCTGATTGTGTCGATCGCCGCGCAACTCGCGACCTTGCCGCTGATTGTCCTTTACTTTGGACGTTTGTCGCTGGTCGCACTGCCAGTGAACATCCTGATCGTGCCAGTACAAGCGGCAATACTTTTGCTTGGGCTGTTAGCCGGGGGTATCAGCCTTTTCGTACCGGTGATCGGCACAGCCACTTTTTGGGTCGTGATGGTCTTCCTCTCGTGGTCGATTGCTATCGTCCGCGCTTTCGCTCAATTCGATTTTGCGGAAATCGCCGTCAACTTCGACGCTCGCTTGATCCAGGCTTATTATGTTCTCTTGATTGGAGGCGCCATGATAGCTGCCTCAAGACCACAGATTTGGACGCGGATTGCCGCGGCCGTTCGGCAGCGACGAATGACTATGCTGGTTTGTTCAGCTTCATTCCTTCTCCTTGTATTAATGGTCGCGATGCACATGAGCCGCCGAGACGGCCGACTGCACCTTTGGATGCTGGATATGGGGCACAGCAATGCTTTTCTGTTAGAGACGCCCGGTGGCGCGCAGGTACTTGTTGATGGCGGTCGATTCCCTTCGCGCTTGCTGACAGCGCTTGGCGACAGAATGCCCTTCTATGATCGTGAGATCGAGATCCTGGCGATTACGCACCCCGATGAATGGGATATCGCAGCGCTCAACAGCGTCCTCGATCGCTACTCCGTTGGCGTCGCTTTGAGCAATGGCCAGCCGAACCGGAGGCCAGTTGTTCAAGAAGTCACACAAGCTCTGGCAGAGGCCGGCGCCCGGCAAGTGATCGTCAAGGCTGGATACAGCATCGATTTCGGAGACGGCGTCACGATCGAGGTTTTGCACCCGCAGGCAAAGCCCAGGATTAGCGACCGACTATCGGATCATGTTTTGGTATTGCGGGTGAACCATGGCGATGTATCCATTTTGCTGACATCGGACCTGAGCGCCACAGGTCAAGCCATGATGCTGCAAGGCGGAACATCTCCTCAAGCCAGCGTTTTTCAGATTCCCCAGCACGGTACCGTCCGCGCCGTCGACAGCCAGTTTCTAGCTTTGGCGCAGCCACAAATCGCGCTGCTGCAAAGCGATATCGCTAACAGGCGGGGCGATCCCGATCCGGACAGTTTGTCGCTGTTCCGGGATCTGGATGAAGAGAATCGCCTGTTCCGCACCGACGAAATCGGCACGATACACATTATTAGCGATGGCTACCGTGTACAGATTGAAGGAAGCGCCTAAACGGGCGCTGATCGTGTGCCTCCCTCGATTTGAGGGAGGGGATTGCGATTAGTCAAGCGATCGCGTATCAGGCATAGCTGATATCGATATGTTTGCCGCTGGCAGCGGATTCGAGGATGGCGTCGCAGATAACGGCGTTGCGATAACCGTCGACGAAATCGGCGCCGTAGGGCGCGACGCTCTCGTCATTGACGATGGCATTGAAAAAGTGGTGGAATTCGTGCACGAAACTGTGTTCCCAGCCGATGATATGCCCGTGGGGCCACCAGTTTTCCCAATACGGATGATGCGCTTCGGTAACCAGCACGTTATGGAAGCCCTGCGTCGTATCGGGACTTTCGCCTTTCCAGAAGACGTTCAGCTCGTTAAGCCGTTCCAGATTAAACTGAATGGAACCGTTCTCGGCATTGATCTCGAAGGAATTGAAGTTCTTGCGCCCTTGCGCAAAGCGGGTCGCTTCCACCGTCCCCAGCGCGCCGTTGTCGAAGTCCAGGAGCGCCACAAATCCGTCGTCCACGTCTGACTTGACCATGCCTCCAGAGCCGTCGGGACGCTCGGTGATCCAGGTCTGCGCCAAGCCGGATACTGACTTGGGTTCGCCAACCAGGAATCGCGCCAGGTCAATGATATGCGCGCCCAGGTCGCCTAAAGCGCCGCTGCCCGCGATGTCTTTTTGGAAACGCCAGGTGGTTTCCATCGTCGGATCCATTCCCCATTCCTGGAGGTAGACCGCGCGCCAGTGGTAGATTTTGCCCAGCTTGCCGCTGTCAACGATTTTCTTTGCCTGTTGAACCGCCGGGACAAAGCGATAATTGAAGGCGACCATGTGTTTGACGCCCGCCTTTTGGACGGCGTCAAGCATGGACTTGGCCTCTTCGCCCGTGCGCGCCAGCGGCTTCTCGCAGAAGACGTGCTTGCCAGCTTCGGCCGCGGCGATGCAAGGCTCGGCATGGGCATCGTTTGGTCCGCCGTTATCCAATACTTGCACGTCATCATTCGCGACCAGGTCGCGCCAGTCGGTATAGGCGTTCTCGTAGCCATAACGAGAGGCCGCCGCGCTGACCGCTTCTTGGTTGCGACCGGCGATCCCGACGAGGCGCGGAATAGCCACCGGCGGATACATCATATAGGGAATCTTCTTGAAAGCGTTGGTATGCGCCTTGCCCATGAAGGCGTAACCCAACATGCCGATGCCGATCTCGGGCGCCTCGACATCGGATCCGGCGCTGGCCATGCTTGTGAAGGTAGTCGCTACTTGCTTTTCGTCTGACATCTCAGGTCTCCAAGTTTAGTTTCGATTAAGCGCTTACTCGTCGGCGAAGGCAGCGTCAAATGCCACTTCGGACGCCGTGAAGTCCTTGCTCTTGACCCAGGCCGCGGATTCAGTCGCGCCGAACTCGCGATCCATGCCGCTGTCTTCCCATTCGACTGACAGAGGTCCGTTATATCCGGCGCGATTCAGGGCGCGAATCATCGAGTCAATGTCAAGGTCGCCACGTCCACAAGACACGAAATCCCAGCCGCGCCGCGAATCGCCAAAGTTCAAGTGAGAAGCGAGGATACTGCTGACATTGTCCAGCGTCACTTTGGAGTCTTTGACATGGACGTGGAAGATGCGATCGGCGAAGCGGTCGATAAACTTGGCGGGATCAAAAAGCTGATGAATGAAATGGCTGGGATCGAAATTGAAGCCGAAGGCAGGATGGTGATCCAGGGCGGCCAAGGTCTTTTCGCCGGTGTAAATGTCGTAGGCGATTTCGCCCGGGTGGGCTTCCAAAGCGAATTTGACGCCTTCCGCGTTGAAGACGTCCAAAATCGGCTTCCAGCGGTCGGCAAATTCTTGATAGCCGGCGTCGACCATTTCATCCGAGGTCGGCGGGAAGCGGTAAATCAAGTGCCAGACCGGGCTGCCGGTGAAACCATTGACGACATCGACGCCAAAGGCTTTGGCGGCGCGAGCCGTGTTCTTCATTTCCTCGGCGCAGCGCTCGCGCACGCCGTCGGGATCGCCGTCGCCCCAGAGCCGATCGGGGAGAATGGCGCGGTGGCGTTCGTCAATGAAGGCTTCGGCCACGCATTGACCGACCAGGTGATTACTGATCGAAAAATAGCCCAAGCCATGTTGCGCCAAGCCGTCCATCCGCGACTGAATGTAGCTGTCGCTTTCCAGGGCTTTGTCAACTTCAAAATGGTCGCCCCAGCAAGCCAGTTCCAAGCCATCGTAGCCGAAGCTCTTCGCTTTTTCAGCAATCGTCGCAAAGGGCAGGTCAGCCCATTGTCCTGTGAATAAGGTCACCGGTCTCGCCATAAGATTGTTCCTTTCTTGATGCGCGCGTAATGCTCGATTCATAGATGGAAACGAGTATAACGCCCTCTGCCCTATCTTCCAATACTGCCTCGGCCTGGGGCATTGCTGGGTTTTTGATTCACCACAGGGCGCGTGGGGCGCGTAGACACTGACCGTCAAGACACGAAGGGCACAAAGGTCTTGGTTTGCCACAGAGGCACAGAGACACAGAGATTTTATAACCACCAAGGGTCGCGTAGGGCGCGTAGACACAGCCCTTCGACACTGACCGTCAAGACGCGAAGGGCGCAAAGGTTTTCGTTGGCCACAGCCGCGTGGAGGCGCTTGGCGGCAGTCATAGCGATTACCGCAATTGAATTGTAGCGGCGGTATTTGGTATGATTCCACTCTGCCGTTCGCGGGAAAACCGGCGCGAAGGCGGCAGCATTTGGTAAGCCAGACAAGGGACAGGAACTTAAAGATGTACAATGGTTTGGAGATCATAGACTTTCATACGCATTTTCCCACGCGGCAACGCAGCTTCATTGAAGGCGCGCCCGATTATCGCCAGCAGTATGTTGAGCGGCGCGGGGAAGGACGGGCGCGGATCGCGCGCGAGCAAGCCATGAAATACAACCGGGAGTGGCGCGCCACCTGGGGATTTGACCCGCCCGAGCGCGGCGATTTCAGCGACGAAGAACTGGCGGACCGCTGGGCTGCCGAGATTGAGACCTACGGTTTGAGGGCGGTGGGCTTCGTCACGGGCGGTGGCAATAGAAACCTGGCAAAGATCATCAGTCGGTATCCCGAGACCTTCATCGGATTCGCGCATCACTATCCTTTCGCAGACGGCGCCGCGGATGAACTGCGGCGGGCTGCGCGCGAAGATGGCATGAAAGCTTACAAGCTGCTGGCGCCGTCGCTCGATCGTCCGGTCGAGGATGAAGCAGCATATCCAGTTTGGGAAGCTTGCGCTGAACTGGATATCCCGGTCCTGATCCATTTTGGCATTCAGGGAAGCGGCGGCGGCATCGCCTGGCACCAGAATATAAATCCGCTCAAACTGCACAATGTGGCAAAGGACTTCCCGGAAGTGACTTTTGTGGTGCCGCACTTCGGCTGCGCCTGGATCCGCGAAACCTTGCAATTGTGCTGGGCTTGCGCCAACGTGTCGATAGACACCAGCGGATCCAACCAGTGGGTCAAGTGGGTTGACGGCGACTGGACGACCAAGAAGCTCTTTCAAAAGTACATGGAAACCATCGGCCCGGAACGCATCATCTTTGGAACGGATTCCAGTTATTTCCCGCGGGGATTCGCGGAACCTTATTTGAGCGCGCAGATTCGCGATGTGCGCGAGCTCAATTATCGCGAGGATGACATTCAACTGATTTTCGCTGGCAATGCCGCGCGTTTGTTCAAGATTGCGTTGTAGGATTCACCACAGAGGCGCAGAGGGCACAGAGATTTTTCACCACCGAGGGCACCGAGAACACCGAGAGATATTTTTCACACAGGTCGCGTAGGGCGCGTAGACACAGCCCTTCGACACTGACCGTCAAGACACGAAGGGCACAAAGATTCTTGGCTGGCGACTCACAGGGTCGCGTAGACACTGACCGCCAGTCGCCCCTACCGGTTCAGACATGGATCTGCAGGGAGTGCGGGGCGTGAAGTCGCCGCAGGTCGGTTGTCCGTAGCAAATTGTTGGTATTTTAAGGCAAGGATCTGATGTCGAGGACTGGCTGAAGGTATTTCACCCGACGTGGATAAACTGCCGCGCCGTCGCTTTTATTGCGTCCGAAGGCGATTTGGGTTACAGTTTTGGTGTCAGACCACTATTTCGAAAAAACGAGAAAGGACAAGAGGATGCGTTTGTCAAGATTGCTCGCAATCGTTTTGGTTGTCATTCTGGCGGGTTCGCTTGGCGCCGTCGCTGGCGCGCAGGACATGGTGGAGATCGAGTACTGGCAGTATAACTTCGGCGCTCGCGTTGGCGCCATGGACATGCTGATCGAACAATTTGAAGCCGAGAATCCCGGTATAGATGTCATCCACAACAGCGACATACCTTACGCCAACTTCCGCGACGAACTGGCAGCTTCGGCGCCGGCTGGCGTCGGTCCCGATGTTGTGACCCTGTTCTACGGATGGATTCCCGCCTTTGTTGACGCCGGCTACCTGGTTCCCTTGCCGGAAGATTCATTCTCGGAGGAATTCATTCTGGAGACCTTCTCGCCGATGGTCGCCAATGCCAAGTTCGAGGGCAGCTACTGGGCGATCCCGACGGCGGTGCGTTCTTTGGCGCTGTTTTGGAACAAAGATCTCTTTGCAGCAGCTGGTCTCGATCCGGATAGTCCACCGGCCACGCTAGATGAATTTGTGGAAGCCGCGATCGCGACGACGGTGTATGACGGCGACGAAAGCGACGTCTACAATATTACGACGCAAGGTCACGCGCCGGCGCTGGCCTCGCAAGATCACCACTGGTTCCGCGAGGTGCTGATTCGTCAATTCGGCGGCGCGCCTTACAGCGATGATGGCCGTACCGTCACTTACAACAGCGAAGAAGGCTGCGCCGCTTTCAGTTGGCTGGCAGCCTTTGAGACCGAACATGTAACAGGCAGCAACGACATCCTCGATGGCGCCACGAACGCCTTCGTCAACGGGGAGAGCGCGCTGCACGTCGATGGTTCATTCCGCGTTGGCACGATCCGAAACAACAATCCGGATCTGAATTATGGCGTGGCCGAGTTGCCTGTTGGACCCAACGGCGAGCAGCATACCTTCGGGTCCTACTGGACGCATGGCATTACGCGCCGCGCCAATGACGATCCGGCGCGGCTGGAAGCGGCGGTCAAATTCCTGCAGTTCATCACGACGCCCGAGGCGGGTACGCTCTGGGTGAACAATGTGGGCGAATTGCCGGCGCAGTTGTCCGCAGCGAGCGATGAAATGATCCTGGCGGATCCGATTTTGGGACCCTTCTCGGCTGGCCTGGCCTACTCGCACGCCACGTTCTTCGTTGATGAGAGCGCGCAGCGTCAGGTTTTGATCGACGCCTTCGACAATATTCGTCTGGGCGGTATGGATCCCTGCGACGCGCTGGATGAAGCAGCCGCTGCGGAACAGGAATTGATCGACAACTTCTGGGCTGATCGCTAGATCGAGATCGAGTCCAAGTATGTACAACTGCGCCAGGCATCTCTTTGCCTGGCGCGGTTTTGATTGTCTGGCAATGTATCGAAGTTGGTAGTTAAAATAACGCCTGACAGCCGCTAGGGACGATCTGATGGAACGTCCGACGAGTAGAAACTGATGAATATCGGGCGACTCACCGAGTCGCCCCTACCAAACGTCGTTCTTATTTTGGGTTAAGATCTCATGTTGAGGACTGGTTAAAAACATCTCAACCGAAAAGGATACACTACCGATTGTCCCGTCCAACGCAATCGCAAGGCCATGGCTGAGTAATGAGTAAGCGAAAATCGACGGAAAAGACGAGTCCTCTCCGCTGGACGCTGGCGAAGAAGAAGATCGTCTGGGCTTATGTCTTTCTGGCGATACCGATCGTTTTCTTCGCGTACATCCGCGTTTATCCCGCTCTTTTCGCCTTCCAGATGAGCCTGCACGATTACAATCCGCTGGCGGCCGAGCAGCCTTTCGTCGGCTTGGAAAACTATGAGAAGGTCTTTGAAGAATTGAGCAAGAAGAAGTCGATTACGAAGTCGGCCTTCGGCAATACAATCGGTTATGTGGCATTGGGCGTGCCGATTCAACTCTGTCTGGCGCTGCTTATCGCTTTGATGCTGAACGAAATCCGTTTCATGAGCACCTTGTATCGCATCCTGTTTTTCTTGCCTTTTGTGACGTCGACGATCGCCATCGCCTGGGTATTCCGCATGCTGTATCAGCCGCGCTTTGGTTTATTCAATGTGGTTTTGCAGATGCTGTCTTTGCCGCAGCAGCCATT
>DAOULD010000007.1:0-1953 GCA_034420635.1 Anaerolineae bacterium | reverse complement strand
GAGTTCATGGTTCACCGCCGTAATCCCTACTACTGGAAGGTCGATGAGGCGGGCCACCAGTTGCCCTACCTTGAAGAAGTCACCTTCGAGAAGGGTCCCAGCGGCATTGGCCGTACGCTGGGCACGCTGGCTGGTTCGATCGATCACACCAATCTCGAGAACCCGAGCACCTACGTAGAAGCGATCATGCGTTCTCAAGAAGATGACGCGCACTTCCGCATCGAGTGGGGTCCGGAGACATTGTCGTTCAACATCGAATTCAACCTGTCTTCCTCGCTTGGCGTACAGAACGAGCGCGATCAGGCGCTGCGCGATCTCTTCCGCGATCAGCGTTTCCGCCGCGCGGTGCAGCATGCGGTGGATGGCGATGGCGTCGGGCAAGCGGTGATCCGCGGTCCCTTCATGCGCGCCTTTGCCGGTGGCATCACGCCCGGCTCGCCCTATTTCGATATCGATAGCGTAGTCTTCTATCCCTATTCGCCCGATTCGGCGCGCGCCTTGTTGGCTGAGCTGGGTTTTGAGGACACCGACGGCGACGGCATCGTGAACTGGACTGAGGGTTCGCAGGCTGGCGAGAACCTGGTTGTGGTCCTGAATACCAGCGTCGCCGCCGAAGCCACGGGCCAAATCGGCGATGCTTTCGTCCTCTTGATGCAGGATGTCGGCGTCCAGGTCAACTTGCAGCCCTTGCAGGGTCCGGCCGCTGGCGATGCCATCACCACTGGCACCTGGGAAATGCGCGTTGACCGCGCCGGGCAGGAGTACACCACCTCCTTCACCCGCTGCCGCGATCTGGGTCCGGTCACGGATCTTTCGCCGGATTTCCACCGCGCCGATGGCGGCAGCCGCGATCTGCTGGACTTCGAGGTCGAGATCGTTGAGATCGTGAACGAATTCTGCCTGGAGCCGGATTTCGACGCCCGCAAGGAATTGATGTCGCGTTACATCACGCTCTTCACCGAGAACGTCTACCATGTCGGCGGCATCATTGGGCGCTACGGTCTGGCTTTGGCGCAGCGCTTCAACAACATTCCGGTTGGCGCGCCGCCTTTCTTCTATCAGTGGACTTGGGGCAACGTGATTCCGGAAGCGGTTTGGGTGGACCCGGATGAGCAGATCGCCGAGATCTTCCCGAACACATTGCCGGTTTACGGCATGGACGATATGTAAGCTGAAGTTTGTCGGATGAGCCCCGGCTCAATCTGGCATTCACCGTTGAGACAGGGGCGCGCGCCGTCGCGCCTCTGTTGTCTTTTAACGAGATAATGTTCTATACTGGTGCGAGCCAAGCCTCGGCGCCGAAGAGCAAGTGACGAGCGAGCCATCCATGGTACGCTACATCGTAAACCGCCTCTTGTCATCCATTTTCATTTTGATTGTCATCACGATCGTGGCTTTCACGATTATTCAGATCCCGCCCGGCGATTTCGCTGAAGTATACAAGGCGGAGTTGGTGGCATTGGGCGGCACGTCTGAAGAGCAGGCGGAAGAAGCGGCCAACAAGCTGCGCGAGAAATATGGATTGCTTGATCCCATTCCCATTCAGTATCTCAAGTGGATTGGCGCGATTGTGCTGCAGGGCGATTTCGGCTGGTCGTTTTCGCAGCGGGTGGATGTTAGCTCATTGCTGGCGCAGCGTCTGCCGCGCACGCTTTGGATCGCTTTATCGGCGCATGCCATTTCATCGCTGGTCGGTATTATTCTGGGCATTTACGTCGCCAATCGGCAATATAGCTTTGCCGACAATACCGCGGCCGCTTTCGCCTTTTTTGCGACATCGTTCCCACGGTTTTCTATCGCGCTGATCATCATGTACTTCCTGGCTTTTGGCTTGGGTTGGGAGCACGTCAGCGCAATGCACTCGCCGGAGTTTCGCTATGCGCCCTGGTCTATCGCGAAGGCGATCGACTTGTTAAGGCATGTTGGACCCGTGATACTGATCGCCGGCTTGGG
>DAOULD010000006.1:0-21649 GCA_034420635.1 Anaerolineae bacterium | reverse complement strand
TGGTCGGTGACGCGGGCTTCGCCGTGCGGGGTGCCGACTCGCTTGTTGCGGCGCGGCAACTTGCGCCGCGCTTCCACGTATTGCTCGTACTCGTAAACAAGACAACAACGCAGCCGCCCGCACATACCCGTGATTTCCGACGGGTTCAAGGAAACGCCTTGCGCCTTGGCCATTTTGATCGATATTGGACTGAAGTCGGTCAAGAAGGTGCTGCAACAGCGCGTCTCGCCACAGGCGCCGAAACCGCCCAAGAGCTTGGCGACATCACGGGGACCGATTTGGCGCATTTCGATTCGCGCGTCGAATTTGCGTTGAAGCCGTTTCTGCAAAACGGCCGTATCAATCTTTTGTTCGGCGCTAAACAGAAACGTGATTACGCTTCCGTCATAGTTGTATTGCGCGGCAACGAACTTGACGCCGGCGAGACGCCGCAAGTTGGCGGCGGTTTCCTTACAGGTATTCAGCGCCTCCGCCTCTTTCGATTCCCAATGCTGTCGCAATACCAGGTCGCGGGCAGTGGCCTGACGCAGGATCTGCCGTATTGGGCGATTGGAATCGGGCGCGGTAAAGCCCATAACCTGGCCCATCTGCCGGCCGCGCAGGGTATCGACGATGACAAAGTCGCCCGTCTGCAGCTCGGGATACGTTGAATAATCAAAATGATAGAGCTTGCCGATCTTTTGAAACCGCACGCCCGCTACGAGTCTTGATTCTTCAGCATGAACCGTAGCCATACAGATTCGCCTTCCGCTTATGCCAGAGGATCGTATCGACATAAGATCGAACAATCCGGCTTTCCCGCTAAAAGATACGGGTACACGAACGTTTTGCACTTTACTTGAAAACGGCTTCAAACGCAATATCGACAAGTCTAAATTTGCTGGCGTCGACTGTTGCCGCTCAAGAAAAATTGCTAGAATATCTGCAGCGATACTCATCTTCCGACGAAGCGGAAATGATTTGATTCCGGGGCATTGAGTTACGGCGAACGAGGATTGCATGGCAATCTTAACCATGAAATTCGGCGGGGGCTCGCTGGGAACGGCAAAGGCGCTCGTCCAAGTATTGGCGATCATCATCGACGAGTCCAAACGCTGGGAGCGCATTTTGATCGTGGCGTCGGCGCTGGAGGGCGTCACGGACATGCTGCTCGAAGCCGCGCTGCACGCCAGAGTCGGCGACCAGAGGGGGTATCGCCGCATCGCGGCTACTTTGCGCACGCGGCACATGGCTTTGGTCGATCAATTGCCCTTCGATACCTCCGATCGTAATGCGCTCAAAGCGGACATCGACCAGTTGCTTTCCGACATGCTTGATCAATGTCAGAAAGTAGCCAAGAACCTCAATGACGAGTTGCTGCCCAGTATGAGCGATGCCGTGGTTGCTGTAGGCGAACGCCTGTCAGCGCGGATCATCGCCGCTTTGCTGCGCCAGAATGATATCCGCGGCGTCACCGTCGACGGCACCGAATTGATCGTCACGGACGACGCGCATGGCAATGCGAATCCGATCTTGCAGCGCAGCGCCGAGAACGTCAAGGACCTGCTGGTGCCCATGCTTGAACGTGAGATCACGCCGGTTGTGACCGGGTACATCGGCGCGACCGAAGCGGGAGAAACCACAACGCTCGGTCGCGGCGGAACGGATTTCACCGCTTCTGTGCTGAGCGCGCTGCTGGGAGCGGAGGCGCTGTGGATCTGGACCGATGTCGACGGCATGATGTCCGCCGACCCGCGCGAAATCTCCAACGCGCGCGTGATCCCCGCGCTAGATTATAACGAGGCGGCGGAGCTCGCCTATTTCGGCGCCAAGATACTTCATGCCAAAATGATCGCTCCCCTTGCCAAAGGCGCGATTCCTTTGCGCATCAAGAATATCTACCGCCCGCAGAAGACAGGAACGGCAATCTCGCATAGCGCCGATCACGGGGGGGCGGTCATAAAAGCCGTCACTTCCATCCAGGGCTTGGCTTTGACGCGGCCCACAAGCGGTTCGATGGCGGGCATCACGCGACTGGTTGGCAATACGCTCTTCAATACCCTGGGCATGCGCACTGAAGTAATGATCGCCTCGCAATCCTCCAGCAGCAGCTTTCTCGTCCTGGTGATTCCAACCAGCATCGGCATTGATGGCGTGGATCGACTTCAACGGGCGCTGCGGGGGAAGATGGCGGAGCACCCGGATAAGATGCCCTGGACGATCGAAACGATCGCTCTGGTCACCGCCATCGGCAACAACATCAGTTCCTCGCCCGGGCTGCTGGCGACAGTTCTGGCAAAGCTGGATGATATTCCCGTCTTGGGACTGGCGGTAGGTCCCTCAAATTGCAGCATCACCGTGGCGGTATCGCAAGCGGATTCGCGCGCGGCGCTTGCGCGAATCCACGAACTGATCGTCAAAAACGGCTGAGATAGCGCTCGAGTTCCCAAGATGTGACTTGCCGGTTATATTCGGAGCACTCGTGGCGTTTGGCGGCAATGTATCGGTCACTGACATAAGGTCCAAGCGCGGAAAGAATCACTTCGTCTTCACTAAGGGCGTCAAGCGCTTCGTCAAGGGACTGCGGAAGCACCTCAATATGACGCATGCGACCGCTGGTGCGGCGCATAAGCGTCTCTTCCAGCGGTTCCGGCAGCGGCATCTTGTGCCTGATGCCATCAAGCCCGGCTTGTAACATGACTGCCATCGCCAGATAAGGATTCGCGGTCGGGTCGGGACAGCGCAATTCCAGACGCGTATGATATTCCTTGCCCGGAACGGTACTTGGCACGCGGATCAAGGCATTGCGATTCACATGCGCCCAAGTGACGTCTACCGGCGCTTCGAAGCTGGTGCCCAGTCGCTTGTAGGAATTGACCAGCGGCGCCAGGACCGCGCACATGGCTCGCGCATGTTCTAGCTGTCCCGCTAGGAAGAACTTGGCAACCTCCGACAAGCCATATTCGCCTTCCTTGTCCGCGAAGAGGTTTACGCCGGTGGCGACATCGTGCAAGCTTTGATGGGTGTGCATGCCCGAGCCCGGGAAGTCGGCATGTGGGCGGGGCATGAAGGTACAGTAGTAATTGCGTTCTCTGGCAATCGTCTTCAGCGCTATGCGCGCGGTCAAAACGTTGTCCGCGGATCGCAAGGCGTCGTCGTATTGAAAATCGATTTCGTGTTGACCCGTGCCCGTCTCCGAATGGGTCGAATCCACACGAATGCCTATCTTGTCCAAAGCCGCAAGCATTGACCGTCCGATCGATTGAATCGGGTCGTCGGTCAAGTCGAAATACCCGGCAATGTCATGATTCGCGACAATTTGCGGCTTGCCCTTCTCGTCGAAAGGAAAGAGAAAATATTCCAGTTCCATGCCGATCTTGAAGAGAAATCCCATTCCCCTGGCTTGTTCAAGCACCTTGGCCAAGAGATTGCGCGGATCGCCGATAAAGGCATCGCCGTTCTGCGTAGAAATTGAACAGATCAGTCTCGCGGTTTTGTCCTCGCCATCCGTCCAAGGCAAAACAACAAAGCTTGACAAGTCCGGCGCCAAGATCATGTCGCTTTCCGCGACCCGAGCGAAACCTTCAATTGCGGAGCCATCAAAATGCGATCCGTTTTCGAGCACGTTTTCCAATTCCAAAGCCGGGATCATGACGCTCTTGACCAAGCCCGTGATATCGGTGAACCAGAGCGCGACAAAACGGATTCGTTCTTCCTGAACGGTCTGCAAGACTTCAACTGCCGTGAACATATGCCACCCTGTCTGATTTTCCAGCGCCAAGTCAAGTATACGCGGCGGGGGCGCGCCTAGAACACTGACGAGATAGCCAAATTTAGGCGCCGGTATTCATTTTCTTTCACCAGTTAGCCAGCCAGAATATTCCATTGATGGAGCAGAGCATCCACCGCCAGGACATAGCTGCGCCAGCCAAAACCGGCAATATGGCCCAGGCATACGCCCGACAAAACCGACTTGTGTCGAAAGGCTTCCCGCCCATGAATATTGGAAATATGGACTTCGATCACAGGCAAAGCGATCGCGGTAATGGCGTCGCGCAATGCGATTGAGGTATGCGTATAAGCGCCCGGATTGAAAACAACGCCGTCCGCCCAGCCGCGCGCCTCGTGCAATCGATCGATCAAATCGCCTTCGTGGTTCGACTGCGCTACGCGCAACTCAATCTCAAAAGGCTTGACATGTCGCCCGATGGCGCTATTGACTTCGTCCAGCGTCATGCTGCCATAGATCTCCGGCTGCCGCGCGCCCAGCAGGTTCAAATTGGGACCGTGCAAGATCAGAATCCCTTTTGACATAATCTCATTCGTCCTTCGTTACAAGACCGCCAAGACTTCTTCTTTGGGCAATCCCTCAAGAACTGTCGCTTCGCCTAAAGCCTTCAACAGGACAAAGCGCGATTTGCCCGCTTTCCACTTTTTGTCTGTGGACATGGCCGCGTACCATTCTTCAGGATTCAGGTCGATATCCACCGGCAAGCCAATGCGTTCAAATGTGGACATGACTTTCTCTGCCAATTGCGCATCAATCAAGCCGCAATTGCGGGATAATCGAGCGGCTTTGCAAATGCCGATGGCGACCGCCTCGCCATGCGGGACGCTGTACTCCGTTACTTTTTCGATCGCGTGCCCGAAAGTATGTCCCAAATTGAGATGGGCGCGGATTCCCTGTTCGTAGGGATCTTCTTCTACCACTTCGACTTTCACCTGGATGGCATGCCGCAGCAGGTTGACCAGGTTTTCCTTCTCCCAGTTTTCGGGATCCAAGAGCGCGGGCTGCGAAATCAAGCCGTGTTTGATCACTTCCGCCATGCCACATCGCCATTGCAGCGGCGGCAAGCTCTCCAAGACGTCCGTATCGACCAAGACCGCATCGGGCTGTTTGAAGGCGCCGATCAAGTTTTTGCCCTGCGGCAGGTCGACGCCGACCTTGCCGCCCACGCTTGAATCCACCATGGCAAGCAAGGTAGTCGGCGCTTGGATCAATCGGATCCCGCGCATATAGGTCGCGGCGACATAACCAGCCATATCTCCCAGAACGCCGCCGCCGAGCGCAATCATGGTCGTGTTGCGGTCGGCGCCACGCGCGAGCATCTCATCATAGATTGAAGACACCGTCTCCAGGTTCTTGTATGCTTCCCCGTCCCTGACAGCTATGATGTCGGCGCTTGGCAAACGACTCGCCAAGATCTCGGCATAAAGCGGAGCCACCGTCTCGTTGCTCACGATAATCACATGGCCGCCCAATCCAAGCGTGTTGACATGTCGGTTGATGTCGCAAAGGATACCTTGGTCGATCCAAATGTCATAGCCGCCGGCCGGCGTTCGTACATGAATCCGTCCATCAAGCATCGCGACGATTTCGCAGGCGACGGCTTCAGCCGTTTTGCCGCTTGTCTCGATTTGATTGGGAATCCGGGCATAAGCCGATTGTCGCTGTTCAAAGAGCGCTTGCCAGTTGGATGCCAGCGGGCGGTTATCCGTTTCAGATAATCGGGCGCTTATCTCGGCTTTGCTGGCGTTTAAGCAAATCAGCTTTCCTGTCCGCCCCATCAGATCGCGCATGTCCTCGGGCACAAGCGCGCCGCCGCCAGTCGCGATCACCAGACCGGATTGCAGGGAAAGCTCGTGAGCCAATCCACGTTCGACGGTCCGGAATATCGCTTCGCCGTGCCGCTTGAAGATCTCAGGGATCGGCAAGCCAAAACGTTCTTCAATGACAAGGTCCATATCGACGAACTGCCGCTCAAGCTCAGCGGCGACCAGTTCCCCGACCGTTGATTTGCCCGTGCCCATAAAGCCGGTGATGACGATGTTTTCCCCGCCGCTCATAGGTCGTATCCAAAGCGCCACTCGATATTGTCCATGGGCAGGTCGCTGACTCGGTTGCGGCGCAAAGCGGCGAAGCGCGGCTTCATTTCTTCGATGCTGTCCCCGCCCAGTTTTTCCAGCAGCGCCTCAGTCAGTACAATCGCCATCATGGCTTCGCCAACCGGCACCGCCCGCGGCAAAGCGCAGAAGTCGCTGCGTTCGTATACCGTCATATTGGGCGCGCCGCTGGCCAGGTCAACTGAGCCAGCCCCGCGCAGCATGGTGGATATCGGCTTCATCGCCACGCGCACTATGATCGGCTGACCAGTAGAAATCCCGCCTTCCAAGCCGCCGGCGCGGTTCGTCTTGCGCGACAAATTGCCGTCGGCATCAACGGTGATTTCGTCGTGCACCTGTGATCCGCGCTTGCCGGCGTTCTCGAAAGCGCTCCCGATTTCCGCCCCCTTCATCGCTTGTATGCTGACCATCGCCGCCACCAGTTTGCCGTCCAGTTTGCGATCATAATGGACATGCGATCCCAATCCGGGCGGCAGTCCACGGGCGACAACTTCAAAGACGCCGCCCAGCGTATCCTTGTCGATTTTGACCTGTCGGATGGCCGCGTGCATGCGTTCGGCGGCGGCGGCATCGGGGCAACGCACGTCGTTGTCCTCGTTGCGGGCAATCCGTTCTTCCAAGGGCATGGACGTCAGATCCGCCTTGACATCGCCCAATTGAACCACGTATCCGTCGATCTTGATTCCGAACTCATCCAGGAAGCGCTTGCAAATCCCGCCGATGGCCACGCGCATGGTCGTTTCCCGGGCGCTGGCGCGTTCCAGCGACAGCCGCAATTCGCGGTAGCCGTATTTGAGCGCGCCGGTCAAATCCGCATGTCCCGGGCGCGGCGTCGTGATCGGCGTGATATCGCGTTCCTTCCAGCTTTTGAAATCGCGATTCTGAACGTGCAGCGCGATGGGGGCGCCCGTGGTCATGCCGTTCATCAAGCCCGAGGTGATGACGATCTTGTCTTTCTCGATCTGCATGCGCCCGCCGGAACCGTAGCCCTTCTGACGACGGCGCAAATCTCTGTTGATATCTTCTACGGAAAGCGGCAAGCCGGCGGGCATGCCCTCCAGAATGGCGGTCAAGCCGGGACCGTGGCTTTCGCCCGCGGTGAAAAATCGAATTGGCATCTGAGAACCTTTATATCTGTGGGCGTTTCCAAATCTGTAGGGCAATCTTGCCTAAACGGCGGGCACGTTTTTCAATTTCCTCTTGGTCCCACTTTTGACATTGGTGGAAATACTCGTTAATCGCAAAACTGCTCCTTGCAAATACGCTTCTTTTGTAGTCGAACGATCTGTTTCCCATTAATTCATTTTCCCCGGTTAGTGTCAGATTACCAATTGTGTTCACATAAGTATTGTGGACAGACTCATATTGATCTCCAATCATCTCGCGCCAGTTATCTGATAGTGTGAGAGGCATAATGTGTTCACGAGTTATACGGTCGGAGTCGATGTCGACGGGTTCATTGTTTCGCTTTATCGCATTTTCTAAGGAAGAGAGGACAAATTTTGACCTGTCCTGAATACCGGTACCATAAACCGGATAAGTTACCCAGCCGCTCAGAAACTCCTCGTCAGTAGGGAATTTCCGCGCACGGAGATAATTGTGAGTTGCAACAACAATGTCTTTTTCCCTTGAAACTGCCTTATACATATTGATGAAGATATGAGTCAAACCTCGAGAATGTATGCGGCAAAAATATCGGCGCACCAAATAGGATTCTATAATTTCGAGGATGTGGCAAAACTGTTCAACAGTAATTTTGCCATTATCCATGTCACGGTATAAGTTTAGAAGAAATGGATAAGGAGTAGTTATTCTTAAAGAGTTTAGTCGGTCGATGAGGGAGCTAAGTTTTGCGTTTTTTTCTTTACTTGGAGCTACAAGCCTAAGATAGTAACGAAAATAGATTGATAAGTCCTGAAGCAAGTCTAGCACGTACTCAGAGCTGTCGATATGTTTGTCGGCTGCATGTCGAATCGTATCGAAAGCCGCATTTTTGCTAACAAATTCGCCATCTTTGAGGATAAAATCTAGCATGAACTTGTCAAATGCTTTGGGATCTTGCTCGTTAAGTTCTTGCTGCATCGGAAGCCAGTAGTCCTCGTAGGCTGTATCTTGGTCGTCTTCAGGAATATTCATAAATATATGATTCCTGATTAGATCAACTTGCGTAAGGTCTTCACCGGTTCCATTCAGGCTATGAAAAATTCGGTACGGATTATCATCTGAATCTATTACTATGCTGGCAAAGACTAGCTTCTCAATTATTGTTGTGAGCATTTTTTCAATATCGCCTTTATTTTCATTAAGGTTTAGATCAGATTTCATTTGCCTGTTGAAATATTTGTATGCCTTCATGATTTCGGAATTTGAGGATTCCTGTCCATCAATTATTTGGAAAAACGATTCGTCATCAATTTTCGTCGGAAGAAGTTTGTAACGATTAGTTTGTTGTTTGTACTGATTTACAAGATATGAGTTTTTGATTTCTTCGGCAAATATCTCGCCCGCCTCTAACATGTCACGTAAGCAAGCAAGAATTAGAAGAATTGTGGTCAACCGCTGCTGGCCATCAATCAGCAAGAACTTCGCTATTCCATGTGGTTGCATCTCAATGGGCATGGTTACAATTGCACCCATAAAATGCTCGCGACTATTAGCGCTTTGGTAAAGCTCGTCCAAGTCGTTCCACAATTCCTCCCAATGCTTTTTGCGCCAGGAATAGGTTCGTTGGAAACGAGGAACAACAAACTGCTTTGCGCCTTCAAGGAGTTCGCGTAGTTTGACGTTGTATACTTTCATTTTCAAATCCTTCGCTCTATGGAAACTGACAGAATGGATCGACAATATCTCATATTCAGGTTTGTAAGACTAATAGTTTATTCATTGGTATTCTCCAGAGCCGCTTGCGCCGCGCGGAGCATCACATCAACCGGCGGCGCGACGCCGGTCCAGATCTCAAAAGAAAGCGCGCCTTGCCGCGCCAGCATGCCCAAGCCGCCAATTGCTCGGCCGCCATGCGCGATGCACTGCTGCATCAGCGCCGTGTTGGCTGGGCGATAAACAGTGTCATAAACCGTCACGCCATCCGGGAAAGGCAAGCCGTAAATCCAGGGCGACTGATTGACATGGGGATGCAAGCCTACCGAGGTGCAGTTGATGATCAGCGACATGCCCCAATCCGCGGCTTCGTCCAGCGTCATCATCGCGATACCGTCGATGCCAGCCGCGCGTCTGAGGTCCGCGACCAAGCCTTCGGCTCTCGACTTGGTACGATTGACAATCGCCAGTTCAGCGCCCGCCCGCGCCAAGCCGTAGACCACCGCCCGCGCCGCGCCTCCCGCGCCCAATACCAAAACGCGCTGGTCCGCGATTGGGACGCCGTTGGCTCGCAAATCGTCGACGATGCCATCGGCATCGGTATTCGTACCGCGATTGTTCCTGAAGTCAACCGTATTGACCGCACCGATCGCCCGCGCGATTTCATCCGGGCGCACAAGTTCCAGCATGGCTTCCTTGTGCGGCACTGTCACATTGATGCCGATATAGCCGTGATTCTTTGGTTCCCGCACCCCATAGCGCAAGATATCGGGCGGTATCGACATGGCGTCGTAGAGCCAATCCGACATGCCCAGCGCCTCAAAAGCCGCGTTGTGCATGACCGGGCTCAAGCTGTGCTCAACCGGAAAGCCGATAAGTCCAACTCGGTTTTTCCTCATTGCATCTTCTCCGCCGCCGGCAGTTCAGTAGTACCAAGTTAGTCGCGCGAAAAAGCGCCTAATGTCATTCTACCCCATCCCCCGGCCCCTTCCCCGAGGCATCAGGGAAGGGGAGCGCTCTTGCCGAAATAGGGATTTGATTCAGAGTTCTCGCTACAGAGCAGTTGCTTCGCATTACTTTATTGGAACTACTTCTATCAACGAACGACGTCATGCCGGCTCAATATGAGCGCCGCAGCCGATCAGCGTCTGCGCGAAACCGGGAAAGGAATCCGCCACGCAAGCCGCATCGGTGACAAGGGTTTCGCCGGATGCGACTGTTCCCGCGATTGTCATGCTCATGGCGATGCGATGATCGTCGTGCCCATCCACATCGGCGCCCGACAATTGTTGTGGTCCAACAATCTGGAAACCGTCCTCGCGCTCTTCGATCTCCGCGCCCATTTTGCGCAATTCGCTCGCCATAACCGCGATGCGATCGGTCTCCTTCACGCGCAGCTCGCGGGCATCGCGCACAATCGTCTCGCCTTCGGCGCGCAAGGCGGCGACCATCAAGATCGGGAATTCGTCGATCATTCTCACAACCGTTTCGCCGTCGATCTCAACGCCCTTCAATGCGCTTGTCCTGACATTTATATCGCCCATCGGCTCGCCAGATTCGATAGCGCTATAGGTGGTTCTGATATCAGCACCCATCGCTTCCAAAACATCCAGCAGACCGGTTCGCGTCGGATTCAAATTGACACCTGTGACTGTCAAATCGCTGTCCGGCGTCACTAATCCCGCCACCAAAAGAAAAGCCGCCGAGGAAAAATCGCCTGGAATCGTCAAATCCAGCGGCTCGAGCTTGTCCGGCGGATGTAATGTCATCTTGTCCGGATTCTCGTCATCGATGTCAATTCTAACGCCCATGGACTGTAACATGCGTTCCGTGTGATCGCGCGTCGGTCCCGGCTGAATCACCGTGGTCGGGCTCTCGGCAAAGAGCGCCGCCAGCAAGACCGCGCTCTTCACTTGAGCGCTGGCCACAGGCAATTCGCAGGTGACGCCGCGCAATTTGGAGCGCTGAATCCTCAGAGGGCAGCAGCCATCGGTCGAGTCTATTTCCGCGCCCATGCTTTGCAGTGGCGTGGTGATACGCTTCATCGGTCGCCGCCGCAATTGCTCGCTTCCGTCCAAGACGCTGGGAAAAGGCTGCCCTGCCATAATGCCGGCCAACAAACGAATGCCGGTCCCGGCGTTCTCGAGATTAAGCGGTTGATCCGGCTCGCGCAGTTCTCCGCCGTGAATGGTCAAGGTATTGGCGTCGTGGCGCTCGATCTTGGTCCCCAGGTCACGCATCGCGCCGAGCGTCGCTTCCGTATCGCCAGCCGCCAGCCAATTGCGGATATGCGACTTGCCCGTAGCGATCGCCCCCAGCATGGCTGCGCGGTGCGAAAGCGATTTGTCGCCCGGTATCGTCGCGCTGCCGAGCAGCTTGCCGCCGCGGGACACCAGCAACCGGCTATGTCTATCGTCGATTTTCATAGTTGTCCGCCCATTCCTTCCGCGCCCGCCTTATCGGTTGCAAGGACTGGCTCAATCGCTGCTCGTCGCCGCCGATCAACATCGTCTCCAGCATCGCCAACTGCATGCGGAACTGCGCCAGCAGCGTGGCGACAGCCTTGGTATTGGTACTCAAAATGTCGCCCATCATCGTCACATCGCTGGCTGCCAGGCGACTGGTATCGCGAAATCCCCCCGCCGCCAATTCCCAGTAGGCGCTGTCCGCCTCCGCTTGATTGGCGACCGTCGCCACCAAGGTTGCGCTCAAGAGATAGGGCAAGTGACTGATGCCGGCCACGATCTGATCGTGCCTTTCCGCCTCCATTTCGATAGGCAAGGCGCCCAGCGTTTCCACCAGCGATAGAGCCCGCAGCCGCGCCGCCGGCGTGGTGCGGCGGGAGGGGCAGAGCACAAAGGGACGATTGGCGTACAGGGCGCGGTCGGATTCTTCAATGCCGCCATTTTCCTTGCCGGTCATAGGATGCCCGCCCATTGCGTTGACGCCGACGGGCAGGTTGGCCATGGCGTCGACAATATCCTGCTTGGTGCTGCCAATATCGACGACCAGGGTGTTCGAGCGCAAATAGGAGCCGATGCGCATCTGCAGCATCTCGACGATCGCCCGCACCGGCGCGGCGAGTATGACTACGTCGGCGTGATTGACACCTTCAAACAGGTCATCCGTGGCGCAGTCGACGAATCCCTCCCGCAGACCGTAGGAACGCGCCGCCCCGCAAGAGTCGATGCCGGTGATATGATCGGCGTGATCGCGCAGCGCCAGCGCCAGCGATCCGCCCATCAGCCCCATGCCGACTATCGACAGATGACGCGCCCGAAAACTCGCTGCGATCATGACGATTCTCCCGCTCCATAATCGCGCGCCCGGTCGGGACGCAAGCCCGCGGCGCCACGCAAATAGACGTGCCGGATGTCATCGATAGACTTGTCGGTATTCCAGTGAATCAGCACGCGAATGCACATTGGCAGACCGTGTTGAATATCCGCCTCTTGAAAGCCCATCAGGGCGGTGCGTGTCCAGCCCATCATGCGCGCGGCTTTGGCGGGATAGGTGTCGTCGAGTTCTGGCGTGGCGGTGAAGAGGACGCTGGCCACGTCGTCTTCGACGATGCCGTTGCTGTCGATCATGATGCGCAACAGTTCTTGCGTCGCCGACACGATCGCATCTTTTGAGTTGGTTGCCACCGTGGTGGCGCCCCGTACCCCTCTCATCATCAATTTGAACGCTCCTCTATCAACAAAAAAGGCGCTGAGTATTCCACTCTGCGCCTCGATGTTTTGTCCTAATCGACTTGATCTTCAGTTCCCAGCGCGAAACACCCCAACCCGGTCTATGCAGTTTGGGAAGTAATAATAACGCAAACTGGGGAAGTGACAATGTCCCATGTGTTTATGACGTTCTCTGCACCACGTGGTTCAGAGCTTACACTGTCATTTGCTGTCTGTCAACATCCTGATAGTAAACAGCAGTGGCATCGGCGGGCGACATGATAGAGGCTGTTGAAATTCTACCCCACCCCCCGGCCCCCTCCCCGAAGCATCAGGGAGGGGGAGCTTAAAGACCCGTTTTGAATCATTGTGGTCTTTTTTTATACCCAAAAGTGACTGGGCTTGGTCGAAAACTGTGATTTTCAACAGCGTCTGATATGTCGCCCTACGGCGCGGCGCCGCGCCCAAGAACACTCCCGTAGGACAACAATAACATAAGTTGTCCTACGGGAGTGTGGGTTTGGTTTGGAAGTACTCTCTTATCCTAGGGTTTTGCCAAACTTCCAAACTGCCAAACCGAATTGTGGCAAGCGATAAGTCTTGAAATTCTGCAGACCCGAGCCCTCGACCAAAGTCCCCTCATCGACCAGTTCTTTGATGTGATCCCAGCAACCCCGCTTGCTCAAGCCGACATGATCCGCAATCGTTTCCCGGCTGTCATGCCCGGCGGTCGACATGATATGTCGCCCCTACGGCGCCGATGTCATGCCCAAAAACACTCCCGTTGGACAACAGCAACATAAGTTGTCCAACGGAGTGTGGGTTTAGTTCGGCGGTTGTTTCTATCCTAGGGTTAGCCGAGCCGCCGAACTAGATTTTGCGACCACGCCGCGCCCAAGAACACTTCCGTAGGACAACGACAACATAAGTTGTCCTACGGGAGTGTGGGTTTGGTTTGGAAGTACTCTCTTATCCTAGGGTTTTGCCAAACTTCCAAACTGCCAAACCGGATTATTGCAAGTAAGTCATGCAAAATATAAGCCGCGTGTAGGGGCGACATATCAGAGTCTGTTGAAATTCTACCCCACCCCCCGACCCCCTCCCCGAAGCATCAGGGAGGGGGAGCTTAGAGAGCCGCTATGAATCATTATGGCCTTTCGTATGTATGTGATAGGGGGCAAGGCTTGGTTGGAAATCGTAATTTTCAACAGCGTCTATCATGTCGCCCGTCGATGCGATGGCGCAGTTTCGGGCGACCAGGTTGGTCGCCCCTACGGGATTCGATTATTTTGTAGTTTTCTATACTTCATCAACTTTTTCGCATAATTTACTTGCGCTTACTTCTGCGCCTCGGTGGTGAATCTATCCCTGAATCGCCTCGACCATCGATCCCGCCAAGTCCCGCAGTGCGGCGACGCTCTCGCCGCCCGCCCGCACCAGCGCCGAGCCGACGATGAAACCATCCATCAGTTCGCTCACCTGGCGCGCGTGATCGGGCTGGCTGATGCCGAAACCCAAGACCAGCGGTTTGTCCGTCCGCGAGCGCAGGCGCGCGATAAAGTCCGTCAAGTAAGTCGGCAGTTGCGCGCGCGCGCCGGTGATCCCGGTCAAGGAGACGACATAGATGAAGCCGGTGGCATGTTCCGCCGCCATTTCTATGCGGCGGTCATTGCTGGTCGGCGCCAAAAAGAATACCAGCGCCATTCCTTCGCGGGCGCAGCTGTCAGCGAACATCGCCGCTTCCTCCGGCGGCAGATCCGGCACGATCAAGCCGTCTGCCCCCGCAACGCGCGCATCGCGCACAAACTGATCGGTCCCGTAAGCCACTAGAGGATTGGCGTATCCCATCATCAGCATGGGCTGGGAAATGCCCTCGGCGCGCAAAATCCGAACGGCATCCAGGCATTTTCGCACTGTCGTGCCGTTTTCCAGCGCGACCTGCGTCGCCGCCTGTATGGTAGGACCATCGGCGATGGGATCACTGAAGGGGATGCCGATTTCGAAGCCGTCGGCGCCTTCATCGGCCATGACTTCAACCGCAGCCAGCGACTCCTGATAAGTCGGATAGCCGATGGGGAAATAGGGCAAAAAAGCCGCGCGTCCCTGAGCGCGCGCGGAGGCGAACATCTTGTCCAATGCGGCCAGCCCGTGAATTTCGCGTCGGTTTGTCATGTCTTTGTAATCTCCCGTCGCGGCATCGTTCAGCTGCCCAGGACGCCGATGACCGTATCAAGGTCTTTGTCGCCGCGCCCGGAAAGATTGACCAGCAAGACGCTGTCTCGCGGCATGGTCGGGGCGCGCTTGATCGCTTCGGCAAGCGCGTGCGCGCTTTCCAAAGCCGGAATGATGCCTTCCGTTTTGCTCAAGACCTGAAAAGCTTCCAGCGCTTCTTCATCTGTGGCCATGGTATAAAAGGCGCGTTCCATCTGCCGCAAGTGGGCGTGCTCGGGACCGACAGAGGGATAGTCCAGACCGGCGGAGATACTGTGGGTTTCCATGATTTGTCCGTCATCATCTTGCATCACGTAAGAGCGGGTCCCGTGCAAGATGCCGGGACGGCTGATATCGAGATCGGCAAAGCGCGCCGCATGTTCTCGGCTTTCGATGCCGTGCCCGCCCGCTTCAACGCCGATCAATTCCGTGCCTTCGTCATCGCGGAAGGCGTGGAACAGGCCGATGGCATTGCTGCCGCCGCCGACGCAAGCGATGCAAGCGTCAGGCAGTTGACCCGCCATCTCTTGAATCTGCTCGCGAGCCTCGACGCCTATGACGCTCTGAAAATCGCGAACCATCATCGGATAGGGATGCGGTCCCAGCGCCGAACCCAAGAGATAAAAGGTCGTCCCGACGTTGGTCACCCAGTCGCGCATGGCTTCGTTGATGGCGTCCTTGAGCGTGCGGCTGCCGCTTGTCACGGGAATCACTTCCGCGCCCAGCAATCTCATGCGGAAGACGTTGGGCTGCTGCCGCTTGATGTCCACCGTGCCCATGTAGACATGGCATTCCAGACCGAGCAAAGCCATGGCGGTCGCCGTGCCCACGCCATGTTGTCCGGCGCCAGTCTCGGCTATGATACGCCGTTTGCCCATGCGCTTCGCGAGCAATCCTTGTCCCAGGGCGTTGTTGATCTTGTGCGCGCCGGTATGGGCAAGGTCCTCGCGCTTGAGGTAGATCTGCGCGCCGCCGAGCCGCTCGCTCAAGCGTCGCGCATAGCTGACGGGCGTCGGGCGTCCGGTATAAGTGCGCTGGAGATGGGCGAGCTCAGCATGAAAGGAGGGCTCAGCGATCGCATCGGCGTAAGCGCCCTCCAACTCGTCAAGGGCGGGAATGATCGTTTCCGGCACGAAGCGCCCGCCGAATTCGCCGAAATAGCCGCGCGCATCCGGCAGGTCAGTGAGGTCCCTACGTATATAAAGTTCTGTCATTTTCGCGCATCCTCGGTCAAATGTATAAATGCTTTTCTCCGGCAAAATATCTCTTCGCCAGGATCAGCGTTTTCAGGGCGTAATGATCGACGCTCGGTATGAAGTCGTCAGCGCCAATCGTCACGCGATCCGCAGCCAATCCGACCGCATCGACCATCACATTGTCGACTTCACCCGACAGCAAGCTCAGTCCCGTATCAAGCGGCAACTTCAATAGTCCCGCTATTTCTTCTTTTCTATAGTTGTAGTCCGCCAGGGGCTGACACCATTCGTAAAGGAAAACATGACAGATTTGACAGTCCACCATCTCGCGGTAGCGCGATATGCCCAGGCGGCGCCCCAGTGGAACCAGATTCTCGAACTTGACGCGCAAGCCCAACTCTTCTTCGATTTCCCGTACGCCGTCAGCCACGCTTTCACCCGCCTCCAAGTGCCCGGCCGCGCTTATATCTACTTTACCGGGGTACATATCCTTGTCGTGGTTGCGTATTTGCAAAATCACGAATTCGCCGCCATCGCGCTCGCGCCCGATCACCCAGCAATGAAAGACCTGATGCCAGTCGCCATCTCTATGCACTGCCCCGCGCGATTTGACGCCAATGTGACGCAAGGCTTCGTCATAGATGTCGAACTGTTCGCTCATTCCGCGTTCCTGACTTGCGTGATGAAGGCGCGAACCTTGTCTTCGTCTTTGACTCCAGGTATCCCCGCTTCCACGCCGCTGGCGACATCCACAGCCCAGGGGCGTATCGCCCGCACTCGCTCGGCGACATTCTGTGGATTCAACCCGCCCGCCAGCATCAGCCGCGGCGCCGCATCCCGCAGCGCCAGCGCCACGTCAACCGCCGCTGTTTCTCCAGTGCCGCCATATAAACTCGGATTGAAGGCGTCCAACAACAATGACGGTCCCCGTCCATCCGCCGTTATTGCATTCACATAGCGACCGGCGTCCACAAGCGCGTCTTCCGCGGTCTTGGGACGAATCCCCTTGAAGGCGATTCCGCCCAATTCCTCCAGTGTTTCCGGGCGTTCATCGCCGCTTAGCTGAGCGTAATCAAGGTCGACTGAGGCGACAGTCTCGCGCACTCGATCTGCCGGCTCATTGACAAAAACGCCGACCAAAACCGGGCACTGATCGCCGAGCCTCGCGCGCAGCCGCTTGACAAGATCGCTCGCGGCTTCCGCGTCAATGAATCGAGGCGATTCAGGATAGAAGTTCAAACCGATCAGATCGGCGCCGGCTTCGGCTACCATCAGCGCGTTTTGGTAGGACCGGATCCCGCAGACTTTGACTTTAGCCATCGGCGCCTCGACTTTGTTCGCTCAATTCACGCGCCATGCTCACCATATCCGGCGCTTTCACCAGCGATTCGCCAACCAATATCGCCCGCGCGCCAAACGCGCCCATCGTCCGCGCATCGGCGGCATCGCGGATGCCGCTTTCCGCCACCAGAACCACGTCGTCGTCCACCATACCGGCCAGTCGCGCGGTCGTCTCCAGGTCCACGTTGAATGTCTTCAAATCGCGATTGTTGATGCCGATCAGTTTGGCGTCGAGCCTCAAAGCGCGTTCCATCTCGACCTCGTTATGCACCTCGACCAGGGCGGACATGCCGCAATCATGCGTCAGCGCGTGAAGCTCCCCCAATTGCAAGTCGGAAAGCGCCGCGACAATCAACAAGACGGTATCAGCCCCAGCCGCCCGCGCCTCGTAAACTTGAAAGGGATCAATGACGAAGTCCTTGCGCAGGAGCGGAAGGTCTACCGCATCCCGCACAGCGCGCAGATAGCGCAGGCTGCCCATGAAAAAGTCGGCGTCGGTCAAGACAGATATCGCTGCCGCGCCGTTAAAGGCGTAAGTTGCCGCGAGCATCACCGGAGCGAAGTCATCCGTCAGCAAGCCCTTGCTCGGCGAGGCGCGTTTAACCTCGGCAATCAGGGCGATCTCTTCCTTTCGCAAGGCGGCGACCATGTCGCGCGGCGGGAAAGGAAGAGCTTCCGACTCGGCTCGCAGCGCTGCGAGCGAAGTTTCGGACTTGCGTTGAGCAACTTCCTCGACTTTTCTGGCGAGGATCCGGTCCAGGACCGTGTCAGTCGTGACAAAGGGCGCAGTCATGAAGCCAGGCTTTGACTCAATGCGATTAGCTGATCAAGTTTCCCGAGGGCTTTGCCGCTGTCAATTGCTTCCCGCGCCACCTCAATGCCCTCGGCAATGGAAGCGGTCCTGCCGGCAGCCATGATGGCAGCCCCGGCATTGAGCAGTACAACGTCGCGTTTGGCGCCGCTATCGTCTCCGGACAGCACCGAGCGAAGGATGGCGGCGTTGGTCGGCGCGTCATCGCCTTTCAGGTCGGTGATGTGGGCGGCATGGAATCCAAGATCGGTCGGGTCGACGTCAATGTGCTCGATCTTGCCGTCTTCTTGCAAATAACTGATGCGATTGGGACCCGTCGTGGTCAATTCGTCCAAGCCGCCATAGCCATTCACCACCATCGCCGATTTCGAGCCCAGGGCGCGCAGCACTTGCGCCAGGAGATCGGTCAGTTCCGGCGCAAAGACGCCCATCAGTTGTCGTTGCGCCCCGGCCGGATTGGTCAAGGGACCGAGGATGTTGAAGATGGTACGGATGCCCAATTCCCGCCGCGGTCCAATCGCGTAGCGCATGGCGGGGTGCAGCTTGACCGCGAACAGGAAGCCGATGCCTATCTCGTCGATGCATTTTCCAACTTGCGCCGGGCTCAGATCGAGATTAAGTCCCAACTCCGCCAAGACATCCGCGCTGCCGCATTTGCTGCTGGCCGCGCGATTGCCGTGTTTGGCGACAGGAATCCCGGCGGCGGCGGCTACAAAAGCCACCGTGGTGCTGATATTGAAGGTGCCAGACTTGTCGCCGCCGGTTCCACAGGTATCCAGAAGATCGCCGTCGACATTCGTCGGGACCGTGCTGGCTGCCGCGCGCATGGCGCGGGCGCTGCCGGTAATCTCCTCTATGGTTTCGCCTTTCATGCGCAGAGCCATCAAATAGGCGCCAATCTGCGCATCGCTGGCGCCGCCGTTCATAATCTGGAGCATGACCATCTTGGCTTCGTCGGGTTGCAAATTCGCAAATCGACTCAGCCCGTCAATTGCGTTCACGATGTTTATCATTGTTCTCGTCGCCATGTCGGCACCTCTTATCCGTCTATTGTTCGATCGTCTGCAAGGGTTGGAATTGCATGAAATTGCCCAGCATTTTCATGCCGTAAGTCGTCAAGATACTTTCAGGGTGAAACTGTACGCCGATCACCGGATGCTGCTTGTGTCGGATTCCCATGATTTCGCCGCTGGCCGACCGCGCGGTGATCATCAAGCAGTCGGGCAGGCTCTCTTCTTCCACGATCAAGCTGTGATAGCGCGTCGCCTCGAAGGGATCGGGAATGTCGCCGAAGATCGTGTCGCCCCGGTGATAGATCATGCTGGTCTTGCCATGCATCAATTCCGGCGCGTGAACGACCACCCCGCCATAGGCTTCGCCGATCGCCTGATGCCCCAGGCAAACGCCCAGGGTGGGAACCTCCGCCCCCAACTCCCGAATCAATTCCAGCGAGACTCCCGCGTCCAAGGGGTAGCCGGGACCCGGGGAGATCACGATACGATCCGGCTTCAGAGCGCGTATCTCGTCAACGGTGATTTTGTCGTTGCGATAAACTGTCAACTCCGCGCCCAACTCGCCTAATTCTTGAACGATGTTGTAGGTAAAACTGTCGTAATTGTCGATCACCAGGATCATCTTCGCTTCCCTTCAAAATAAGCCCAATCCCGCGCGTCACGGACGTCAGACATCACATCAGCCCTTCTTCGGCATATTTGACCGCTTCGAAAACCGCTTTCGCTTTGTTGATAGTCTCGTAGTATTCGGCTGTAGGATCGCTATCGGCGACAATCCCGCCGCCCGCCTGCACACTGATAGTTCCGTTTTGCATCAGCAAGGTACGGATAGTGATGCACATATCCATCGAGCCGTCGAAACTGAAGTAACCAACCGCCCCGCCGTAGGGACCGCGCCGCGTCTCTTCCAACTCTTCGATGATCTCCATCGCTCGCACTTTCGGCGCGCCGCTGAGGGTCCCGGCAGGGAAGGTCGCCCGCAGCAAGTCGAATGCGTCCATATTCTGGCGGATCACCCCCTCGACCTGGCTTACGATATGCATCACATGCGAGTAGCGTTCGATATACATCATCTTGGTCACTTTGACAGTGCCATAATCGCAAACGCGGCCCAGATCATTACGTCCCAAATCGACCAGCATCACATGTTCTGCCCGCTCTTTGGGATCGTTTATCAGTTCTTCCTCCAGTTCCAAATCTTCTTGCTCGTTGCTGCCGCGCCGCCGTGTTCCCGCCAGCGGTCGATTGTAGGCGATGCCATCTTCCAGGCGCACGAGCATCTCCGGCGATGCGCCAACCAGGTTCAAGTCGTCGCTGAATTCCAGCAAAAACATATAAGGTGATGGATTGGTCGCGCGCAAGGCGCGATAAATCTGCAAGGGAGTGGCTGACGTCTGCCGACTGAAGCGCTGCGCCAGCACGATTTGGAAGGCGTCGCCGTCACGGATGTATTCTTTCGCCTTGCGGACTTGGTCTTCGTAGACATGTTGTTCAACGTTGGAAACGAGGTCCCCGTAGTGGATGCCCGCTGGCGCCAGGTAAGCGTGATGTTCCATCGGCCGCGCCAATGCTTCAACGATCTGATCAATGCTGGCGATCGCTCGGTCGTAGGCGGCGTCAGGATCGCCGATGTTATGCGCGTTTGCCAGCACGATCAATTGATGTTTGACGCGATCGAATATGACCAGCGTATCCGGCAGCATGAAAGCCACCGTTGGCACGCGCAGGTCATCAGACGCGGTCGCTGGCAAATCCTCGAAATAACGCACGATATCGTAGGACATATAGCCGACCGCGCCGCCGACCAGGCGAGGCAATCCTTCAAGCGGCACCGGATTCACGTTCTCAAAGTGAGCCTTGACGACATGCAGCGGGTCTTGGCCCGCGGGAATGGGATAGCTCGTCTTCCGCCCATCGCGCTCGAAGTGAACCATATTGTCCTTGACGACCAGCACACCCTTGGGATTCACGCCAATAAAGGAATAACGTCCGGCTTGCTCGCCGCCTTCGACGCTCTCCAGCAAGAATGCCGGTTTGCCCGCCTCTTTCAAATTCATATAAACGCTGACCGGCGTTTCCAAATCCGCAAGCAGCGTGCGATAGACCGGCACGTGGTCGCCCTTTTCAAAGTATGCGTAGATTTCTTCGCGCGTCGGTCGAATGTCTTGTCGCGCCAGGTCTGTCGCATTCAGCATTGGCAGCCTCCCCTAAAATCAAAAAAACCCGAATCATCCATTCAAGGACGAGAAGGGTTCCCGCGGTGCCACCTTGATTACCTGCCCAGGGCAGATCACTCTGCGGATACAGACCATACGATCGATATCCCGCGCCTAGATAACGGAGCGCTCACCGTCGCAAGCTACTCGGTTTTCCCTTTCACCCGCGCAACTCCCCAGTCCATTCCGCATCGCTGGTTGTCTCGCATTCACAGCTACTAGCGATTCTCTGTACACCGCGACGACGCGTACTACTCTGGTTCACAGTCTTTCATTTGATAATGCTAGCGCCTCCCGCCGCTTGTGTCAAGCGTTTGTCATTTTCGGGTGTATTTCAGTATTTTGGCAGAATGCTCTAGGAACTACAAAAGCGCATCGCCCTTTGACGGGTTCTACGTACGGATTCACCACAGAGGCACAGAGCGCACAGAGATTTCAAGAAAAAACTTTGTGTTTTTCGTGTCTTTTATTTTGCTATTGCAGCAGCTGT